>JBMFXG010000040.1:0-16077 GCA_049964535.1 Acidimicrobiales bacterium | reverse complement strand
GAGAAAACTCTTGTTATCGGCAGAGAAGTATGGTAACTTTAGCTCGTCACGACAGGGTGATCGGTCATGGTGCTCTGTGGTTTTGCTCTGGTTAGTCGCAGCTCTGGTAGTTAGTACTCGAGAGCGCTGCGTCTAGCCATGGGTTTTGATAGGTAGTCGAGGGAAGGTAGAACTCTAATGAAACTGAGAAGAACTTCGAAGGCGATACACGGAGGTCGCCGTAAGATTCGGCGACTCAGCCTCGCCGGTGGCGCAGTTGCGTTGGGGATCAGTGCAACCGCAGGGTTGCTAGCTACCTCCGTATCGTCAGCCTCCGCCACTTCAACTTCTGCGGTCTATGCTCCAGTGCCGATCTACTTAGGTACCTTCGTGAACGATCGGATCATATCGTACTCTTCACATCTCGAACAGGCCGTTCGGGACGCCCAAGGAAACTACTGGATCTCGGTTTACCGTGGTCTCGGTGCTGGCGACCTGCTAGAGGTCAACGGAGTAACGCGTCAGGCTGAGGCCGTCGTTGAACTTGGCAATGGTTTCGCTCCGATTGATGGTCTTGCGGCAAATTCAATGGTGTACTTTGTTAACTTTAACGGAGGGTCCGATTCGGTAGTTCAGTTGGATCCATCGCAACTTCCTCGAGGAAGCACCACTGGTCTGCCGATCTATTCGCTTACTGAAGCCGGTTCAGCTGTGACTTTCCCGGGATCGAGCGTCTTTAGCAGTACCTTTGTGCCGTCGACTTCTATTGGTACGAATTCTGCGGGTTCGGTCTACATCACCTCAGGCAAAGATATTTACGGTATCTCTAGCTCGGGAACAGTAACGACGTATGCGACGTCGTCCACTTTTGATTCGGCCATGACCGTGTACGACGGGTACCTTTACGCTGGAAGCAGCAACAATAAGGAGATCTTCGGCTTCCCTCTTTCGAGCCTGTCTTCGACGAATACCAATAGCCCGACCGTAACGATCACGGCGTCTACCTTTACTGGTAACCTTGGGGATTTCAGTGGTCAGATGGTGAATGGGGCTCCAGAGCTTTGGTTCGTGCGGGAGTTTACTGGAACCGTTGGGTATGCCGATGCCCAGCCGGCAGGTGGATCCGCTACGGCCTCGGAGTACAAGATCTCGACCGGAGCAGGATCGACCTATTCAGGTAGCGTCGAAGGTACGGTGCCCGGCCGAACCGGTCTGTGGATCTCGACCGGTGCAATCAACGGCAACCAGGGTAACGGTCAAGTTAACTTCTACAGGATCGATCCGTCGAATCTCAATGCGAGTGGTTCAGGAACGAGTGCGACGATCTCACCGACGCTTGTGCCGGTACCGTCTTCGCTGCATGCGCTGAGTTCGGACGACTTTGCACTCGACAATAACAACCCGATCGTTCAGGTCCCATTCACCTCCTGCCAGAATCAGTTCATCGCCGAGCAAACCATAAATGCCCCGGCGAGCGGTGCGTGTCCCGTCTTGACGTTGCAGAAGACCGACAACGTCAATCACGCAACCAACTACAACTCGGTCTTCCAGTATTTTCTGACAGCGGGTGTCTCCACCAGCTCACAGCTGGCAGAGGGTCAGGCTCTTACGATTAACGATCCGCTGCCGACAGGAATGGTTGCGACCGCGGCGTCTGGCAGCGGTTGGAGCTGTGCGAGTACGTCCTTTCCGGCTACGACGGTGAGCTGTACCTATGCGATACCGGCAAATCAGGCTCTCTTACCGGGACAAAGTGCGCCGGTGCTGACGGTAACGGTACGTGCTCCCTCATCGACGACGGTGTCAAGCGTTGTGAACC
Source organism: Acidimicrobiales bacterium (assembly GCA_049964535.1). Lineage (GTDB taxonomy): Bacteria > Actinomycetota > Acidimicrobiia > Acidimicrobiales > Acidimicrobiaceae > JAJYZP01. Next base: position 14,279 of record JBMFXG010000040.1, on the reverse strand, counting down.
GAGCTTCTGTCTCGTCGAACGATGCCGCCACGGTCTATGCGTCTGATACCGTATCACTCTCAACGGCGGTCACACCTGTGACCTCTCCTCCAGTGACTGCACCGTCGGTGACCACGACCACGACGCCTCCTACGACCACGACGCCTCCTACCACCGCAGTGGTGGCGGTTGCTGCAAACTCTGCACCTCCGACAACGGCGGCCCCAGTGACCAAGACCGTAACCGTTCCATCGGTGCACACGGGCAAGCCGTGGAGTTCGGAGACATACTGGTTCCTAGCAGCGTTGAGTGCGGTGATTGGTTTCAGCCTCATTCTTCCCTGGAGGCGGAAGTCCATCTCGCTGAAGTAGGGCACCTGGAGTAGGCGAGTGGAGGACTGCCCCTCTCGCACTGCTTGCAACTGAAGCTAGAGGGGTCTGATCCACGAGTCGCTCAAGCGGCCGGATCAGACCTCTCTGTTGTGTTGATAGCAGGAGTGGTAATCCTTGGTGGTGAGAGTTGGCAGGTGCTTTAGACCGAGATATGGTGGGCCGGCGCTACCCCTTGGTGAGGGCCGACGGTCGGAGCACTGGTGATCTCTCTGGAGGTTCCCTCCTGTACCGATACGGACTGAGCTCGAGACTAAGGTCAAAGCTGTGGCGAGGGACTCGGAGCGCTATCGACCCCTTTTGCAGGTGCGCTACCGTCGAGATGTAGATCGAGATACCGTTCTGCTCTGTCGCGCCTGGTGGCGCTCGTAGAGATCGAGTCGGATAGGCGTAGGTATGACAAGGGGTGCCTGGCGGTCACTGCGACGAACGCCGGAGAGATGAAGGTATCGATCACTTTCCGACGTGGCACTCTCGATGATTGTGGCGGTTCGTCGAGATTTTGCCAATCGCTGATGACATCAGTGAAGAGCAGAGAGTTGGATCGCTCCGCAGTAGGGCAAAGCAGCAGATTTCATCGGTAAAAAAGAAATGGATTGCTGTTGCTGTAATACCTGGTGCTATCGCGGTATCCGTGAAGAAGATTGCGGGCCCTCAAGTATGCATCTGGTTTCTCCAAGTCCGCACTCGTCAATGGAGGTCACAGTTGTACGGGCTGAGGTCCTGTCCGGTAGAGCTGATTCGCACTCGTTTGGGCATCGGGCGCTGGAGCCGTGTTGGTGCTTCAGATAGTCACAGTTGACCTGAGGATAGGCAGAGGAGAGAGACGCTAGCCTGAGCGAGTACTGGTCGCGTGGAAAGGACAGAAGAGTTTGGAAGACGTCAGGTACTCAGGAACGAACTCGGATGACCTCAAGGAGCCTCGTTTGGCCGAGTCGATCGGTGGCGGTGCCGAGATAGACGACGCGTCAGCTTTTCAGGCCCGGATGCAGCAGCGAGTCGAACAAGAGGTGATGCGGCGTAGGGCGGAAGGTAGGTATCCGCCGTCATTTGAGGCGAAGCTGCGGACCATCTACAACGAATTGGTGCCGAAAGGTCAAGGGGCATCGGAGGAGGATATCAGGCACCTGATCTACTCCGTTGATCGAAGTGCCATTATTGATATTGACGTTCCGCTCCAGTCTCAAAAGCCAGGAGTCACGTACCTGAAGACTTTTCTTCGGAAGCTCATGGCGTGGTACTTAAACTACCTAGCGCAGCAGCTCAGTAACTTCCATGCGAATCTGATCCAGCTTCTTCACGCGTACGATCTGCGATTATCCCGGCTGGAGCGACAAGAAACAAAGATAGGCCTTGCGGGTGCGCGAGTAGATCTGGATCTCGACACTCGTCAACTCGAGCGGTGCTGTGCAGAGATTGAAACAGCAGCTTTGCAGGGACGTACCCTCGTGACGTCGTGTGGTTCGAATGAGTTGCTCGTAGCGCTCTCGGATCGTGGGTGCAAGGTGTACGGGATCGATCGAGATTCCACTGGGCTAGACCACTTAGCTGGGCGTGGTCTCGATGTTCGGTGGGATGAGACTCTGCGCCATCTCGAGCACGTTCGCTCCGAGATGCTGGATGCTATCGTCGTACAAGGTTCTGACGAGGTCGCAGATACAAAAGAGAAGATCGCTATCGTTCAGAGGAGCCTCCAAGCTCTCTTCCCTGGTGGCAGACTCGCTATCGTGGTCCATGACCCGTCGACACTGGCAAGTAACGAGACTCTTGCCGTCGCTTTTGATCTCTCTCCAGGGAAACTTTTTCAGCCCGCCACCTGGCAATACATCCTACAAGAGGCCGGATTTGTAGATGTTGAAGTGATTGGTCTGCCGAGATCTAATGCTCGTAAGGCCGCAGTCTCGCTCGTCGTCGGACGAAAGGGAGCGGAGTCGTTCTCAGCATGAGTACGGCACTGGCAGTTCACCAGTTCGTGCCCTCGCTCGCAGTCCATGATGCGATCGGTCAGCACACGTTCGCACTTCAGGGTTACCTAAGAAGGATTGGGATCGAGTCAGAGATCTATGCGGACGAGATGAAACCCGGAACGGAGAATCGGTGTCGTCACTATCGTGAGTTCAAGTCCGATCCTCTCACTTCGACAACGCTGATATATCAGGCATCGACGGCTAGCCCCATCGCTGGTTTCTTGACTGCGCGAAGAGAACCCAAACTCGTAAACTTTCATAACGTCACGCCGTCCGAGATGGCTATCGCTTGGGACTTTGGGGTTGGCATTGCCATGGCTATGGCCGAGCATCAGATTGGAAAATTGTCGAATCAGTGTGAGCTCGCGTTTACGGTCTCGGAGTTCAACAGGGAGTCACTGAAACGTCTTGGCTACACCAAGACGGCGGTAGCCTCGCCGTTTATAGAACTGCGACCTCCGGTACTTGTCGATCGTCGGATCTGCGAGAGTGGCGCTCGATGGCTCTTTGTCGGTCGAATCTTCCCAAACAAGGCACAGCTTGAGCTGGTTGCGGCGCTCGCCGTCTATCGCCAGCTCTATGACCCTGCGGCGACGCTGACCTTAGTTGGTTCGAGAGCGATCGAACGGTATGCGGTTGCTGTTGAACGCTACGCCGAAGAGCTGGGCCTTGCCGACGCGGTACTCTTGCAAGGTCAGGTCAGTGACGCTGAGCTCGGTGCTCTCTACGGTTCCGCTGATGTTTTTGTCAGCGCTTCTCGCCACGAAGGCTTCTGCTTCCCCCTTATCGAAGCCATGCGATCGGCTTTGCCGATCGTGGCCTTCGCTTCGAGTGCGATTCCTGAGACTCTTGGACGAGCTGGCGTTCTGGTCTCAAGTGCCGATCCGGTCGAGTTTGCTGCTGCGGTCCGTCTCGCGCTGACCGATAGGGACGTACGCGCCGAGATTCGAGGTGGCGCAGACGAGCAGTTGGATAAGTTCTCGACTCAGGTCGCGGAGCGAGAGCATCATCGAGCGCTCGCTTCAGTGATCGAGAACTTTCCGCCGTATCAAGGGGGACGGTAGCGATGCGCGCACATCAATTCGTCTCTTCGCTCTCTCGGAGAGACGCGATTGGTAACCACTCACTCCTGCTTGGAGAGGCGTTATCTGCGTTGGGGGTGGAGTGTGAGTTTTATGTGGATGCTCCTCACCTGGATCGGGTGGGCATCGCCCATCTCTATACTGAGTTTCCCAACCGGTTCAGCGCTGGAGATCTGGTCATCTGTCAGATTGGTTCTTACTCCGCTTTGGTAAATTTTCTCGTTGCTCGACGAGACCAGGTGATCGTGAACTATCACAACATAACCCCGGCTAGCTTCTTCGAGCCTTGGGACCCAGGTTTTGCCAGGACCCAGGTGGAGGCTCGGTACCAGCTCCAAATGTTGGCGGAGCTCTCTCCACTTGCGATAGCCGATTCCGAGTTCAATGCGCGTGAGCTGCAAGAGCTCAACTACCCACACGTCGAAGTCTTGCCGGTACTTTTTCAGACGCCGAGCTCTGCCCACAGTAGCGAAAGCGGCAAACAACACAGAGCGGAGGCTGCGGATCGAGAGATGCATCACTGGCTCTTTGTGGGACGACTCTTGCCCCACAAGGCCCCCCATGACCTCATTGCAGCGCTCGATGCGTACGTGAGGGTCTATGGTGACGGTGTCATGCTCCATCTCGTTGGAGCAGACTACTCCGATCTGTATACGTCGATACTTCGAGAGATGGTCGCCCGATCGGGGCTTGAGGATCGCGTGATTTTCCATGGATCGGTATCGGACGAGGAACTGGATCGGCTCTACTTCATGTCTGATCTCTACGTGTCGGCCTCGCTGCATGAAGGCTTCTGTGTTCCGTTGCTCGAGGCATTCAGTCACGAGCTGCCGGTTGTTGCAGTCTCATGTGCAGCAGTACCTGAGACACTAGGTGATGGCGGAATTCTGGTTCCGCCGGGAGATCCCCTTGCGTTCGCTGCCGCTGCTCACCTACTGATATCAGATCCAGATCTCCGCGAACAGGTCGTTGCGGCTGGTCGTCAGAGACTCAATCGATCGAACCCGCAACAGGCACAAGAACGATTGCGCGAAATCCTGGAAGGATTCCTGCCGTGAGCGTCGATTCTGCAGTCTCAAGCGAGAGCGCCGAGAGGAAGCCCTTGTCGATAGCGTACGTTATCCCTCGCTATGGCGTCGAGGTTATTGGTGGAGCCGAGAGTGCGGCCCGTCAATTTGCTGAGCGGTTGGCTCTACGAGGTCATGCGGTGACGGTCCTAACTACTACCGCAAAGGACTCCGATACGTGGTCGCCGCATTACGCAAGTGGTAGCGAGATGATCAATGGTGTGAGGGTCCATCGCTTTCCGATCGATTCAGGTCGTCATTCAGGCTTTGCTGCGTATGCCGGCCGAACTCTTTTTGCCCCATGGGCGGCAACGGCGGCGGAGTCTTCGCACTTCATTGAGTTACAGGGACCGGTCTCTCAAGCACTGATCGAGGCAATAGCGGGTTGCACGAGCGATGTCATTGCCTTCTATCCCTATCTGTTTCATCCGACTGTGGAAGGGATCAAGCACGCGACTGGTCGAGCCGTGCTCCACCCAGCTGCACACGATGAACCGGCGGTATATCTACCCATTTTCGCTGAGGTTTTTGAGCAGGCAGATCTGTTGATCTACCACACCGACTCAGAGGCCGAGTTTGTAAGTGACCACTTCAAGGTCGCTGCAACACCCGCGGTGACGTTGGGACTCGGGGTCGATCCGCCGCCTAGCTCGATCAATCGATCTCTGCTTCGCCGTTGGTCTCTCGAGAATCGACGCTACGCACTCTGTCTTGGTCGTGTTGATGGCCATAAGGGTACATCGATGCTGGGAAGCTACTTCATCAACTACCGAAATCGCTCAACGACCGACCTTGCAATGGTATTCGCTGGGCCAACCGTTGTGTCTCCTGGAGAACACTCGGATCTCATCGTTACCGGTCCAGTGAGCGAGGAGGAGAAGTGGGCGCTGATCGATGGAGCATCGTTTCTCGTTCAGCCTTCGTACTTCGAATCGTACTCGATCGTTCTTTTCGAGGCGTGGTCGTTAAGCAAGCCAGTGCTGGTCAATGGCGCATGCGAAGTCACTCGGCGTCACGTCGAGCGTAGTGGTGGGGGTCTAGTCTTCTCGAGCTACCCGAGCTTCGAGGTCGCTCTCGACCTGGTCTTGGATGACGAGGTGCTTCGAAACGATCTCGGGGAGCGTGGCCGGCTCTACTGCAACGACGTGACCTGGGATAAGGTGCTCGATCGATATGTCGGCGAGCTCGAGCGCTATTTTCGTTCCTAGGGCAGGGCGTCCGCATGGGATCTGTTCGAGAGTGGTCAATGGTTGCCGCTGTAGTGTTCGACACGGTTACGTTCGCGTACATCGGTGATGCACCTTTTTGAGATCGACCGGTCGAAGAGCGACCTCAGCCTTCGATCTTGGTCTGGTCGGTGGATCGTGACTCCGAGACGGCGTCTCTCTCACGTTCGAGATCTTTGATCCCGCCAGTGCCGGAGTCGTGGAGACGGTCGCTTTGCATGCTAGGTATGCAATCTCGTTGCGCCTTTCGCGTCATGGTGACCAACGGCCCAAGAATCTCTGCACACTTCGCAATGGGCGCGCAGTCGTAGTGAACTCGGTAAAACGGCTTGGGCGGATCCAGGCGCATCGGATGTGGGCGATCGGGTTCTGCAGCAGTGGACCCTAGCGGAGAGGGGCTTATCTCTGAAGAAAGCGATTGAGTAGTCCTAGCCCTTCGTTAGGTCGAGACCCGCCGGTTGCGCGTTGTGGAAGGAGTCACTGATCAACACGACTTGGTGACCCGCTCGAGCCAAGAGACTTGCGGCGAACGAAGCGCGGAAGCCGCTTGCGCAGTGTACCCAGATCTCGCTCTTGGGCAGCTCCTTCTCTCGATGCAGCAGTTCTGAGAGAGGTAGATGTAGTGCACCTTCAATATGGGCGGCATTCCACTCATCATGACGGCGAACGTCTACGATCGTTACGTCATCTTCGGCCTCGATGACCTTGGTCAGTTGTTGAAAATCTGTTTCGATATAACCTTCGGTTTCAGCCTCATTCAGGAGAGCGTCGTCGATGATTGTCGCTGCATCGAAGTGATCGATGCCAATTCGAGCGAGATCTCGCTGAGCACGTTCGAGTTGTTCCTGGGAGGTGGCGAGGGCGATGAGTGGCATGCCCCATGGAGTGATCCATCCGAGATAGGTGGTGAAGGAGTTGCCATACTCAACTCCAATGGTGCCCTTGATATGGCGCTGAGCGAAGCTCGATCGGTGGCGGAGGTCGATGACCCACTGGCCGTTTTGAATCGCTCTCGTGATGCCTTGGAGATCGATCGAGTGAGGCCGCATGATGCGAAAAGGAGCGGCAGTTCCTGAGCGGTTCAGAAGTCCCATATGGAGGTAGTACCGTGGGTAGGCCGTGAGTCCGCTGAGGAGCTGAGCGACGAACTGTTCTTCGTCCTCGGTGGTGCAGGCAAGGTTGGTCTTTCGCTCCTGCTCAATGGTGCTCTCTGAAGCTCCACTCGATGCCGCTGAGGAGCAGAAGCTCCCAAAGCCGTGGGTTGGGTAGACACCCGCCTTGTGGTCCACGCTGGTTGCAAGGTTGCGCGTGGAGCGGTACTGCTCTCGAGTAAGGAAGTCTGTGAGCTCGGTCGCAACTAGGTCGGTGCGGCCGACCGTTCCATAAAGCATCGATCCGCCGGTGAAGAGCGCGGGCGGCTCACCCTCCTCCTCGATGAGGTAACTGGTGTGATTGACGGTATGACCAGGAGTCCGAAGCGCAGTGATCGTGAGTCCGTGGCTCTGGAAGGCTTGGTGATCGTAGGGGTCCTCGCAGTCATACGCCGCTTCGCTTCCACCTCCGACTAGAAATCGAGCACCAGTTCGTCTGCTGAGCTCCAAGCCACCGCTGACGTAGTCGTTGTGGAGATGAGTATCGAGGACGAAGGTGACCGGTAGGTGAAGCGATTCTGTCACCTCAAGGATTCGATCAATGTCTCGTTGGGGATCGACCACAATCGCAGCTGAAGCATCGTGGACCACGTAAGAACGATCCCCGAGTTGCTCGGTGGCAATGACAATGACCTGCACGGAACCTCCATCGACGTGATGATGATTAATTGAACGGACAAATTAGTCTACCTCCTAGCGAGGTACCTTCAGATTCTGGTGTAGTTTTTCTCGATCGATGAGTGAGGTCCTTCGCCCTGCAGCGCAGGTGAGTTGAGTCTTGGTGGTTGAACTACCGACTTGACAGAGTGAATGGAGTAGCGTGGATCTAGCTCTTGAGAGTCGGCCTCGGAAAATTTGGTTGTCGAGTTAGGGTGAAGACCAGCGCCATCCGTAGCGGAGAGTGTTGCTTAAAGTGAGGTAGTCGAAGCACGATGGTTGTTCTCGATCGATATGGGAAGGCTCCTCTTTGGAGACAGATCGGTGATGATCTTCGGCGGCGCCTCGAGGGTGGTGAGTTCTTCGATCGGTTTCCCTCGGATCGAGAGATCGTGGAGCACTATGGTGTCTCGAGGCATACTGCTCGTGAGGCCGTTCGTACGCTCGACCTCGAAGGGCTACTCATACGGGGACGTGGTCGAGGTGGGACTCGCGTACGACAACCGAGCGAGTTCAAACAACCGCTTGGCGCCATCTATAGCCTCTTTCGTGCTATTGAGAGTCAAGGCGTCGAGCAATCGAGCGTGGTCTTGGCAAAGTCTGAGGTGGTCAGTCCACCCCAAGCCGTCCGGATGGGACTGAGGCCGAATCATCCGCTCCTCTATCTGGGTCGACTCAGACTCGCGGGAGGCTTGCCGCTGGCTATCGACCGTTCGTGGTTACCAATGGAGAAGGCGGCCCCTCTGATGGACTGTAGTTTTGAGCGAAGTGCCCTCTATGAAGAGCTGCGAACTCGGTGCAATATCGTGGTCGACGGGGGTGATGAAGAGATTCGCCCAAGTAGCCTCAGTGACGAGGAAGCGAGCATGCTCCAAGTTGCTCCTGATACTGTGGCATTTTCCGTCGAGAGAGTCGGTCGCTGCGGAGAAGAGATCATCGAGGTACGGCACACCGTGATTCGGGGCGATCGATACTCCTTTGTTGTGAGTTGGTCAAAGAGCCCCGGTGCCGAAGTGCTTGATTGGGAGAATCAGACCTGATCTTCTTGGATACTTGGTGACTCACGAAGGACCGGCGCAAGACCTACGAGTGGCTTGGTGACTCAGAGCTCTGAATCACTTCGTAACTCCAGAGCTCAGAGATCGTTGGATGTGTCTCACCTTGCTGCGCTTCTCTGCGAAGGCCGGCGTGTCCCTCTCGAAAGCTTGGGGACTGAAGCCAGGCCTCAAACGCTGCCTCGTCTCGCCAGCGGGTGAGAACGAGCCACTGACTACGCCCGTCGGTCGGGCGGAGTAGCTCAAATCCCTCAAAACCCTCTTGTCCGTCGACCGCTCCGGCTCGTGCGGCGAACCGCTCGGCAAGTTGTTGCCCGGACTCCTCTGGAACGGTAAGAGCATTGATTTTGATAATAGCCATACCTTAGTAGTACCACGTTTCTCGGAGTTCGAAGCCGCCACGGTCTTGTGGTTCAGGTGTTCCAAGACCCTGTTGCGCAGCTATCGCTGTGGGGCCGCAGAGGACGAGGTTGCTTTGGCGTCACCTGAGCTCGTCGCTACGTGGAACATTGAAGGTGATGGTGATGATCTGCTCTCTGAAGCGGGCAGTGTCAAATCAGAGTACACGTGTCGAACGAGTTCGACCAGAGCTTGAGGGTTCCTTGGAGATAGTTGAGAGTACTCCCTGAACGAGGTGTATACCTCTCAGGTTCTCTTAGGGGCAAAAGAGCGGTAAGGTCTAAGGAGAGCTCTTGAGAGGAGGATCTCGTGCCAGATATGAATATGTCGTCGGTGGCGAGCCATGCTGGCTTCTTCGTGAAGTACCTATTATCTAATTGGGCGCTCAACCTCGGTGTCTCTGTTCCGTTCATATTCATCCCCCTCGTATTGTATTTTCGAGGTCTCAAGATCGAGGCGCGACGTCGAGCTCAAGGGCTCGAGCGCACGACTGGTGCCAACTTCGTTGACCAGACCGTATTTCTCCTTGGGATGTTCTTCCTCGTTGTTTCCGTGAACTCTCCGTTGATGTTTTGGTCAATGGTGTATCTCTGGGCTCACGTCCTCTTTCACGTTCTCATCATGATTGGTGCACCGCCGCTGATAGCGTATGGAAAGCCCTGGAAGTTGATGGAGCTCGGTCTTCCCGATCCAGTTCGCCCCGTCCTCGCCCGTTTGATTAGAGCGTCGAAGGGTCGTGGGGCCTTTGCCAAAGTCATCAAGGCGGTCACCAATCCCGTGGTGGACTTGATCTACTTCAACGTGGTGATGTGGATGTGGTTCTATCCACCGATGATGACCTTTGCGGTCGATAACAAGTACGCGATGCTAGCGATGCACTATACCTTCATCACGTCTGGCATGCTCCTCTTTACGCAGCTCATTGACTCTCCTCCCTATCGTTCCCGAGTTTCGAATCCTGTTTGGCGCCTCGGCATGGTTTTGGTGAGCACATACTCGAGTTGGATGCTTGCAATGCTGATGGGTCTGACACACCACCCGTGGTTCCCTGTCTACTTCCACATCGCAGGGAAGACGATGAGCCCGATGACGGATCAGCAGATCGGGGCTTCGATCCTGTGGGTGCTCTGTATGGAGCCCTTCCTCTACACGGCGTACTACTGCATCAAGCTTTGGCTGACTATGTCAGAGGAGAGCAAGTTTCCCGAGAGGATGATGCCGTGGATGAAGCGAGTTCGGAGGGTGAAGTCAGAGCACGAGCTTCTTGGCGGTGGATCGATCGAGAGCGGATCGATCGATGTGGCTTCGCTGGACGGTCTCGACAACCTCGCTCCGAAGGAGTGGAGCTAACGGCGAACGTTTTGGTTCCTGAGCTACGAGATCGTAGGGTATCGATAGTCCACAGCTAGCTCGGTCGGCGAGTAGAGAGGAGAGAGCAATGCCTATGAGTTCCACGCACGGGCGGGGCCTCTACCTCCCGTATGGATCGATTGGACTCTTCGGCTTCGGAGTTTTCGTACTCTCTGTTGCAGTGGCGATACTCTACCTTCGGGGTCAGCGAAAACTCTGGGATGAGAAGAGTCGTCGATGGCCCTGGTGGCGTACGCTCAGCTTTCTTGTTGGGCTCGGGTCCATCGATGCAGCGTTGGTGTGGCCAATCTCTGCTTTGACGATGCGGAGCTTCTCTGCCCATGCAGTCCAGCATGTACTCGTGATGGTGGTTGGTCCGATGCTCTTAGCGGCCGGAGCGCCGACGACCCTCTTGCTACAAGGCTCCTCACGTCGAACCAAGACAGTGCTTCTTCGGATCTTGAACTCTCGGACTTTTCGCTACGTACACTTTCCCCCGTTGGTTTGGTTGCTCTACTACGGCTCGATGTTTGTGTTCTTCCTAACGCCACTCTTTGGTATCATCATGGATCCGAAGGCGATGGTGAGAATGGACCTCGTGAACGTCTTCTTTCTTGCGGTCGCCCTCCTCTTTTGGTGGCCAGTCATAGCGGTGGACCCAATTCCTTCGTGGAGACTCTCGCCTGCTGCACGGGCTGCTGCGTTAATGCTTGGGGTTCCGCTCAACACTTTTCTTGGCTTGACCCTGACTCAGTTGACTCGACCGATCTCGAGCCTGTACTCGCTTGGCTCGACACGTGCGGGCGCTGATTTTCTCTGGGGCTCTGGCGAGATTTTCTCCCTGTTGCCGCTGGTCTTTATCTATATCGACTGGATCCGCGACGAAGATCGCAAAGAGAGGCGGGGGGTTCTGAGGGCTGCTGGTGCGTCGGTGAGCTCCGTCTCGAGCGGCCAAGAAGATAGTGGTTCCCAAAGTCGCCCTCTTGACCGGGCTTGGGAGGAGAGCTGGAAACGATACTCAGGTGGCATTCCCTCGTCGTGAGAGAAGAGATGACCCGTGGAGAGCTTCCTCGTTAAGAGGCTGGATCGTGCTCATGATTGAACTGCCAAACTCTTTACCGTTGCTCGTACTGGGGTGAGAAATGACACAAACTGAGCCGCTCCTATGAAGGACTGATCGTAGAGGAAGGGTCCTAAGGGTAGATTTTTGGGGTTGAACGTCGAAAGAGATGTCGTTTTCAGCTCAGGAGAGATGCTCCAGTTGCTTCGATATCTTGAGAAAGGATCTCCGACTCGTGTCTCAAGCCCAGCGTCCGGATGATGCTCCACAACCCCGTACGGGTCGCCATGCCGTCCGTAAACGCCGCCGCTCTCGTGTCGCTAGGGCCGGACGCGCGGTTGGAATCTTCGTGGTTGTGGTATTTCTGCTTGTGGGTGGCCTGTATGCGTACTCACAGTACCGCTATCACCAGATCCCAAAGCTGACGCTTCATAGTCTCTCGCCGATTGTGGCGTCGCAGCCCATCAACATCTTGTTGGTCGGTTCGAATACCCGGACTGGCCTGAAGGCGAGTCAGGTTAAGTACTTCGGCTCCGCGACGCAAGTTGGAGGTGCGCGTAGTGACGTCACGATGATCGCGCACTTCAACCCGGCAACTAGCCAGGTCTCACTCCTGTCTATCCCTCGAGATCTTTTTATGCCGATTCCCAATACTAACTTGGCCAATCGAGTCGATTCCGAACTTAACGTTTCCCCAGACCAGCTGGTTCGAACGGTCGAGCAGGATCTCGGTATCCCGATTCAACACTTTGTGGAATTGAACTTCGACTCTTTTCAAAATGTCGTGAATGCGCTCGGAGGAGTTCGTATGGACTTTCCTATGCCGGTTCGTGACGCGTACTCAGGTTTGAACGTTACGACGACGGGATGCCAGACACTCAATGGTTTCCAAGCACTCGAGGTAGTTCGAGCGCGTCACCTGGAGTACTACTCCAACGGTGTGTGGACCGAGGATCCGTTGGGAGACTTAAGTCGAATCCGTCGTGATCACGAGTTCTTGAAAGTCTTAGCGGCTGAGGTGAAGCAGAAAGGACTGTCCAACCCCTTCACGCTCAATTCGATCCTCTCCGGTATTGTCAAGTACCTTAAGGTCGATTCCAGTTTCACTTTCAACAACATGGTAGCTCTAGCGTTGAAGTACCGTAACGCTAGCGTCTCAGCGGCGCAAGCGGTTACTTTGCCGGTGGCTCTCGAGAATGGACCGAACAATGGAGGGTACTACTACAACGGTGCCAACTACGGAGATATCGTCTTTCCCGCTGAGCCACAAGATACGCAGTTGATCGATAAGACCTTGGGTCTTAGTGTTCCTAAAATATCCCCTTCCGCTATCACGGTGTCGGTTCTCAACGGCACCGGGGCGTACCAACAGGCAGCTTCGGTTGCTCACTCGCTGAAAGCTTTAGGCTATCGGATCGGAACGATTGGGAATGCGACGGTGACCTCGACGAGTTACCCGCAGACCGAGAACCCAACGGAGACCATTGTTCAGTACGAACCGGGCCATCTCCCCCAGGCCGAGGTTGTGAAGAACTCGCTCTCAGGGGCGGTCATCATGGGACAGATCAATCACACCTCGACCGGTGCTGGCGTTCAGGTCATCACTGGAACTGGACTCGTGGTTGCAACTCCCTCTACTACCCCTACAACGAGCTCGGCCACTCATGCGAAGAAATCCTCGAAGGGTTCCACAACGTCATCGTCGAACGCAACAACAACGACGACTGCGCCGAATACCGCACCCTATTCTCTCCCTGCTACGCTATCGAATCAGCCCCTGCAGCCATGGGATCCGAGAGCTTGCTCGTCGTCCTCTGGTTGATGTGCTCGAGCGCAGCTCGGTCGATCGGGTAACGATTGAACCTGGCACGATGAGATCTCCACTTTGGAATAGAGTTGTGCTATGGGCGTAGAGATGATGTTCGCTGATATCTCGTCGATTGGGCGTGATGCTCGCTCGAGTGGATATCTCCGCTACGCCTGGACGAGCGAGGATAACGAGCTCGCAGATTGGTTCGAGGGCGAAGCACGTCGTCGGGGGCTGGACTACCAGGTAGACCGATGCGGCAATCAGTGGGCCTGGATGGGCAGTCCCTCGAAGAGTCGACGTGGAATCGTTGTCGGGTCTCATCTCGATTCAGTTCCCCACGGTGGTGCCTTTGACGGTCCGCTTGGGGTGATTTCAAGTTTTCTCGCCTTCGATGCATTGATTTCGAGCGGTGCTCTACCTTCGACTCCCGTGGGTATCGTCCGATTTCGAGACGAGGAGGGTGCACGCTTCGGGGTGGCTTGTGCGGGTTCTCGTCTCCTTGTCGGCAAGCTAGCTCCAGCTCGAGCGCTAGGGCTGCACGATGACCTTGGCGTAACGATGGCCGAAGCTATGACCGCAGCGGGCATTGACGTTGAGGAGGTCGGGCGTGATGGCGAGATGCTCGAGCTCGTTGGCTGTTTTGTAGAACTTCACGTTGAACAAGGACGTGATCTGGTCTATCAGGAGCGCCCGGTTGGACTGGCCACACACATCTGGCCTCATGGACGTTTCCAAGGATCCTGCTCTGGCCAAGCCAACCATGCGGGAACGACGAGGATGCAGGACCGTTCTGATGCCTTAGCTGCGGCGGCACGAGTAATCTTGGAGGTCGAGCAGGTTGCTAAGGATGTCGACGTTTTGGCGACGGTTGGACGTCTTGAGATTGAACCAAACGGCATAAACGCCATTGCCGGTGAAGTGAACATTCACCTCGACCTTAGGGCACCGAACGCTGATCGGTTCGAGCTTGCGCTTGCAGAGATCGGCCAGAGAACTGGGCTGACTTTTCAGACAATCTCGCTGACTCCAGTAACCGTCTTTGACGACAGTCTTCGTGCTCTGCTTTCGGAGCACTTGGACCTTCCTC
>JBMFXG010000039.1:0-16563 GCA_049964535.1 Acidimicrobiales bacterium | reverse complement strand
CACTCAGGCAACCACCTCCTTGCAGAGATCGACGCAAGATGCGTCAAGGAAACGTTCGAATACAGATACCGTCACCAAGATGATGGTCTCCACCGCAGCATGGCTTCTAGGTGATGCAACGGACCCGACGTTACCATACAATTATGACCAACTACGACCCAACGAAAGTTGATAAGCCCACCAAGCCGACTTGGTTCTTCTTCCCGTCTCCAGACAACATGTTCCCGTAGGGCGCTGCCAAGGTGACGCGGCGGTGTACGTAACCCATGCGTGTGGCTCGTGGGCAGCGATAGTGTGACGAACACTAACAAGATCAGCTACAGTTCATCAGCAGAGATACCGATGAGAAAGGGCACTAACGTCACCGAGAGTGTTTTTCTGCCACGTAGTCGTTGATGGAAGGACTAAACCTTGCACTTTTCTAGGACGCTCACCTTCATAGCGACGATCGGCCTCGCTGCAACACTCGCCGGATGCGGTGTCACCACCTCGAAGACCACAGTCAATCCTGCTCCACTCACCTTTGCACAAGCTCCGAGTTCAGCACCAACTACCACAACAGGTGTCACGTCAACGACACAATCTACCTCGAGCACACCAGAGTGGATCATCGCCGCCTCAGGACTCGAACGAATTGAGACGGCAGGCGGTGGTGCCATCGCCAAGGAGGTCCTTGACAATTCAGGTACCACGGTCTTAGTCGGCTCACAACCACCCGCGTTCCTGCAAGGTTGGAACGCCCGGACCGCTATCGACGTCAAGTCGCTTCCTCAACTCAGTCAGCGCCTGAGTAGCCCGCTCAACGGAGTCTCGAGTGTGCTCTACGACCCGGAAGACTGGCAGTTCACCCCCGTAAGCGAACAGACCAACCTCGCAGCGTCGGTACAGCAAGCAGCAACGCTTGCTCATCAACACAACCTCTCACTCATTGTGGCGCCGGCGCTCGACCTCACCAAGCGCCTAGCACCTGGGACGATTGCAACGAGCAGCTACCTCAACCTCAACCTTCCAGCCGCAGCGGCGACCGCCAGTGACGCTCTCGAAATCCAAGCACAGGAAATCGAAAACGATACGACCCGCTATGCCGCCTTCGTCGATGCAGCAGTAGCATTAGCGAAGGCGGCAAACCCGAACGTGAAGGTCTACGCGGGCCTATCAACGAACCCATCGGGAAAGTACGTTACCGCCGCTGAGCTTTTCGCCGATATTCAGGCGACTCGCTCTCAAGTAGCCGGCTACTGGATCAACGTGCCGGCTGGAGGTGCGACCTGTCCATCGTGTGGTTCCGCTCAACCCCAAGTTGCCATTCAGCTCTTCACGCTCGTTGCTCAGGCTAACTAACAGACCTCGAATCCCGCTGCGGGCCAACCAGCCGAGATCGTTTATTTTCCGGCACACCATCTTGTACTTCAGCACAAGATGGCTCCGTGACGACCTCACTACGGAGCAGAGTACGACGTCAAACGGAACATCACGGTTCGCGTTGGACTCCAGCAAAAGAGTTTCAGCAGCACCTCTCGACCGCATCGACCAACCACTGCCCTCCTTTGCGAACAGCGCAATGGGACGGCTGCGAATCTGTGAACCGTCCCGACGCCGGGAGGGTCCAACGCTGTCGCCACAACCGAGCCGGTCCAGCCGTAGTCCAATCCTCCTCAACGCCAGCACATGCAAAGCTTCATACTGCTCACAGAGATTCGCCGTGCCACCAACAGTTCTGTCACCAAATCTGCGTGATACCCTCTCCAATGCTGATCAGCATCGAACTTGACGACCCAAATCTCCTCCGTCTCAGGGAGAAATACTGGTCTCAAGCCAAACCGATCCACCCACGCTCTGCCACTCTTTCCGGCGCGACCACTCGTCAATCTCACACCAAAAAATTCTCACAGGACGACAGACGGGTACCCAGACTTCCAAGTTGAGATCCCAGCGGGTAGCCATGGTCCGCAAGACGACAAGTACCATCAACGAGCTGCGATCCCTCGAGGCTGCAGAAAGCGCCAGCAAAAGAGTCAGGAGCAGCCCAAGGGAGACATACACGGCCCAAGGAGGAGCTCCGCCGGATAAGGAGATCCGGGTTCTCAGCCTCTCCTCGGATCATCGTGACCAGACGTCGAATCAGAGGAAGCCCTTCGACCGGTCCCGCTCAGAACCAATAGCTACCTCTCTCAACTAGGCCTCGGAGGTAGAGACTCGCACTGAAGCGGTATCGGTGG
Source organism: Acidimicrobiales bacterium (assembly GCA_049964535.1). Lineage (GTDB taxonomy): Bacteria > Actinomycetota > Acidimicrobiia > Acidimicrobiales > Acidimicrobiaceae > JAJYZP01. The sequence goes on along the minus strand of JBMFXG010000039.1, from coordinate 14,344 downwards.
CCGAGGCGTGACATCGACCGGCGAACAACCAATACGAGTAGAGACCGGGACATCACTCTTCGCTGCGATACCAGAGCTCCAAGGGAGAGCAGAAATCACGCAATTAGGCAACTTCGAGTGGTAACTAGCCACCCCTTGCTTCGACGCACTGCACGATATCAAACTCGGGCAGCCAACCTACGCCTCACGTCAACCGAGCCACCATCGGCACCTCACGCGACAACTACCACTTGATAAAGCAGCAAGGTCCATGAACTCTCGCACCATCCCGAGCACCATTGTTTTCGACAGCGGCGGGTCATGCAACTAAGAAAGAAGGTAACGCAATAGCTCTCACTATGGATTCCAGCGGTGAACGCCTCGGCCCGATCCGAGTAGTTCCTGACACCACACGAACGACCAATCACGAGCAGGCAACGCTCCACGTCCAATCGGCAAATCAAGCACCATTACCCTCTGAACCACAAAGTCAATCGCTCCCTTCGCTTGCAACCATAGGGCACTCGTAGACGCATCTTCGCTCACAGTAGAGAACGGACGAACTCCGAGACGCTAGATCTCCGCGCCGCCAACGACTGGTGCGTTGAGCTTGGTGGCTCCAAGGGATCCGTAGAAGTGAGCGTCACCGAAGGTGAAGACTCCTCCGTCTGAGGCTACGAGGTAGTAACCCTTGCCGTCTGGGGTTGGGGTTATACCAACGATCGGTGCGTTGAGCTTGGTGGCTCCAAGGGATCCGTAGAAGTGAGCGTCACCGAAGGTGAAGACTCCTCCGTCGCGTGCTGTGAGATAGTAGCCCAGAGCAGAGTTCGACGATGATGGGGCCGTGGTGGTGGGAGCGGGTTGGGTGCTTGAGGATGGAGTGGTGGAGGGTGAGGAAACAGGCGAAGTTTGCGTTGGAGCCTGTCCAGTTCCCGCAAAAATTGAGAGCTGACCGGTCGATAGATCTACCTTGTCGACCAGATTATTGCCGCTATCGGCGATGTAGAGGTCGCCCGTACCGCTGACTGCAACATCATCAGGCGTAGAGAGTGCGGACTGCGTCGCAACCCCGGGAGTTGGCGCCCCAGACGTTCCTGGGATGCCGGCGACAATACTCAGATTTCCAGTACTCGCTGAAACCTCCTCCACAACATTATTAGATGCATCCGCAATAAAGAGATTCCCACTGCTGTCGAGCGCCAGGCCCGTAGGGGTACCAATTGGATCATAGATCGCAGGCACGTTGTTGAACGGAACTCCAGTTTCCCCTTCGACCCCTGCTACGATCGATAGCTTGCCCGTGGACGGGGAGAGCTCCTCAACAACGTGATTTCCAGCATCCGCTATGTACACGTCTCCCGCAGAGTCGACGGCCACCGCTTCAGGTAGATAGAGCCCAGACTGAGTCGCTGGCAGGGACGGACTTGGAGCAGCGAAGACCGAGGAGATGCCGGCGATTATCGAAAACGTACCAGTCTGAAGGTTTTGCTTCTCGATAACCGAATGAAAGGAGTCGGCGATATAGAGGTTACCCGAGCTATCCAGTGCAAGACCATTCGGACCGTGGAGATACGAAGCAGTGGCGAGATTGTTCGGATTCGGCGGGCTCACATGCTCCGGTACACCCGCAATGATCGAGAGCTGACCGGTCGATAGATCTACCTTGTCGACCACATTGTCGATACCAGAATCTCCAATGTAGAGATCTCCAGAAGCGCTGACGACCAATCCTGCCGGTACGGACAGTTTCGAGTCAAGTGCGGAACCTGGAGTTGAAGTGCCCGCTTGCCCAGGGACACCAGCGACGACTGACAGTGCACCGCTCGGCGTAATCCGATCAACAACGTGATTAGCCATATCGGCGACGTACACGTTGCCGGCGCTATCCACCGCTAGCCCATTTGGAGTCATCGACACACTTGTTGCAGGTACTCCCACGCTCTGCGACGAGTTCGTCGATGCACTACCAACACCCGCAAAACCCACGACCCCAAGCGTCGAAGCTGCGAGTCCAACTGCAGCGAACGATCTCATAGGGGCAAAGAGACGATCGAATCGCTTCGCTAACCGCATAGTCATTCTCAAACTTTCATCTTGTCAATCTCGCCACATGAGCATTCTTCTCCACGAAACACGAGTTCATAGAGATTGAGGTTCTAAACCTTCCATTTGCTCCCTCGGTCGCCAATCGAAGAAGCACAAGGGGAAAGGTACGATCAGTTCGGCGGCAGGGGAAGACTCCTAAGGTTTATCGTTTCGTCGATGACATCTTCAGATGACGACACAGCGACGTCGAGTACTTCGGGAATCGCCCTTCCCTCCAGTCCTGCAACGACATCAACGGACACAGTGCCGACCTCTTCGGCTATTGCGGCCTCAGCTGCAGCCCCTCCGGACACGACCGCCGGTATCACCCCGGTGAGAATCTGAAGAACTTGAATCTGCGAACAGCTCAACTGACTCAGACTCACCCCAATCAGGCCAACCCCGGCACCGCCGGGGTGACAGTTGCTGGGAGGGGTAGTATCAGGGACAACGTGGATCTGATCAGATGAGAGTTCCGTATTCAGATTGATAGCCGCTTGAGCTGTGGTCGTATCGCCAGGAAGCTGCAAGGCGAAGGATGCGCCGACATAGTCCGTTGATCCCCCATACGATGCGAACCAGGTCCCGGTGCCGGAAATAAATGCTTGCGCCGCAGACCCTGTTAGTTCACAGACTGCCGTCGCATAGTAGGACTGCGCTTGATTCGATCCTACTTGAGGAATCGCCGTCGGGACGCTTGAGCACCCGGGAGCTTGGAAATTAAGACCATCGGCGTTCTCGTAAGAAAAGTTGACAGGTAGGCCCTCGAGCGTGGAACCATCCAAAGTCACGTCTTCGATCGCAACGCTAATTGCCACTTCGGGATTCGTCGCGCTTGGAAACTCCTCAGCGGCACCCACCATCCGAGTCGGGTCCGGTGAGATCACAAGCGGACCTCCAAGGAGCTGGATCGAACCTTGCGCTCCTACAAGACTCAGTGTACTCGTGCAATCATTGGGAATGATGTTGTACACACCGGCGTCAAGTCCCAGCCCACTGCCCGAACCGGAGATCGGCTCAAGTACATTCGCCGAGCTTGACACCATGGTACAGCTGACGTTTCCACTCAATGACGCACCCGTGGGGAGACTTGGACTTATGCGAGTCTGAAAAGTTGGAGGCTGACCATAGAAGGTATTTGCGTATACGGTAACAAGGTACGGCAGCGTGGTCGCTGAAGCCGAGGCCTGGCCTACCACCGCCGCCAAGGTCGTGCTCGCCATCACGACGGCGACGGCGATGCCAAGCCGAATACACGCACTCCGAAGACGGATTCTTAGCGTTCGCACATCTTTTTCCATCTAATCAGTTTCGCTTACACCTGTAATGTTACAGCTGTAAGTCTAAAGATGTCAAGAATAACTTTGACCTTGAACTTGCGTGGAGTAGAGTACAGCTGTGAAGAGCGCTTCACCAGAGCCAAGACGAGTCCGGAATCCTCGTGGGCAAGGAGGCCTCCTGCGCGAGGAGATCATCCTCGCTTGCACCCGTTTGCTCGACCGGAGCGGATCCGAACTTACGCTCAGCCTGAGAGCGATTGCCCGAGAAGCTCACGTAGCCGCCCCATCGGTCTCTCGCCATTTTCACGACCTCGCCGAAATCATCGACGCAGTCATCGCACAGCAAGTCCAGGCGTTCCACGCACATCTCTGCGAGGCACATGCTTTGGTCTCACAACCAAGGGATCGACTTCGCGCCCTAGCGAGAGCGTATGTAGATTTTGGAATTCAAATGCCAAGTCGCTACCGAGTCCTTTTCAATCGAGTAGCGCTCCCGCTTTGGAACGACCCCGACCGCTCCATGGAAGAGACCTCTCCGATGATGATGAGGACCTTTGACATGATTGCAGGTGCTGTTCAAGAATGTATCGACGGAGGTATCGCACTGCAAGGCGATGCCAAGCTCAGTGCTGTCCTGCTCTGGTATAGCTGTCATGGGCTCGTCACGCTGCGGCAGTCGATTACGAGCTTTCCCTGGCCGGATCTCGACGAAGCAATCGATGAAATCCTCCAGCGCACTGTCGGATTCACCGAATAAATCCGTACTGCTTGTGCTCGTATCGCCTCGAGGCAGGGCCCCTGACCACCAACCAGAGAGTGCTGAGGCACAAGATCGCAACAAGACCATACGGCGAAGGGCTGAATCTGTTGAAGCGAAGATCGCACTACCTCTCACCCTCTGACTATTTCTCGCTAGGGTAAACACCATGACGACGATCGCACCTTATGGAACGTGGACCTCAAAGATCTCCGCTGAGATGCTGGTGAGTGAGACGGTCCGTCTCGCCTCGCTCTCATCGTTCGACGGTTCGACGCTACTGTGGACCGAAGGAAGGCCACAGGAAGGTGGTCGAAGCGTGATCGTACGGCGACACGCGGACGGAACGATCACCGATGTTCTCCCGGCCCCCTTCTCGGCTCGAACCCTGGCACACGAGTATGGCGGCTCCTGTCACGTTGAACACAACGGTGTTGTCTATTTCACAAACTTCGATGACCAGCGCATCTATCAAGTTATTGCACCACACGTCAAGCCAACGCCGGTCACTCCCGAGCCACCAACCCCGAGAGCATGGCGCTACGCCGACATAATCGCCACGCAAGACGGCTCGGCCCTCATCGCCGTCCGAGAGCGACACGAACCGGACGGCAGGGTGGAAAACGAGATCGTCCTCATCTCGCTCGTACAGACTCTCGATCCAATCGTCCTCGTTCACGGACATGACTTCTTCGCCTCACCCACGCTCTCTCCTGACGGATCGAAGCTCGCCTGGATCTCTTGGGACCATCCACAGATGCCTTGGGACGGTACCGAACTGTACGAGGCCACCCTGCAGGGAAGTCATCTCGTTGACGAGGAAGTGATCTGTGGCGGGATAGAAGAGTCGGTTCTCCAGCCTCGCTACCTCGATAACGACACCCTGATCTACGTCTCCGATCGCTCCGGGTGGTGGAATCTGTACTCCTATCATTCTGGGCGACACGTGCCCCTCCTACCAATGGCTGCCGAGTTTGCCGAACCGATGTGGACCTTCGGCATGAGCACCTACCAGCCCACCACTGATGGCACGATCGTCGTCACCTGGTCACAGCTTGGACACTCTCGCCTTGGGGTGCTCTCCCCGTCTTCCGTCGGAGGAAGCTGGACCCTCCGAGAGCTTGCCACACCGTGGTCCAGACTCGAGGACCTGACGCTCATTGGCCACAAAAAAGTTGCCACCCTGGGTGGCTCCGCTGTCACCCCTCTTACCGTGACGATCATTGATCTGGGGAGCGGAACGAGCGACGAAGTCCGCAGCTCAGAAGTAATGGTCCTCGAATCTGAAGCCATTTCACAACCTCGAGCCATCGAGTTCCCAACCACCGGTGGCCTAACGGCCCATGCCTTCTACTATCCGCCGACCAATCCAGATTTCGCGGCTCCCACAGGGACCTATCCACCACTGATTGTGCGGAGCCACGGAGGCCCAACGAGTCAAAGCCATGCCGAGTTCGATACCGACCTGCAGTACTGGACCTCACGCGGTTTTGCGGTTGTCTCGGTGAACTACGGCGGCAGTACTGGGTACGGTCGGGAGTATCGAGAGCGCCTCAAGGGAGCGTGGGGCATCGTCGATCTCGACGACTGCGTCAACGCTGCACTCTACCTCGTTGCACAGGGCCTTGCCGACAAAGACGCTCTCTTGATTCGTGGCGGAAGCGCAGGTGGCTACACAACACTCTGTGCGCTCACCTTCCGCAAGACCTTTGCTGCTGGTGCTAGCTACTACGGCGTCGGAGATCTGGGAGCACTCGCTCGAGACACTCACAAGTTCGAGTCACGGTATCTCGACGGCCTCATTGGTCCATACCCCGAGCGAGAAGACCTCTACCAAGAACGTTCTCCAATCTTCCATACCGACCTTCTCCAAACCCCGATGCTCGTCCTCCAAGGCCTAGAGGATAAGGTTGTTCCTCCCGAACAAGCCGAGGCGATGGTCAAAGCGCTCCGCGAGAATGCCGTGCCCTTTGCCTATCTCCCCTTCGAAGGAGAACAACACGGCTTCCGCAAGGCAGAGACCATCGTGCGGTGTGCCGAGGCAGAGCTCTCCTTCTACGCCCAGATTCTGGGTCTCGACATCGGAGAGTCGACTCCAACGATCTTCATCGAGAACATGGACTCCTAACTCGCGTTCACAGCGCGATACATCGTCAGCAGCCAAGCAATGGATGCGGCTCGGCGACGAACATAGCTCATCGGCAGCCCGTGCCTCTCGTTTCGGAGCACTATCATTGCCTCTGAGCAGTGAGGTCGCCAGATCCATTCAGGAAGCCGGAGCATCCCAACTGCGGTCAAAGATGACAAGACCCGATCGAAGCGAACGAGGAGATTGCGATGCCACTCAACCCTGACACCAAGGACTGGACGTGGGTACTCACCAAGCGATGCCCCGAGTGTGGCTTCGATGCGAGCGATTTCGAGCAGGTTGCACCCGGTGAGGTGATTCTGTCTCAGGCCGACTCCTGGCAGACCGTGCTCTCTGGAACAAGCTGTTCACAACGAACCGACCCGGACCGATGGTCTGCGCTTGAGTACGGATGCCACGTGCGTGACGTCTTTCGTATCTTTCAAGAGCGAGTGACGAACATGTTGGAGCTCGACGAGCCGCTCTTTGCCAACTGGGACCAAGACGCTACCGCGATCGAAGAGCGCTACGACACTCAAGACCCGGCAACGGTTCGACAAGAGCTCAAGGACGCAGCAACGACGCTGGCTGCTACCTTTGGTCGAGTAGAGGGCGCACAGTGGGAGCGAAGAGGTACCCGTTCCGACGGACGCCACTTCACAGTTCGAACCTTGAGCCTCTATCTGCTCCACGACCCTTTCCATCACCTCTGGGATGTCACGCCAAGCAGAACTCACAGCTAGAACTTCATCCTTCGCTCTACTCATTAGCTCGCAAGCAACAAGCGAGCGTTCTCTTCAGCTCGCATTCCCTCGACCAAGAGCTTGAGGGACCGGGTCACATAACCGTTCCTACCACGTCTCCGAGCACAGAACCCTTGTGTCGCACTGAAGATGAGACGAGACCGTCACCGAGCCGTACCTCTCACACGCCAAACACCCACCCACCATCGCCGCTTGGCGGCCACCACATTTCGTTCTAGCCTTCAGCTCAGCTCACATTAACTCTCCGCTTGAACGCGAAACACCGTGTCACCCATCGCTCGCCACCGAAGGCATCGACGAAGCGAGAAACAGCGGGAGGGGCCGTAGAACTGTGATGAGCGCCATGGTAGATATAACTCGAGACGCTGGAGCGTCATGACCTCTTGAGGAATCACCACGAGCGCCAGATCCGAGAGGCCGGCCCACGCTCTCCCAAACTTCCACGCGGAAGACCTCGCCTCGTTTGCTCAAGACTCAACAGTGACCCATCTATCGATACGAGGAACTCTGAGTGGCGTCGCTCCTCCCACAAACTGCCTCTCGCCTCGCTCAGCGTCAGCACTTCGTACCCGACATCACTGAGACATTGAGGAAACTTCCACCGACACCACGAAACTCGACTCCGAACCTTCTCCACAGCGTCGCTAGCGTTCGAAGACCACTCTTTGAGATACAGATCCCACGCTTGCGGTGTATGCTTCGCTCGAAGGTCTCGTTCGAAACCTGCTCCCTGAGCACACCAGACTCACGGCACGACTATACCGGCGTAGCAGATCAGGCACCGGCTCGGTACACACCACGACGAGATTGTCGAGATTATGACCATTTGAATCTCTCGGAATGTCATAGACCGGATATCTCGGACCGGAACGAGATCAGTCTCGGTATCCGAGATGGAACGCTCCACTCTGCCGCAAGGTACGAGCCACCATGCGACCCCTAGACCGGAGACTGTCTTCGATGCAACTCCCCCCATCGCGCTAGGCCCCATAACCTTGGAGAGGTAGAGGATCACAGCGAGCGAGTTTGACTCGGTTCCCTAAGACACGAGGCCATAACTGGAGCTCGACCCTTTGGCGGTGTACACTAAAGCCTATCTATGAACATGGTCCTTGCGTACAAACAAGCGTTCAACAACTACGCGAACTTTAAAGGTCGATCAAATCGACCCGAGTACTGGTGGTTTGTGCTCGCCAACCTCATAATCGGTTTGATCCTTGGACTTGTTCTTGGGTCGAGTTCGAGCATTACGTTGCTCTCTGACCTCTTTGAGCTTGCAATCTTGGTCCCGTCCGTCTCTCTCCTCGTGCGTCGACTCCACGACACTGGCCGATCAGGTTGGTGGTTCTTCATCGGACTCATTCCAATCCTCGGACAGCTTGTACTTCTCTACTTCCTCGTACAGCCGGGTGTTCCTGGAGCAAATCAATATGGAGAGGTCCCTCAACCACTTGCGCGCTAGGTCACCGAGGCGTAGCACCACGCTCCTGTCACTGCCACTGCCTTAACCACCCACCAGCTGGGAACGTATGCTCGGCCAGCAATCCTCAATGCAGCATCGGTAGCCTGAGGGTGCTATCGGTAGATCCGAAGAATTGCTACGTCAAGAGACCGTCATCACTACGCCCCAGATACTCGCGTAAGGTCGAGAGAACCCGCGCAAGTATCCTTGAGACCTGCATTTGGCTGATCCCCACAATCTCTGCAATCTCGACCTGGGAGGCATTCTGCTCAAAACGCAGTGAGACGATCTGCCGTTCTCGCTCATTTAGGTTTGCAAGAGCTGGAGCAAGGGCAGCGCGAAGCTCGACGTCTGCGAAACCAGCCTCAAGAGACGGCGGCTCCATGGTCTTCTTACTCTCCGTTGGACTTGGAGCATCGAGCGAAGCGGTGCGATAGCCCTGATTTGCCACCATCGCCTCGATCACTTCTTCGACCGACACTCCTAATATCTCTCCAAGCTGCTGCACGGTTGGAGCGTGTCCGAGCGTTTGTGTCGCCTCGACCGTAGCAGAGGTGAGCCGTAAGGAGAGTTCTTGCACCCGTCTCGGAGCTCGAATTGCCCAGCCACGGTCCCGGAAGTGTTTCTTGAGCTCGCCGACGATCGTGAGGGTAGCGAAACCCCCGAAAGCTACTCCTCGTTCTGGATTGTACCGATCCACCGCGCCAACGAGAGCCACAGAGGCAACCTGCACGAGATCCTCATAAGGCTCGCCCCGACTCACAAACCGTCGAGCTAGTCGCTGTGCGATCGGAAGGTACCGTTCAATCAACTCTTCCCTAGCTTTGACATCACCGTTGCCGAGATGGGCCTGCCATAGCCGATCCTCGCTCTCCTGAGTATCGAGCTCCCCCGTGCTTCGATGATCTCGAAACTCACCGCTCATGAGTCAACGAGCTCCGTCGACTCACAAGTCGAGCGTGTCGGTGAACGCCATCGACACTGAGCTCGGCCGAGTCTACCAGCGCCTCGACAATCTGTTCCGAAAGCGCCACCTCAACTTCTTCGTTGGCGCTTGGGCTCGTGAGCTCACCGCTCACATCGAGGTTGAGCTCTACGGAAATTGCCTCATCGTGAACGTCAAAGGATAACATTAGTTCTCCTTCACTCGCACCCACACCGAGGCGAAGACAGCACTCATAGACGGCAAGTCGAAGGTCTTCCACCTCTTCGACATCGAAGCCCGCTACCGACGCGATCGCTGCAGCGACCAGTCTCGCCAGCATCAAGAGATCGTCTCGATACGGAATTGCTAGTCGCACCTGCACTGGCGTGCATTCCCCCACCCTATTCTCCTTTGCAACCTCAGTCCTGGATTGGAACGTAGACCAGAGACCACACGTCCCACTCATCTCGTTCGTTACTGCAATGCTGTCGATCGAGTCTCAAAGACCTCGAAGACGTCGAGCAGGCCAGTCACCTCAAAAACCCGGAGTACTCGACGATCAGAAGCAACGATTCTGAATCCAACACCGTCGTCGGTAAACGACTTAAACGCGCTGACCAGCACTCCCAATCCAGTGGAATCCAAAAACTCGACGAGCGAAAGGTCTACGACTACTCGCTCCGGTTTGGTCATTGCAACACTGTCCAGCATGGCTTTGAGTTCAGGGGTGCTAGCGATGTCGATCTCGCCTTCGACAGACACGATCGTCCCATTGTCATCGAAATCCGTTGAGACTGAAAATGCTGTCATGGGAACCTCTTCTACTGCAAACTACGCGAAGATTGCGGACCTCGACGTAGAATTCCTATCTAGGAGACTTGATCATGGTACTGTTAGACGACGGAATAATCGGACCACTATTCAGTAATTGTCCCACGCTTCGGACGATCAAAAGTTACCCAGACCAGTTTTCCGCCCACGCTCTCTCGGCTTGTGACACCCCATGAACTAGCTAGTGTAGCTACGATGGTGAGTCCCCTACCACCGCCAGTGAGTACACTTCCAGACGATGGCTGGACTCGCTCGGAGTCCCACGGAGCGCCATCGACCACCTCGAGGTGGAACGTCGAGTCTTCACAGACGACCTTAACCTCAATATCTCCCTGCCCATGGAGCAGTGCATTCGTGACGAGCTCGCTTCCCGCAAGGACGAGATCGTCGACCTCATCCTCACTCAGACACGGCTGTGTGACGTCGCGGAGCCATCGTCGAGCGTCAGAGACCGAACCTGGCTCTGGTGAGAATGACCGTACATCAGAGAGAATCACAGTCATTGAACTACCTCGAAGATCCGACTCTCAAACATCGCCCCATCACGATCTCCGAACTCCCCCTCAGGAGATTTCATTCCTACCACGACCATATCGCTCGATCACTCCCTCACGAATTCCTCAAGAGCTGTGACCGATATCGACAACGGGCATACATCGACGCATCTGGGGAGGTCGGAGCGACGGAGCTGGAGCGTCGGTCGGCGCATCTTCGTCCCTCTCATGATCGCAGGAGTGATCTTTCTTGCGACGAGTAGCATCACGACGCTCTTGACGCTCCGAGTCCGCAGTAGCCTCGACCTCCAGAGCCGGACCTATCAAGCCTCAGAGCAAAATGTTTCCTCGCTGCTCACGGCCCTCGTCGATGCAGAGACCGGAGAACGAGGTTTTCTACTCACCTCGGAGACCAGATACCTCCAACCGTATACCTATGGCACTAATCAGGCGCCAATCCTTCTCAGACTCCTCAAGCGCCGGTTAGGGCAGTATCCAGAACTCACTGCTCAACTCCGAACCATAACAACCCGTTACGACGCATGGCAGCGAACCGTCGCAATTCCCGCCATCGAGGACGTTAGCAAAGGAGACCCCTCGCTCGCCGTTGCGGCCGAACGCTCTGGCTACGCCAAGCTCCAGTTTGACCGTCTCCGCTCGGTGGTGGGCAGACTGAACCAGACGCTCCACATTGACTACACGACGAGTTCTCGCCAGACCCATAGCTATCTCAATACGATTCTATTTTTCCTCCCGCTCAAACTGTTGCTTATTATTGCACTCATCGTCACTATGTGGCTTCTCATGGCACGACACATCACGAAACCGATTCGCGTCCTGGCATCTCAGGCTCGGTCGATCGCAGATGGCGATGTCAACCTATCGATCTCAAGTCAGGGTCCACTCGAGATCGAGCTCCTCGGCAACGACCTTGAAGCCATGCGTCAACGCTTGCGCTCTGACACCGAGCAACTCCGTCAACTCCGTGGCGCCCTTCGACGCCATAGCCCTCTCACCATGATGGTGCATCGAGAGCTCGAAGCAACAACTGCAACCACACAGCTCAGATTTGCGGGTGAAGTATCTCCAGCCGAAGGGGTCCTTGCCGGCGACTGGTACGACATCTGGGAGTATGAGGACCGAGTGTCCCTCGTTCTGATGGACGTTTCCGGACACGGCGCTGAAGCCGGATTGATTGCCCTCCGCATCAAACACCTCGTTGATCCGCCGATGCAGATGGGTCTCGAACCAGGCGAAATACTTTCTTGGCTCCGCGACTTCATCGGACCCCTCGGTGACGCCAGCGCAACGGGAATCGTCATGACTGTCGATCTTGCGCAAGGCATCTGCACCTACGCTAACGCAGGACATCCGAGTGGTCTCATCATCTCGAGTGGCGAAGCCCGAGAGCTCGAGCGAACTGGACCGCTCCTGAGTGATCTTGGCGGCGTATGGACCACCGAGGCGACCCTGATACACCCTGGAGACCTTCTCGTCTTCATCACCGATGGCATACTGGAGGCACGATTACCTAACGGGGAAGAGTATGGCATGAAACGAGTCGTCGAGCTCGCTCAAAGCGTTGATGACGGCCAAGAACCTGAGTCAGTGATTGAGTCAATCATGAGTTCAATCCATGGCGATTGCACAACACCCCTACGAGACGACGCCACGGTCGTGGCTGTTCGAATCACGGCTCCAAGCCAGACACCTCTAGAACCATGATCTGTGACAACGAAACGTTGCCCAGCCCGTGAAGAGAACCGAATCGGCCCGACTGGTAGTAACGAGCGCTATCTTGGTACACCTAGGGCGCTTAGCTCAGCTGGTTAGAGCGCAGCCTTCACACGGCTGAGGTCGGGGGTTCGAGTCCCTTAGCGCCCACCGTAGGTGTCATAGCGCGAAACCCCGTCCCGTCGGAGGGGGTTTCGCTGTTGTCGCCTGGCATGTCGGGGGGTAGCCCTCCTCTGATGTAGAAGCTGGGCTGGATGGTGTCGCGTTCTTCGACGACGAGGAGCCGGACGAAGGCTTGGGCGAGGGCCTTGCGTCGTTGTTCGCTGCCGTGGTGGATCTCGGCTTCGAGCTCGTCTCGGAGCGCCTCGATGTCCGCCGCGGTGGGTGGGTGCATGGCGGCGGCTTCGCCATCCTCAGCGAGTTCCGCGTGGCGGGCACGCAGTGCCCGTAGCTTGTTGCCGAGGTCGCGTACGCGGGTGCCGAACATGTCCTCGGTGACCGAGCCGGCTTCGAAGGCGTGCATGTAGCGCTCGATGGCGGCTTCGGTCTTTTTGAGCTCGGCTTCGGTGGCGGCGATCTCGTCTTGGTGGAGCCGGGCGGCGGTGGCGGTGTCTTCGGCCTTGGCGACGATGGCCCGTTCGAGTAACACGGGGTCGGCGTAAAGGGCGAGGAGGGCGGCGAAGACGGCTCCTTCGAGGACGTCGGCGCGGATGCGTTCGCCGGTGCAGGCGTCTTTGCCGTAGCGCTGTCGGGTCCAGCAGGTGTAGTAGCGGTAGCGGTGTCCTTTGCCGCGCGCGGCGGCGCCGACGTAGTTGCGTTGGCAGCGCCCGCAGGTGATGAGCCCGGTGAGCAGGTAGTCGGGGTGCTTGTCGGTGAAGCGCCGGTCGTAGCCCTCGCCGCGCTCGGCGAGGAGGGCTTGGGCCTTGTCGAACAGGGCGGGGTCGATGAGGGCGTCTTCGGGTTGGTGGCGGATGTCGCGGAAGGACACCTCGCCGAGGTAGCCCCGGTTGCGCAGGATGCCGAGGACGACCTTGGCGGAGAACCGCCGCCCGGTGCGGGTGCGGTGCCCGTCGTTGTTCAGCTCGGTGGCGATGGTGAGGGCGCCGGCTCGTTCGCTGGCATAGCGGGTGAAGATGCGCTCGACGATGGGGAACTCGGATGGTTCGATGGCCAGGTGGTGGCCGTCGTCGAGGCGTAGTCCGTATGGGACGGTGCCGCCGGGCCAGCCGCCCCGGGCGGCTTTGCGTTCCATGCCGGCGACGACGCGGTCGATGATGGTGGCCCGTTCGAACTCGGCGAACACCCCGAGGAGCTGGATGAGCATCCGTCCGGTCGCCGTGGAGGTGTCGATGGGCTCGGTAGCCGAGCGGAACGCCACCCCGGCGTCTTCGAGTTCTTCGAGGAGGCCGACGAGGACCTTGAGGGAGCGGGCGAAGCGGTCGACGCGGTAGACGAGGAGGATGTCGTAGCGCCCGAGGCGGGCGTCGCGCAGGGCGTCGGTGAGCGCGGGGCGTTCGGCGTAGGCACCGGAGAACTGGTCGGTGTAGGTCTTGACGTGCTCCCATCCGGGCTGGCTTGTAACGAACGCGCCGAGCCGGGTCTCTTGGGCGCCGAGGGAGAACGGCTGGTGCTCCTCGTCGGTCGAGATGCGCAGGTAGCAGGCGACCCGGATGGGGCCTGGCCCGGTCCCGAGGGTGGCGGCCGGGGCAGGTCTGGGTCGTGGTGTGGTGGTCATGTTCTCCTCCGAAGGCCCCGGTCCATCCCGGGGTCGCAGAGGAGACCTCCATGCGCCGGTGATGTCAAGGCGCTGGTCGAGACCCCTCTGCCCGCTGCTCGTCGATGCCGATCAGCAGCCCGGCCAGGGCCTCGACCGCCTTGTCTTCCTGCTCGGGGGTCATAGCAACG
>JBMFXG010000038.1:0-16577 GCA_049964535.1 Acidimicrobiales bacterium | reverse complement strand
CGTGCAGGTGCGTCGTAGAGGAGATCGTGGTAGGCACCTTGGATTGAGACACGGCGGCTCTGCGGGTGGCGCAGCGAGGTGAGGCTCTGAGCTATGTCCACATATTTTGAGTCGTGTTCACCGTGGAGAATCAGGACGGGTCGATTCCACGAGGATAGGAACGCTCGACCTGGTGGTTGATGAGCGAGGCTAAAGGCGCTCAGTGCTTGCGCAACGCTAGGCGGTTGAGCGTCACTCCGTAGTCGAACAGCTGTTTCGCTGAGGACGCGAGGGCCGAAGAGTGGTTGTTGTGACCATGTCGTGAGGAACTCCCGGTAACTCTTCGCGTCCATTGCTGCAATGCTCTGCGAGAGCGTAAGGTCTGACTCTTCGCGTTGTCTCCTTTCGCTCTCGGAGAGTTCAGCGACATTGGTGCTCAGCAGGACCAGTGCACGAGCGGTACTTGGGTGTTCCATGGCCCACCAGAGTGCGAGTCGGCCTCCGAGTGAGTAGCCAACGACGATGGCGTCCTCACAGAGATTGGAGAGTTCATGAAAGAAGGCCTGCGAACCGAGGACTTCGGTCGGTCGTGGTCCGTGTCCGGGTAAGTTGACCAGGGTGATCTCGCTCTCAAGGGCGGACTCGTTGGTGAGGACCGCAGGGAGCCAGACGAGAGCTTGTTGGGTGAAACCATGCAGGTAGATGATGCGGGTAGTGGGCGTGCTTGCGGAGGGTGTGAGCCGGAGCCACGATACCGTAGAGGACGGCTGAGATGTCGTGACCTTGAAGTCTTTGAAAGGTGTCATGAGCGATCGAACTAGTACCTTAGGCGCCAGCGGCGTCAATATGACCTGCGCCACAATCCTCGTCTCGAGTTGGGAGAAGCTCGGTGTCGTCGACGCAACGATCTCACCCGGGTCACGCTCGACACCGTTAGCGCTTGCGTTGGCCGCCTCGAAGAGTATTACGGTTCATCTCGTACTCGACGAGCGTTCGAGTGGATTCTTTGCTCTGGGTCTTTCGAAGATCTCGCTCCGCCCCACCGTCGTCCTGACGACCTCAGGAACTGCGGCGACCGAGCTTCGGCCGGCGGTTACAGAGGCTGCACTCTCATCGGTGCCTCTGATCGTCTGTACCTCAGATCGACCGTTTGACCTGCACGGTATTGGAGCGCCTCAGACCGTCGACCAAGAGCTGCTCTTTCGTGATGTGGCGCTTCGTTGTTTTTTTGCCGAGTCGCCGTCGTGGCAGAACCTGTCCGCG
Organism: Acidimicrobiales bacterium; assembly: GCA_049964535.1. GTDB lineage: Bacteria > Actinomycetota > Acidimicrobiia > Acidimicrobiales > Acidimicrobiaceae > JAJYZP01. The sequence continues at coordinate 15,335 of JBMFXG010000038.1, read as the reverse complement.
TGGTCCGCGATAGCCTCACAGAGTTATGGCTGTTCGATGCATCTACCGGGTGGGCGTGGGCCGGTGCACCTCAATCTCCCGTTCCGTGAACCGCTCTTCGATGGTGCTGCCGATGAGCGCCTCGTGGCGACGGGACGTGTCAGTTCCCTACGTAGCTTTGCTGGTGTCGAGGAGACGGAGCAGCTCGACCGTCTCACCTCGTACGGCTCGCGCGGTCTGTTCATGGTGGGCGCAACCGATGAGGAGGTCGGTGAGGAGCTCTACTCAGTTGCGCGTGCCTTGGGATGGCCCATCGTGTACGATCCACGCGCACGACTGTACCTTGAGCCAGAGCTCTCGGTCGTACACGCTGACCTCATTCTTCGCAGCCCTGAGGTCTCTGAACTCGTACGCCCAGATGTTGTGGTTCGCATAGGGGAGTCCTTCTCCTCGAAGGTCGTTGGACAGTATCTCTCGGCGATCAGTGCCCTCAAGGGCGGCGAAACCGAGATCGTTACCTGGGCGCCTCATGGGCGCTTTTACGACCCTGAAGGAGTCTCGTCGTACGTCTCCATCGTCGATGTGAACGCTACGTTGCGTGTCTGGAATTCAACGATACGGAACGAGCTTCGACCGACTTCGAGCTTTACTGCTCTTTGGGTGGCACTCGACGATGCAGTGGATCGACATCTCGAGCGTGTACTTTCATCTTCGACACCGCTCGATGACCCTAGCGCTGCCTACCATCTCGTTCGTGAGCTGAACGAGCACGACCTTCTCTTCGTTTCCTCGTCGATGCCCATTCGAGATGTCGAATGGTTTAGCCCGAAGTTGAGAGAGCGACCACGGGTGGTGGCCAATCGTGGGGCGAACGGTATCGATGGCGTGGTGTCGAGCTACTTCGGAGCTCGACACTCGTGGTCGCAGCGATACCCAGACTCCTTAAGCGTTCTGCTTCTCGGGGATCTGGCGTACCTCTACGACATTGGAGCTCTTGGCTTTGGTGGACTTGTGGACCGTCGAGGGTTGATTGTGGTAAACGATAACGATGGAGGAGGCATTTTCTCATTTCTACCGCAACGTTCGCTGGTCCCAGTTGAACGTTTTGAACAGGTTTTTGGAACTCCTCACGGTCGCGATCTTGCGTCTATTACCCAAGGATTCGGTGTTGACGTCGAAGTCGTGACCACCGTCGAGGAGTTAGGGAACCAAGTACGACTTGCACGTTCGGGTGAGGTGACTCGAGTGGTCGTACAGCGGAGTGGTCGAGATGCCAACGTGATACGCCATGAAGAGCTCTACAATCAAGTTCACGATGTAGTCAGTCAGCTGGTATCGACACTCTCGTGACGCTCTCGTTGATGTAGCAGAGGAACTGAGCCTCAAGGGTTATCCGCCGTGTAATTGCTGTGGCTGCAGGGCCTCGTTCTTACGGGGTTGCTCTGAGAACTGGGCGTACTGTTGGGTGGGTGAACGGTGTAGTCGTCGTCGCTCGAGAGCTCTCGAGCGACGATAAGAAGCGATGGGTAGTGAAAAAGGTGGCGATATGTCAGTCAGCTTGAGTCAGGATCTGCAGCGTAGAGGTATCTGCAATCAGACCAGTTCGGATGAGCTCAACGCTCTCTTGGATACCTCGTCGCTCTCTCTCTATGCGGGATTTGACCCTACGGCCGACTCGCTCCACATCGGTAACCTCTTTCTGCTGTTGACGTTGCGACGTTTTCAGCTTGCTGGGCATAGACCGGTGTTGGTCGCAGGTGGTGGGACCGGCATGATCGGCGATCCATCAGGTAAGGAGAGTGAGAGAACCCTCCTCTCAGAGGATGAGCTCGATAGAAATCTTGAGGCTCTGACTCGTCAACTTGGTCGCTTCGTGGACTTAGACGATCGCAGCGCGCAAAGCGCCACGATCGTTGACAATCGTACGTGGCTGAGCGAGTTAAGTCTTATCGAGTTTCTTCGAGATGCGGGTAAACACTTCAACGTCAACCATATGCTGCAGAAAGACTCGGTACGCAATCGGCTCGGGATTGATCGAGGATTCTCCTTTACGGAGTTCACCTATATGTTGCTGCAGTCGTACGACTTCTTGCAGCTGTACCGTTCACCGCTCCACGTCACATTGCAGCTCGGCGGCTCAGACCAGTGGGGAAATATTACGACTGGAATCGACTTCGTGAGAAAAGTCGAGGGTGCAACGGTCTATGGTATGACAACACCACTGGTCACTCGAGCGGATGGTCGAAAGTTCGGTAAGTCTGAGTCGGGAGCGGTCTGGCTCGATGCTGACAAGACAACTCCCTTCGAGCTCTATCAGTTCTTCCTCAGGTCAGAGGACGAGATGGTCATCTCCTATCTCCGCTACTTCACGTTCTTGTCACTCGAGGAGATCGATGCCTTAGAAGAAGGTCAACGGGAAGCTCCAGAGAAGCGAGCCGCGCATCAGAGGCTCGCGTATGAGGTGACCGAGATCGTTCACGGTCGTGACGACGCCGGTCGTGCGGAGGAGGCATCACGTTTGATCTATGGCGAGGGTGATATCTCTTCCGCCCCACTCGACACGATACGGCTCGCTTTCTCTGAAGCACCTCAACAGAGCTTGTCGCGCCGGGAGATCGAGAGCGGCATAGCCGTGGACGACTTTGCCGGAAGAACACCGCTCTTCGGATCGAAGAGCGAGGCCAGGCGTGTGATCAGCCAGGGTGGGCTTTACCTCAATGGTCATCGCGTGAGCGAAGCAGGGGCCACGGTCACAGAAGATGAACTCCTGCATAACGCAGTGATCGTCTTGAGGCGTGGGAAGCGAGAGTACTGCTTGGTCGAGTTCGAGTAGCGGGGGCCGTAGCTCAGGGTGCAGCAGTTCCGTCGTTTCCTACCAAGGGAGGTCGGCAGGGCGATCACTGCTCTCCTCTTTCGTTCAACGAGATTTTCCTGCTTAGAGAGATCGCTCTTAGCTCATTGCTTCGGCTTTCCCTTATGTGCAGGTTGTGACGGCGCAGGTCTATAAGAGTTCACGATACCGAGAGTAGACAGCGAGGCCGTGAGCGCTCGGTGGGGTTGGTCGTTGCATCGAGATCCGTCAAAACTGAGAGGCAGTGGGGCGGGAGAGTTGTGCGCAACGATGAGGTCTCTCAAGTGCGCGATGAGCTTCCCTCTCATCGGACCTGTGGGTGATGCAGTTGACCCTTCGGGGTAATGGGTCACAGGTTTATCTCGTTGGCTCGAGCGTCATCAACTCAGACGCGGAGTCGATCGGGATGGTGGCAAAGGTGTGAGACCCAGAGGCATGTCAGCTTGGGTCCACGATGTTCCACGCCTTCTTGGCTAAGACGAGCTACCATGTCTGCGAGCGTTCTGTGCCGTTACCCCTCTGCTGTTGGTGGTCGATTCCTCTCAAAACAGCAGCGTGGTCGAGTCGACCTAGTCTGATCTCGCTCTACGCCTGCTACGTGTAGAGAGCGGGCCCGAGTACCTTGGAGAAGCGCGGTGCAGCTAGCCAAGGGTCGTACTCTCTATCTACCGACCACAGATTGACGGTGTCAAGCTCTCGCCCTTATCCCGTCTACGGTCCTGCATTCGTCTTGGTGGCCCTCTTGTTTCGATGGGATCTTGGGAAGTTAGAGCGAGGTCAGTGCCAAGGCCCCATTCTTCGTGACGAAGACTGCCTTCTTGCCTGCTTTGATAGCGAGGAGGTCGGACCCAATCAGGTCGTAACGCCACCCTTCTTTCAGTCGGCTCTCGCTGCCGAAGAGGAACTCGGTGACATCATCACGAGTGCCGATGAGCGCTGGGTCGATCTCCTCGTGATGGGCTTTGGCGTAGACCCAGGCGGTACAGAGACTGATAAGGGCCCCGGAGCCACGAGGTGCAACCGACTCGTACGTGGGAATCTTTGGCGTGATATTTGAGTTCCGTGCGTCGGCGACGACCTCGAGAAGCTCTTGGTCCACACCAGGTCCCAGGCGCCGAAGATCGACTCCTCGTACAGCACCGAGCTCGACGAGTGATCTCGGCTTCGCTTGTGCGATTGCGGCGATGGAGAGATCGGAGAGGATAAAGCGATTTGGAATGTCTAGCTCTCGAGCGCGCTGCTCACGCCATCGAGCGACCGCTTGTGCATAGCGTCGAGCATCTGCGGTAAGTCCACGACACTCCTTGATGCGTAGCCATACGTCATCGAGTGGAGTCTCGAGACGACGCTTGGCTGCAGCGAGGTCGGTCTCTTCCTGGGCCCACTGTGCTCGCTCTCTTTTGGTGAGCTCCGTCGTGAGCGTCGTTTTGAGGTCCAAGAGCCACAGGACGTCGGAGGCCGCATAGTCGATCTGAGTCTGGCGCAGTGGGCGGTCCGTCCAATCGGTCAGCCGATCTGCTTTCGGGAGGGTAATTCCGCAAAATCGCTCGAGCAGATTCACGAGACTCGCCTTGGTGAGTCCAAGGAAACCTGCGGCGATCTGTGTGTCGAAGAGGTTGCGAGGGACGGTCCCAACCGCCCGATCCAAGATGTCGAGGTCTTGCTCGAACGCGTGGAAGACGAAGGTTGTTGTGGAGGACTCGAACGCCTCCGCCAAAGAGGAGAGATCGACTGCGAACGGATCGATGAGATAGCAGGCTCCTGGCCAGGCAAGCTGAATGAGCGCCAGTTTTGGATAGTACGTCCGTTCTCGGAGGAACTCGGTATCGACCGCAATGGACTCCTGGTGCACCATGGTAACGACGAGACTCTGGAGCGCTCGATCTGAGTCAATCCAGATGGGTTGAGAGGAAGAAGGAGTAGGAGCGTGAGAGTGACGGGACGACATCGCTACCCCTTGACTTGAGCAGGGGGCTGGAACTCTTTCAACCGTGTCGATCGAGTTGCCGTTACGGAGGATGGAGAGAGGGTACGTACGGACATTAAGGCTTAACGCGCATCGTCGTCGACGGTATCCTCAGTGGATCCTTTGAGATCGACGCGTAGTGTCAGTACGCCATCGATAATCTCTGCGGTCGCATCTGCAATGATTGAGAAGTCCATGAAGTCGTCCTGCGCTTGTTGGATAAACCTCTGGCGTTCGGAACCTTCGATCGGTGGAATGCCTCGTCGCCGAACCGCTTCGGCTCGGTCGTGGAATCGACGTACCATGGCGCTGGGGTCAAAGGAGTTATCGCTCATTAGCGGTTAAGCGTACCCGGCACCTATGAGGGACTGTAAGCGCTGTGTTTGGTTTTCCTCCAATTGTGCTCGTACCCTAGCTATACCAGTGGTGGAGCTCTGTGGAGAAGAGTCCGCAGAACTACGACGTTCTCTAGCTGAATTTGGAGTGGAGACTGACAGCGCCGTGGTGCGTGGGTTCCGATTCGCCGAGATATGCGACGCACAAGGACTCTATCGATTCGTCGTCTATGAACAAGATACGCTGAGCTCCGAGATGAGGAGGTAGCAGTCGGCGACCCTCGGTGATCGGTCCGGGAAGAGACGTCGTTCTTTGCGTACTTTGCAGCGGTAGACGTTGTGACGGGAGCTGTTGTCGTCCAGGAGAGCGTGATGGCGGGAGTGACAGAGAACAATGTCGCTAGTTCCTAGGACGGCTCGCTCGATCTCGAGAAGGCTCGCCGGACGCTGTGAACAGTACCGACCTTGTTGCCCGACGGCTGCCTACTTGGGATCGGTGTGCGCTGCTCCGAAATCTCTGTGATGTGGTGCGTTTGTGTAGAGATCTGAAGAGATCCGGCGATCGAGGCGATTGTGTCGATCAAGCTTGAGAGAGCTCAGAGGCAATGGTGTCGGAGAACAATGGTGTCGGAGAACACTGGAGTCGGAGAACAATGGAGCTGACGCCCCGTGAACTGCAACAAATGCGGAATCGATGTAGCAACTGCGTAGCTTTGGCGCACCTCTCACCGGATCGTTGTACTTGGTGAGATGTGCTCTCTCGAAGATGGTGGTACGAGGTAGATGGCTATGGGGGATCGTTGGGAATTGTCTTTGGAAGTGAGCGTTAGTTAAAGAACCGGTGAATGGAGCGTGAGTACGGAGTGTTTGCGCACGTAGGTGAGATGGTCGCCGGTAGTATGAGTTCATCGACTAGTAGCCACAATGCAGGAGCCGCTCGTGAAAAAGGGTCGCCACCGAAGGTTTGAAGAAGCCCGGAAGGCCAAAAGAGCTTTCATAGAGCCGCTTCGAAAGTGCGAAGAGTGTGGAGGAAACTCCGAAGAGGGTCACGCATCTTGGTGCATGGCGTACCTCGAGGAGGAAGAAGAGCTTTTCGAGCCGCTACCTTCGCTTCATGTGCTTGAAGACGGTCCTGCCCGTCCAGAGGAGTAACGTCCGGCCACGCCTCGTAGGGGGCGGTAGACTCTGTTTCGCTCTGCAGCGGTAGGCGCCGATCCCTCTGCGAAGCGGCTTAGTTCGCTCACTCTCTTCGTTGCCGATCGGGGAGGTCTCCTGAACGCGTCAGGGATGCGAGCAACGAGTTCGGGTCGATTCGAACTTCCTCTATGGTTACGTGTGTACCGAGCAATCGCTTGGTCGTAAGTGTGATGTTGAAGGTCTCAAGACGCTCGAGATCATGGGTCACGTAAGGATCGGCGGGAGATCGCTACTCACATCAGGAGCGCAACCGCACCGACAGTGAGCTCGGCGTGGTTTAGGACTCATTGGATATGGGCGCTGAACGTGATGGGTACGCTCTTCCGCTTCGACGATCTGCTGGCATGAGGTGGACATTGCGGTTGGCCATGATGGTGAGGCTGGGGAGGTCGTTACCGTTGTCGACTAACGTAACGTGGTTGTTAAGTGGCTGTGGGAGCGTCGATTGCTCAAAGGATTTGCTGACGGTAAGGTTTTTGGCAACCACTGTGAGGGGAGTAACTCTCTAGTGGTATTCCTACATGGGTGGGCTCGGACCAAAGAGGACTTTAGTGAAGTCATCTCTGGTCTCAGATCGCTTGAATCTGCACCGACCATGCTCTCACTTGATCTCCCTGGATTTGGCTCTTCTTCCGAACCTGACCATCCTTGTGGTACCGATTGGTATGGCGATGTCGTTGCCCAGGTCGTTGCCGAGTACGTCGAGGCGAAATCAGAGCTCACCTCGGTCTACCTCGTCGGACATTCCTTCGGAGGGCGAGTTGCGATGCAGGTTGCAGGCAGGGGTTTGCTGGAAAGCCTTCGAGGGGTTCTGCTCACTGGCGTACCCTTAGTGCGCTTATCGGAGCCTGCTCCTCCTCCGTGGAGCTACCGGATAGTTCGAGTGCTTGCGCAGAAGGGTCTCCTGCCGGCGTCAGTTCTCGAATCTGCCCGGAAACGCCGGGGCTCGAGTGATTACCTCAGGGCCTCCGGTGTGATGCGAGAGGTCTTTGTCCGAACCGTCAATGAAGACTACCGTGAGCTGTTGAGGACGTACTGCGGTGATCTCACGTTGCTCTGGGGAGAGTTGGACGCCGCAGTGCCGATTGAAGTTGCTCGGCGTATCTGCGCACACTCTTGTGCAACTACCACGTTGGAGGTCGTTCCCGGGACGGGCCACCTGCTGCCTACGGAACGACCGACGGCTCTAGTGGATGCCGTTAGTGCGATGGTCGGAGGTGTGCGGTCGTAATGTTTGCTCTGAGCGGTTTCGAATCTGCGCTGGTGGGGCTCGTTCTTGGAGCGGTGGGATGTGTCGTCGGCGGGCTCCGATGGCTTCGAGTTGCGCAGCGAGAGCACTATATTGCAGGCTCGGTCCATCGATTTGCCCTGCGTTGGTGGCTCCCGTCGACGAATGTGGTCAACTCAGTCGTCTACATCCTTGCCTTTCTTGCCTCCGAGGCAACGGTTCGGTCGGATTTTTCCCGGTCGATAAAGCTTCTCTTGATAGCCTTCTCGGTTGCGTGTGCTCTGGCGTTTCCCTTGGGACTGCGGCTTCGAGGTAGAACTTCGAAGCTAGCGCTGACTGCTCGATTGAAGCGACTGGGGCTGATGGCAAACGCTCTGGCAGTATTGGTGATGGCTCTTGCGGCCGCTATCCACCTTCCGTACCTCTTCGATGGAATCGTTCCCCTTCTCTACCCTCTTTTCGTCGACGGTGCGCTCTGGTTGCTGGCTCCGATCGAAGCTCGAGACCTCACTCGATTTGTGGTACGTGCCGAAGAGAAGCTACGACGAATCGACCCGAAGATCGTGGCCGTCACCGGTTCGTTCGGGAAGACGACAACGAAGAACTTCATTTTTTCCTTGCTTTCAGAGTCCATGCGCTGTACGGTTACGCCGGCCTCATTTAATAATCGCGGTGGATTAGCGCGAAGCGTGAATGAGACTCTTGATGAATCGACCGAGATCTTTATTGCAGAGATGGGCACATTTGCGCGAGGTGAGATCGCCGACCTTTGTAGTTGGATTCATCCAGATATCGCCGTGATCTGTGCCTTGGGACCGGTCCATCTAGAGCGGTTCGGCTCTGAGGATGAGATTCTCCGCGCAAAGCTTGAGATCACGACCGACCCTGAGGTCGTGATCGTTTGTATCGATTATCCAAAGCTTGCACTCGCTGCAAATGAGCTCGAAGCGAGCGGCAAGAGGGTATGGCGGGTCTCTGAGTTTGACTTTGGTGCAAAGGTCAGTGTCCGAACGAACGATGAAGGTGAGTTTGTGGTCTACCACGAGCAACGCCGTATCGGTTCGCTGCCGCAAGCCGACGCTCCGGCAGGCAATATCGGATGTGCGGTCGCGGTCGCTCTCGAACTCGGGATCGATGCGGATGTGATTGCGAAAGGTCTGCAACGTCTCACGGCCTCACCAAACCGCCTGACCGCCACGATCGTCAGTAGCTCTGGCGTCGAGGTTCTCGATGACACGTATAACTCGAACCCTGCGGGCGCCCGCAGGGCTCTGGCGGCACTGGATCGGCGTCGTCAGGGTGGCAAGAGGGCTACCGTTGTGACGCCGGGTATGGTCGAACTCGGAGATCGCCAGTATCTTGAAAATCTTCGGCTAGGGCGGTCGATCGCAGAGGTTGCCACGACAGCGATCGTGGTCGGAACGACGAACCGGCGTGCGCTCGACGAGGGTCTCGCAGAGCGAACGGCGGAAGGTGGTGCGCTGGTCACCCAGGTTGTTCACGTACGCACCCGGGAGCAGGCCGTGGCGTGGGTACGGGCCCATCTCGGAGACCTTGATACGGTGCTCTATGAGAACGATCTCCCAGATCACTTCCCGTGACCCGCAATCTGATCTGCTAGCGTGTCGATGATTCGTTTTGCTTGACTAAGGGAGAGTGACCATGGAGCGCATTGGGGTAATTTTTGGTGGGCCCTCACCTGAGCACGATATTTCGATCCTCACTGGGCTACAGGCATGTCTAGCGCTTCGCCGAGAAGGGCGAGATGTGCAAGGTATCTTCTGGTCGAAGACCGGTGCCTTTTTTCTCGTGGACCCCGAGCTGCCGCCCACTTCTTTCGTGCAGGGTCCACCCCCGAAGTCGACCTCTCTGCTGCTCCACAGTGGCGAAGACGGAGGCTTTTATAGTTCCGGTGGCTCTGCATTCGCGAAAGCGAAACGAATTAACATTGATGCTGTCGTGAATTGTTGTCATGGTGGTCCGGGCGAGGATGGCTCGCTCCAAGGTGCGCTCGATCTCGCTCGTCTGCGCTACACAGGGCCTTCCGTTCGTGGCGCAGCGCTAGGGATGGACAAGTTAGCCTTTGAGGGTGCCATGCGAGCTCAGGGAGTTCCAACTCTGCGGCGCGTACTCCTAACGACCTCACTTGAGGATCCGGGGTTCGAGGGCCCCTACATCGTGAAGCCTCGATTTGGTGGGTCATCCATCGGTATCGATGTTGTCGGAGATCTTGAGACCGCCAGGATGCGGCTCTCTTCAAACGTCCATCTACGTGCCGGCGCCGTCCTTGAGCCCTATCGCCCTGACCTCTTCGACCTTCAAATTGCTGGACGTACGTGGCCTACCTTGAGCTGGTCCGCTCTCGAACGTCCGCTAAGGAGCAGTTCGGGTACGGATATTTTGACCTACGGTGAGAAGTACATTGCCGGTGAAGGAATGGCAGCTGCTCCGCGTGAGCTCCCTGCTCTCGTTGACGATGCGCTTCGAGAAGCCGTGCTGCGCCATAGTACGACGGTTGCTGCAGTCCTGAGCGTTCGGGGATGCTTTAGGATCGACTTTCTAGCCTCATCGGAGGGGGAGCTCTACGTCAACGAGATCAATACGATTCCCGGATCGTTGGCTCACTATCTCTGGATAGAGCCGAAGATCTCCCTCGGAAAGCAGTTGATAGGCCTGATCGACGAAGCGCTTGATGATTTAACGTCGATCGCGCTGACGGCGGGTGCGGATGGATCGGTTTTACGCTCGGCGGGTTCAGTCGCTGCCAAGTTGGCATAGAACATTGGAGCGAGACAGCGCCAAGTTCCCTCACGAGGCTGAACGTTCACTCGGTAACGATGAAAGTATCGTAGCGATCGTTCGCTCGCACTGGGCAGTGTTGGTTCGTCCGACCCTTGTAGCGCTTGGGCTCGTTGTCGTGGGCTCTCTCGTTGAGCTCTACCTACCTTTGCACTCTATCGTGGTGACCGTTATTGGGCTGGGAATCGTGGTCGTAGGGTGTAGTTATTTTTTCGTGCACTACCTGGAGTGGCGTCATGCCTTCATGACGGTAACGACCAAACGCATACTCCTTGAAAAAGGAGTGTTCACCACGTCGACGAGGGCGATTCCACTCTCAAAGATCGATGATGTGGCGTGCAAACAGAGCCTGTTAGGAAAGATCTTCAACTTCGGAGGCTTGACCATTGATAACGCAAACCTCGAAGGCGGCGAGGCGCTCGCTTGTGTTGCCGACCCCTTGAGCGTCCGAAGATTGATCACCAATACTACCTCCGCCCCGAAACAGGCCCCTCCTCAGGCTCCCTCACCGACGTACGATCATCCCGCTCAGGCGTCGAGCCTGGTCGACGAACTCGAACGACTTGCTCGACTCTACAGCGATGGATTCATCACACTCGTTGAGTTTGAGGCATCGAAGGCTCGGCTCTTACGCGATCGGTAACTTTGTCAACGCTGTCGCCAACGAGCTGGGACCTACGTTTCAGAGTCTGCTCCGGCACCATCGTGGGTGGGTTATGGCAACGACGGTAGGTGGTGACGACCAGGGTCGGCCGTCCCTGGCATGAATCGAGATGAGAATGGACCGACGTTGATGGTGTGAGAACGTGACGATGGTGTGCTTTTGCTGGAGCTTCCTACTGGTGAGAAGCGCTAACGAGAGGGATCGATCAATGGTTTCGTGGCGGCGACTTGAACTCTACCGGTCAAACTCGGATCTTGGAGCGGTTTCGACTGTGGCACCAGGTAGCGAACTGCTGCCTGGGAGAGCTTCCAGACACGCTTGATGCAGAGGGATACTGTCACTGTGGAAGTGACGCGGTTTAAGCGAAGGAGCTAGGGGCGGTCGCTCTGGCGGACTGAACGGTGAGCGGAAGGCAGAGCCGAGCGTCAGAGGTGTGTGCTCAGAGGATAGGGTCACGAGTGAGAGGTCTAAGGCTAGTGTGGAACTGAGATGTCCTCTTGGGATTCCGGGAAGCTTCTACTGTGCTATCGAGTTCGGGTGGCGTCGGTCGTGTCCGAGCTCCATTTGATTCTCGTCCCTCAGAGTCTGCGTGACAGTGCTGAGTAGCTCGGTTGAGTACCCAGTGGTGAACCAAAACGTTGGTGAGGAGGTTCTATGAAGTCTGTCCGACGCAAAGAGATCGAGATCGTGTACGACGTAGCTGGAGACAAGTCTGACCCTGCGATGCTGCTCATCTCAGGGCTCGGTGGTCAGATGGTGGACTGGGATGAGACGGCTGTGGGCGACCTTGTCGCAAGAGGCTTTCGTGTGATTCGCTTTGATAATCGAGATGCCGGTATGTCGACGCATCTCAGTGAGCTAGGTGTTCCGGATCTGATATCTATCTTTTTTGGAAAAACGGACGGTCTCGCTTACACACTCTCCGATATGGCCGAAGATGCTTTGGCAGTGCTCGTCGACGTAGGGGTCGAAGCGGCGCATGTTGTTGGCGTTTCGATGGGGGGAATGATCGCTCAACGACTTGCCATTGATGCACCAAGTGCGGTCCTGTCATTGGCCTCCATCATGTCGACGACTGGCAACCGGCAGGTAGGGACGCCCTCTAATGAGATCGTGACGATGATCATGTCTGCTATGCCCAATGGTGGACCGGACCCAATGGAGCTCTCGAAGGCTCTAGCCTCACCCGGTTTTCCCTACGATGAAGAGCTAGCTCGAGCAAAGATTGCTCTCCATGCCGAACGATCTCCGGAGTCAGTTGGAACGCTACGACAGCTCGCTGCGGTACTAGGAAGTACGGATCGAAGTGAGGAGTTGAGGCGCCTGCAGATACCAACGGTCGTCATTCATGGCCGGGACGACCCACTGATCCATGTTTCCGGTGGTGAAGCAACGGCTGAGCTCATTCCAGACTCTCGATTTGTCGCATACGAAGGCATGGGTCACGATATCCCACGAGTGCTTTGGCCGTCCATCAGGGATGAGATCATTCAGAACGCGCAACGTGTTCACAAGGAGGTGTAGCTCTACGATGCTTCAGACAACCCCGATAGCGGGCGGGCCATTGGCGGGGTATGTAGTGGTGGAGATGGCCGGGCTCGGTCCATGTCCTTTTGCCGGTATGGTCCTAGCCGACTTGGGTGCCGACGTGATTCGTGTAGAACGAGCTCGACCCGGTTCTCACGTACCCGAAGACCTTCGCTTCGTGGGAAATCCACTCGATCGTGGCAAACGCTCGATTGCAGTAGATGTGAAGCGTGACGAGGGGCGAGCGATCATTATGGCGCTCTGTGGTCGAGCCGATGCGCTCATTGAGGGCTACCGGCCGGGTGTCATGGAGCGTCTTGGGCTTGGGCCAACGGCGTTGCATGAGCGACAGCCCGGTCTTGTCTACGGCCGCATGACCGGTTGGGGTCAGAGCGGACCACTCTCTTCTACCGCTGGTCATGACATCAACTACATTGCTCTTGCTGGTGGGCTTGGCACCATCGGTCGACAGGAAGATCCACCGCCACCGCCGCTCAATCTTGTGGGCGATTTTGGGGGAGGTGGCATGCTCTTAGCCGTTGGGGTCTTAGCGGCTCTTCTTCGGAGGGTGAGGACCGGCGTTGGCGAGGTTGTCGATGCTGCGATGGTTGATGGAACCTCGCTACTACTCACCATGGTCTATGGGATGCTCGGCGAGGGTGCTTGGAGAGATGAGCGTCAGAGCAACCTCCTCGATGGTGCAGCACCTTTCTATCGCAGCTATCGCTGCTCTGATGGTCGGTTCGTTGCGATCGGGGCACTCGAGCCACAGTTCTATCGAACGGTCCTGGAACGACTCGATCTCGAAGAGGATCCAAGTTTTGCGCAACAGTACGATCGGAGATACTGGCCGGAGATGCATCGACGCTTCGAGGAGATCTTTGTGACTCAGGATCGCCAGCACTGGGAGGATCTGTTTGCTCAAACCGATGGCTGCGTCTCGCCTGTGCTCTCTCTCTTGGAGGCGGCCGATCACCCACACGCTCGAGAGCGCAAGAGCTATCTCGAGATCTCTGGGGTGCGACAGCCAGCTCCGGCTCCCCGTTTTGCGAACTCGTCGCTGAAGGTGCCATCGCCACCGGTGCGGAGCGGTACTGATACTCGGTCCGTACTCCTCGAGCTCGGCTACAGCGAGTCTGAGGTATCGTCCCTTGTCGATCTCGGTATCGTCTCTACGGACGGGACCTAGTGTTTTTTCTCGGCTCCGCAAGAGACCAGCCGGTCTTCAGCGATCCGGAGTCGCATCTCTTGGTTCTAGGACCGCCTCGCTCTGGAAAGACCTCTTCAATTGTGATCCCTGGAGTCGTTGCCCACGACGGTCCCGTCGTGGTGACCTCGACAAAGCTCGATGTCTTGTTCGCCACTGAATCGATACGAAGCCGAGCTGGGCAATCGTGGATTGTCGACCCCTCCGGGAAGATCCCAACGCCTCCGGGGGTCCGTCGACTTCGTTGGTCGTTCGTCGATGCAGCTGACTCCCTCGATTCTGCGGTGGTTCTCGCTGACGGAGTCGTTGACACCTCTCTTGGGCCAACGCATGGGTCGTCGCGTCACTGGTCCGAGCGGTCTAAGGCCCTGCTTGCGCCGCTTTTGCGCGCCGCCAATCTCGCGGGCATGGAGATTGGAGACGTCGTCCGGTGGGTGGATACTCGGGACCTGGGTGAACCAAGTGCGATCCTTCATGGCGGTGGAGAGTATCGAGCGAGTGACATCATTGGCGGGATCGCCCAGAGCGATCCTCGAGAGCTTTCGGCCATATTCTCGAGCGTGTCTGGTGCCTTAGGATCGTACCGATCAGAGGCTGCACTAGAGCTCGGCGAAGCTTCTAATTTTTCACCGGATGCTTTTGTCCGAACACACGACACGATCTATGTGGTCTCGCCGGCCTCGGTTCAAAGTACCGTAGCACCGATCGTCGTCTCTCTCATCGATCAGATTCGTGCGGCTAGCTATCGGGCCCAGTCGAGTGGCGTCGTTGAACGGAGAAGGAACGTCGCTCTCATCCTCGACGAGATGGCGAATATCGCTCCGCTCACTTCGCTGAGCTCGATTCTCTCAGAGGGCGCGAGCCAGGGCATATCGGTTCTCGGTGCTCTTCAAGACCTCACTCAGGCCGAGCGGAGGTGGCCACAAGAGTATCGCGGTTTCCTGACGCTATTTGGTACCACTCTCGTCCTTGGAGGAATCGCCGACACTCGTACTTTGCGTCAACTCTCCGAGCTCTCTGGTCAACATCAACGCGTTGAGTTGAGCTACACCTTTGGTGATCCTGGCTCTCGCTTAATCGCCCGTTTCAAGCGCCGACCTGCGGTCCATGCGCGATCGGTGTCAGAACAGAATTTTGACTTGGACGCGATCGCTCATCTCTCGCGAGGTGAGGCGATGGTGTTAGAGCCGCGAGCGGGAGCTCGATTGATCTCGCTTCATGCGTGGCACTCGCGAGGTCCCGGTGGGCTCGCATCCGTGGACGACTTGGAGATCCAACGCTCGTCATCACGGCGAGATGCGATGGGGCGACGCTCGCGAGAGATTGGGCGTTGAGCCGGAGGGTCGATGACGCAAGGCACGGGATTCCTACTCTCGAGCTCTCTTGGAACGTGTGTTGATCTTGTTGCGGTCAGGGGTGCGGAAAAGCCCCAAGGGGGCAGGTGAGCGTGCGGGTGACACCGTCAATGACTTGGATACCTTCGACGACCTGTCGGCCGAGCTCCTCGAGAGTTGGCTGCTCCAAGAGGGCAACGATATCGTACGGTCCCGTTACGGTATCCGCTCTGACGATGCCAGGAAGC
>JBMFXG010000037.1:0-16753 GCA_049964535.1 Acidimicrobiales bacterium | reverse complement strand
CTCTGTGAGATCTACGGCGTTCGAGAGTGCGATCGATTCATCTTCTCGAGCTCGCCTGATGTTCAGGACTGGGGGGCCTCCGATGCTCATGGAGCGGAGGAGATGGATCAGGCGCTCGAGGCGGGCCGATCGGTTGCAATGTGGATCGATGACGAACTCTGCTCAGAGGTCGCTGAGGCATTTGCGGGCCAGGACACCGTCCTTGTGGCCCAGGTCGATCTCGATCAGCCTCTGTCTTTAACCGAAGAGTACCTTGTCGGTCTTCCCGGAGTCCAAGCTCTCTGTGTCATGGGGGCCAAGCACTCCAGTGATCCTCGTCCGATCTTGGGCCTTGGGCTGCCGGTAGCGACCGTAGATGGGAAAGTTTCGACTGTTGCAACGTGGATGCGACTGCTCAGACGGCACGGAGAACGGTAGATGGGCAACAAGGCGAAGCTGACGCTTTTGATAGCGGTCGTAGCTCTGGTCCCTTCTATCTTGGAGTACCTGAGGGGCTACTCGATGCTGACCACTCTCTTGGTCCATGTGCTCCTTGCTCTTGCGTTTGCAGTGCTTGCCGTCACGCTTCTCTACGCGGGTGCCGCAATCTTTAAGATCCAGAACTTTGAAACTCGCGCACGGCAGCTCAAACTTCAGCAACTGGATCCATCGTTATCGTTGGAGCAATCTGGAGAAGGTGTGACCTCACTCCCCGGGCCGACGACCGACGAGGATTAGTAATGACAGCTGGAGGACGAGAGCGTCGTCGTCCTCGTCGAGGGCCATGGTGCCCTCGCCAAAGAGCTTCCCAACGTCATGGTGGCTTCGCGATGGCTCTAGTCGATGGATCCGAAACGAGGCTATGTGTTGTTGATCCGGCTCGACCGGATTTGGCCACGAGAGATTGCTGAGCCCAGGGGAACCGAGGCTGATTGTGCGAGAGAGAAAGGTATCGACAAAGTGTCGATTCCAAAGCGCTGCGGTCTGCCAACCACTTGCGATGAGTCGACCAAAGCGATGGGCCCGTGCCGCAGCTGGGTCGAGGTGGAAGGGCTGAGGGTCATAGTTCTTGGCGAACGAGACGATCTCTTCGGTAGTGAGTGTCAAGCTGCCGAGGTCAAATGTCTGACCTTCTTGGAAGTCTTCGAAGTAGAGCGTCGCGCTCGGCGATGGGCTCGCTTGGTGGGTGTGGATCTCTGACACTTCTTCTCCTTAGGGTTCACTAGAGCCGACCTTAGACGACCGAGGTGCGTTCGCAATGCGATACGCTCTCACCGTGGCAACGCTTTGTGAATACCGGTCGTTGGATCGGCTGTAGCGTGGTCGTAGAGGTCGATGTCGGGGCCGTTGTGGCAGGAACGTTGATCTATGGATCGGTCCTGTTCTCTATTGCGAAGACGCTCGTGATCCCTCGAGGCTCACTACCCAAGCTTGCGAAGATCGTTGATCGATCCGTGGATTGGATCTATGGGCGAGTCTGTGCGATGACTCGATCGTATGAACGAAGAGACTCGATACGGTCCTCTCAAGCCGTCGTCTTTCTCTTTGTCATGTTGGTTGTGTGGGTTGCCACGCTCATGGTCGCACTTGCTCTGATGATACTTCCGGCGCTGCGGAGCCCAGGAGGAGCGCTTCGAGAGGTTGGGGCATCGTTCCTCACCCTTGGTTTTACCTCGACGGCCACACCATGGGCGACTTTTGTAGATTTCCTCGCTGGCTTTACCGGCCTGGCGATCGTAGCTGTGCAGATCTCTTACCTGCCGACGCTCTATAGTGCCTATAACCGTCGCGAGACGGAGGTAACGCTCCTCTCTTCTCGGGTGGGAGAGCCGGCATGGGGTCCGGAGTTGCTTGCACGAACCCGAATTGGGATCGTCGACGCTGAGGTACTTGGGATCTACCAGGCCTGGGAGCGCTGGGCCGCCGATGTTGCTGAGTCGCACTCGACCTACCCCGTGCTTCTGCGATTTCGCTCCCCGAACCCCTACGCTTCGTGGGTTACCGGTCTGCTGTGTGTCATGGACTCGGCTGCTCTCTATCTCGCAGTTGCTCCTTCACGGGCGCCATTGAGCGCACGCTTGATGCTGCGAATGGGATTCGTCTGTTGTCGCCAGATTGCTCGATCGGTCGGGATCGTATTCGACCCCGATCCACATCCCGACGATCCAGTTGCTCTCAGTTTCGAGGAGTTTCTGATTGGCATCGATCGATTACGTTCGGTCGGTTTTCCTCTCGAGCGCAACCCCGAGGAGGCATGGGCTGATTTTCGAGGTTGGCGGGTCAACTATGAATCGATCCTGTACAAGCTGGCCGAGCGGCTCGATGCGGTTCCGGTGCGCTGGAGTGGGGGACGTCGGGCCATGACCATGACGCTCGATTCGCAACGAGTCGTTAATCGAACACCACTGCACCCTGATGGTGAAAGCCCTCAGATCTACGGTCCTCGACAGGCTCAGGCCAAGGAGGCCGAGGCAACGTTCGACGATGAATCTTCAGATATCACGGGGACAGATCTGGACTGATTGACTTGCGGAACGACGGTCTGCCGTTTGCACGTTCGATACTGTAGAGGAAAACGTAGCTGCGGAACGGACCGTTAGGAGCGCTGATGCAGTGGCGCGTACGTCAATCCCCGTGCCTACCATGCCCGGATCTGACTCCGCCCTGGAGCGGTCGTGGTCTTACTAGTATTGAAGTAAGCCTCACAGATAGCAGACCCACGTGGCCGATGCTTTTTCGCTCCCAACATTGCGATTTCAGGGTATCTCGAGAGGCTCTAGCTACTTGTAGTTTGAGGGTGGCGCAATGTAGCGCTGATGTCGGTGCGCTCACGGTGGTGCAGAGTTGGTTGTGGCCAGAGCGATTTCAGGGGTCGCGAGCGACTTTCCTCAGGACTCAAGATGCGGTGAACAGGAAACAGTGTTCTCCGGGCCAGCGTTTTTTCTAGGCGGAAACGTCCTCTACGTTCCGCTTTGACCCTCGTGAGAGAGCTGCGACAGCGGAGGGCGTCGTGTCTTTGCGGGTCGACTAAGGATGCGGCTACTCAGACGCCGGGTTTGTGTCGAGGTGGTGTGCGGAATCGCTCCGATCTCGACGTGAACTCGAAGTCTCACTGATAGCGTGGACCGTTCCTCCGCCTCGTGAGCTGACCAATGAAACGGTCGATCGTGTGGACCATTGCGTTGAGACGCAATCTTGTGTTCGGCGATCGAACTGAAGGTACCGTTCTGGGGTCGATACTTATTCAGGCGGCAGATGAGGCTCCCCAAGCGACTAATCCAGCGTTGGGGCAAGGCTAGGGCCGTATCTTTCGGGAGATTAGCCATCGCTGACTCGCGTGTTGTGGCGATGGTGAGCTCGCTGAGTTGGTGGCCCTAACAAGGAGAGGGTGTAGGGATCGGGAGCGTTCGTGAACTTCTGCGGTAAGGTAGTGATGACCACTTGGAGGCGTAAGGCGACATGGATGGTGTGACCTTAACCGATAACCCTGGACGTCACTGGATGAGCAAAACCTTATCTGTAGTGTTGATTTTTTGTTCTCTCTCTGTCATCGATACGATCATTGCGAGCTCGATGAGTCAGGTAGTGGGAGCGTCGACTCTCGGTGCCTCATCTTCGGGGTCACTGCATTGGAGGCATTGGAGCACGCGCTTCGCGCCGTCGAGTCGCTCGGGAGGGGCACTCGCGTACGATCCACTCTCCTCGCAGCTAATTCTCTTTGGGGGATTCAACCATGGACACTATCTCGCAGACACGTGGGAGTGGACGGGGAGGGCGTGGCAGCGACTCCACCCAGTCTCACACCCGTCGAGTCGCTCGGGAGCGGCACTCGCGTACGATCCTGCCTCTCGACAGCTCGTGCTCTTTGGAGGAGTCAACAAAGCTGGATATCTCGCAGACACCTGGGAGTGGACGGGTTCAGACTGGGTGAAGCTAGCACCTGTTGCGGCACCGAGTGTACGGAGCGGCTCGGCGCTCACCTACGATCCCTCCACGAAGACGCTGGTCCTCTTTGGCGGTATTAGCTCTCTTGGTCAGGTGACCTCCGATACCTGGGAGTGGAACGGTAGCGGATGGCTCAGGATTGCGACACCGAGTGCTCCTAGTGCTAGAGTCGGCGGTCTGTTGGCGTACGATCCCTACACGAAGGTAGTCGTGCTCTTTGGTGGATACAATACTCAGAAACTCTTCAGGGGCACGTGGGAGTTCGACGGAGCATCGTGGGCGAGAGTTCATCCAAAGCACTCTCCTCCGGCTCTGGCCTTTTCCCAACTGATAGCGTCCCCCGGACTTCGGAGTCTGATCTTTTTCGGTGGAGAGACCGTTGCTGGTCAAATGCGGGCTGCGTGGGCCTGGAACGGCCTCACTTGGAGACGTCTACGTTTATCTCGCTCACCCGCAGCTCGAGAGTTCGCAGCTTTCGCTTTCGATCCGGCGACTTCGCAGCTGGTTCTCTTTGGTGGCTTTCGAGCAAACCATAGTCTTGGCGATACATGGACTGCAACGATTGGGTAGGACTTGCAGGCTGAAGGGTCGTTCTCGCAGGTATAAGGGTCAAAACGTAGAGGCTTGCTTGTCAAGGGCTGCGACTGCGATGCAGGAGTAGCGTCAAATTCTCTCTTGGGGGTAAGGTCCGCAGGGCGGTGAGCGCCGAACGCTCTCATGGTGGTTCAGAGTTGCTGCGACTCCGTTGAAGATCGTCGACCTGATGGGCCCTACTCACCGGTGAAGTTCGGCGTGCGTCTCTCGCGGGCAGCTAGCACACCTTCGTGGAAATCCGAGGTCGCACCGAGTCGGCGTTGCTCTTGGTTCTCTCGTTCCATTGCGGCAATGGCTCTGTCGAAGAGGGCCCCCCTCATGGTTGCTCGAATCGACCTAATGGCAAGAGGGGCAGAGGAAGCTATGAGATGGGCGAGCTGGTAGGCCTCTGCGAGCAGGTCGCTCTCGCTAACAAGACGATCGCAAAGTCCGAGTGAGAGGGCTTCGGTGCCCATGACTGCTCGTCCGGTATAGAAAAGTTCAAGTGCCTTCTGCTCCCCAACGATATTAGACAGCGTGACGGAGAGGGCAAATCCCGGGTGAATGCCGAGTAGGGCGAAGTTAGCTACAAATCGAGACGTCGGTGTGGCGCAGCGAAAATCCGCGGTCAGCGCCAGTCCGAGTCCGCCTCCGATCGCACTGCCCTGGATCGCGGCTACGACCGGCTTGGTTCCTTTGAAGAGTCGAGCTGCTTGTTGGTACAGAGGAGCAAATCCTTCTTTGCTCACGATCGTACCCAGAGACGACTGCTGTGAAAAATCTGCTCCGGCGCAGAAGTTTCTGCCTTCGGACCGTAAGACGATCGCTCGACACGCAGCGTCCTCTTCAATGGATTGATAGGCGTCAGCAATCGCTTTAATGAGATCGATGTCGAAGTAGTTGTGGGGTGGACGAGCGATCGTGACGGTAGCGAGCCTCTGGTCTGCGTCGCGTTCGACGTACAAGCTTGATTGCATCGATCCTCTACCTTTCAAGTCTCGGCCTGAGTC
This sequence comes from Acidimicrobiales bacterium, assembly GCA_049964535.1. Taxonomy (GTDB): domain Bacteria; phylum Actinomycetota; class Acidimicrobiia; order Acidimicrobiales; family Acidimicrobiaceae; genus JAJYZP01. The sequence continues at coordinate 11,246 of JBMFXG010000037.1, read as the reverse complement.
TATGCAGGATTGGACTCTCACTACCGCTGTTCGTGTGGCTCTCAAGCACGTCTCTCTGGCTTGTGCGAACCGTTCCCAGATGTCGCTGAGCTCTCGGATCTGCAAGGTCGCACGTTCTTTCTTGCTTGGTGGCGAACGACTTTTGTTTGTGAGCTCGAAAAGGTAGAGTCGGATGGAACGCTGCTCTTGGTGTTGAGATGTGGCACTTCTGAACAAGAGCGCTGTAGGTTGAAGAGAAATGTCGTTGCGGCAACGGAGTTCGAGGAGGATTGGCGTGTCTGAAGTCAAGGTGGAGGTTAGTGCAGACGAAGTTGGGATGGACCAGGAACGCCTTGATCGGATAGAGCGCCATTTTCGGGCGTACGTCGATGATGGCCGACTTCCTGGTTGGTCCGTTCTGGTCTCGAGAGCAAACAAGGTCGCCTACGTCGCAACCTACGGATCGAGCGACCTTGAAGCCGGTCGTCAGGTGGATGAGGCGACGCTTTTCCGAATTTTCTCGATGACGAAGCCGATTACTTCGGTAGCGCTCATGATGCTGTACGAGGAAGGGCTCGTCGAGCTCACGGATCCGGTTTCAAAGTACATTCCTTCGTTTGCGTCGTGTCGTGTCTTCCAAAAGGGTTCTTCGAGCGCCCCAGTCACGGTGCCGGTGCAGGAAGATGTTCGGATTTGGCATCTCCTGACGCACACGTCGGGACTGACGTACGGCTTCCACTACGCACATCCCTGCGATGCGATCTACCGAATGCGGGGGTATGAGTGGGGCGTACCGGCGGAGTTTGATTTGGCGCAGGCCTGCGACGGCTTTGCCTCGATGCCACTCGTGTTTGAGCCGGGTTCGGAGTGGAACTATTCGGTCGCTACCGACGTGGTCGGTCGGGTGGTCGAGGTGGTATCGGGCATGACTCTCGATGAGTTTTTCCGGACCCGGATTTTTGAGCCCTTGAAGATGAACGATACCCACTTTTTGCTCCCAGAGGAAGATGTAGAGCGGATGGCTGCGCTGTACATGCCCTCACCGAGCACTGGAAAGGCAACTCGCTTCGATGGGATGAGCCCAAAGCCAGGTGTTCGCCCACGCTACCTTTCGGGTGGAGGTGGTCTGATCTCGAGCCTCGGCGACTACCACCGCTTTACTCAAATGCTCCTCAACGAGGGCGAGCTTGACGGAGTGCGGCTCTTAGGGAGTCGGACAGTAGAGTACATGACCGTGAACCACCTGCCTGGTAATGCAGACCTTACAGCGTTCGGTCGTCCTATCTTCGCCGAGACATCGTACAACGGGGTTGGATTTGGACTCGGATTTTCCGTAGTGATGGATCCGACCGCGGCGAAGACTTCGGCGTCAGCGGGTCAGTTTGCCTGGGGTGGTGCTGCATCCACGACCTTCTGGGTGGACCCACTCGAAGAGATTACGGTGATCTTTATGACTCAGCTTCTCCCTTCCTCTACGTATCCGATCCGACCTCAACTCGCTCAGCTGGTCTATCAAGCGCTGGTCGACTGAGCCTAAGACAGAGTTCGTTCGCTCCCTCTTGGCCGGTTGCGTTTGGTATCTGTGGCGTGGCAAGAGAGGTAGTTCAATCGTGGGCTCTGAGCTCTCAAGGGTGGAGCACGCCGAAGGATAGCCCTTAAGGCCGATGTGTCGAGCGTCCTGTCGCCCTCGATGCTCAGAGTTACTCGAAGATCGAGCTTGCAGTTCCGTTGTATGGATCTTTACGCAGGAGAGAGCGGCATGATTTTGATTGTTTTGTACGCCAACCTTGGAGATGAGGCTTGAAGCTATGGTGATGGATCTTCGGATATTTGTCGAGCCCCAGCAGGGTGCGACCTACGAACAGCAAGTAGAGATGGCGCAGAAGGCTGAGAACCAAGGCTTCTCGGCCTTCTTTCGCTCTGATCACTTCGCTCGGATCGGCGGCGGTGATCCCGGACCGGGCCCGACGGACTCCTGGGTCACGCTCGGGGCAATCGCGCGTGAGACCTCAACGATCCGCCTTGGGACGCTTCTTACCTCCGCTACGTTTCGCCACCCGGGACCACTCAGTATTGCGGTTGCCCAGGTTGACCGGATGAGCAGCGGGCGCGTCGAATTCGGTCTGGGAGCAGGATGGTTTGAAGAGGAGCATCGATACTATGGGATTCCGTTCCCTTCGCTTGCGGAGCGATTTGAACGACTGGAGGAGCAACTTACCATCTTTGCTGGAATGTGGATGACACCTGAGGGGCAGACCTTTAACTTTCAGGGTCGACACTATCAGCTTGAGGATGCCCCATTGGTAATTCGACCGGTTCAGCGGCCTCATCCTCCAATCATCGTAGGAGGAATGGGTGCTCGCAAGACACTCTCCTTGGCGGCTCGTTTTGCTCAGGAATATAATGCACCTTTCTCCTCGGTACAGCGATGTGCCGAGCAGTTCGCCGCCTTTGATTCGGCTCTGGAGGAAGTGGGCCGAGAACCAGCTGCTGTGATCAAATCGACGGCGCTGACGACCTGTGTGGGGTCAAACTCTCATGTGCTGGAGCGAAGGCTGGCGACGATTGGTCGAAGCCCCGACGAGTCCGCCGAGAACGTTCTGGTGGGTACGGGACCCCAGGTGTTGGAGAGGCTCCGAGAGTACGAGCGAGCTGGTATCGAGCGTGTCTATCTGCAGGTCTTTGATATCGATGATCTCGATCACATAGCAGAGATTGGCGAGACCGTTCTGCAACGCCTGTAAAGAGCGCGCATCTTCGTTTCGCACGAAGGCTTCTCCGTGTGCTGATTCGTTTTGGTTGCATGGTCAATGACACCGGAAAACGGTAGAAGTCCAAACTGTTGTTCTGCTGCCCTGGGGTTTATGAGCTCGGGCGTTGCGCGGTGTCGTTCAGCGTGGACGAGATCGACATCGTGACTCCTTGCGCCAATGGGATCTTTGGGGTTAGTTCTACCTACAGTAAGGTCTCAGAGATATTGACCCATTCCTCCGCTGACGTCGATCGAAGCGCCAGTGATGTACGTCGCGCGAGCTGAGACGAGGAAGGCAACGAGGCCCGAGACCTCTTCGACCCTCCCAACTCGTTGGAGTGGTATCTCGCTTGATGCCAGATTTTTGAGGAAGGACTCTCTCGTCTCCCCGGGCGATCGCCGCTGGTGAATAGCGTCCCATTGGGGTGTGTCGACGATTCCAATATTGACGCTGTTGACGAGTATCTGCTCGCGGCCGAGTTCGAGTGCGAGTGCTTTGGACAGCGAGAGACACGACGCGCGATTCACTGAGGAGGCAATGAAGGCTGGATCTGGGTAGCGGGCATAGATGGCATTGACGTTCACGATCCTTGGATGGTCGCTCGACCGAAGGGCTGGGAGAGCCGCTCGGATGCAGCGTATCTGACTCATGAGCTTGGTATCGATATCACTGTGCCAGTCGTCGTCTTGCAGTGTTTCGAATCGACCTGGGTGTGCTGATCCCGCATTATTGATCAAGATATCAAGGCCGTTGAAGTGCTCGACAACTGCAGCGATCGTGGTGATGATGTCATCTGGATTCGTGACGTCGCAGCGACGGGCGAAGACGGAGCGGCCGCTACGTTCTTCAAGCTCTTCACGTGTTGCTTCGAGATCGCTCTCGCCCCGGGCACAGATCGCAATACGTGCTCCCTCCTCTGCGAGCTCGAATGCGATCGCCTTGCCTATTCCCTTACTCGCCCCGGTGATGAGAACACGACGTTCATCGAGCCCAAGATTCATGCGTGAGCCGTGCCCTCATGGCCTTGTGTCTGGGCTAAGCCGAGCAGTGTCGTACGGGGGGGGTTGAATACGTCGATCTCGTCGCAAGAGCTTTTGTGCGTACGAGCGCCGTGAGGCACCCAGGGTGGCACGACTGCAAGATCTCCTCTCGATAGAGTGCGCACTTCCCCGTCTATCTCGAAATCGAAGGAGCCGTCGACCACGATGACGAGCTGCTCCTCCACGTGAACGTGCACGGGCGCCTCGGTGTCTGGTTCGAAGTGTACGAAGTTGACCAGCATGTTCTCACCCAGCACCGGCTGGAAGGTCAAGCCAGGCAGAAACTCGACCTTGTCAACCAGGTTCATCTCAACGAATCGACCTGCTTTGGTGGGTTGATGCTCTGAGGTGGTTGTGAAGTGTTCCGATGCATTGGCCACAGTGAGCGCTCCTTGTGATTACGAATGACTGAACGTCCATGACGCTACGCTTGCTTCGAGGGCAGCGTGATGCGTGAACTCTGCGCGAGTACTCAGCACAGCACTCTGTTACGAACCAACGAGAGAGCTGGAGAGAACGCTCGCAAGTCGCTCAATTCCAAGGGAGATCTCTTCGTCACTTGCGCGTGAGAACGCGAGGCGCAGCTCGTTGTCGCCTCGCTCATCGGGATAGAACGGTTTACCCGGGACATATGCGATGCCAGCCGCAAGTGAGCTCTCGAGAAGTCTTGACGTCGATACCGTGGGTGGAAGCGTGAGCCAGATGAAGAAGCCGCCTTGGGGTCTCGTCCAGGTGGCCTTGGTGGTCATTGAGCGATCGAGTGCATCGAGCATGACCGAGGCACGATGCTGGTAGAGCGCCCGTGCTTCAACTTGGCGGGGCTCGTAAGCCCCTGAGGTGAAGAAGTGCGAGAGGAGAACCTGTCCGAGCGAGCCAGCACATTGATCGCTATTTTGTTTAGCGATCGCCATCTGAGCAATGATCTCCGCTGGTCCAAACGCCCAACCGAGTCGAACACCGGGCGAGAAGGTTTTGGAGAAAGTGCCGAGCTGCACAACGGTGTCGGGAGCGAGATCGTAGAGCGAGGGAACCGTCTCCCCAGAGAATGAGAGCTCGCGATAGGCAACATCTTCAATAATGAGAAAGTGGTAGTGCCGAGCGAGAGCTACGAGCTCGGTGCGTCGATCAGGACTCAACGAGGCACCCGTTGGATTTTGATGGTCGGAAATGACGTAGAGCAGTTTCGGACGAGCCCCACCGATGAGCTCCATCTTTAATCTCTCAATTGAGAGTCCGTCGTCGTCGAGTTCGATGGCGAGTACGTGCGCTTCGAAGCCGTAGAACGCGGAGAGCGCACCGAGATAGGTTGGAGCTTCAGTGATGATGAGGTCACCAGGATTGATGAAGCTCTTGACGACGAGTTCGAGACCATCGATTCCGCCACTGGTGATGAGGAGCTCGTCGGAGCGTATCGGGGAGCCGACTCCGCTACTCACCACAGATGCATGTTGGCGTTGGAGCAGAATCTCTCTCAGCATGGGAAGCCCTTCGGTCGGGGAGTATTGCAGAGAGATTGGACCTTCGTCGATCAAGGTAGTGTGAGCAAGATCGCTGAGGAGCTCGATTCGGAAGGTCGATGGGTCTGGAAATCCTCCCGAGAGATTGACCATTCCAGTTGGTCCGGAGAGCCTGAGAATCGACGAGAGCGCAGCACCGTCCAGAGCGGCCGTTCGATTTGCAAAGTACTCGTTCCACCTGGTCATAGCGGTCCCTTCTGGTGATCTCATCGTTGAGAACAGAGGCCGATTGACTGGGAATCGGCTCGTAAATTCATTCTAGACCTAAAGGGATAGCGATTTTGCGGATATAGGATCGGCGACGGAGATGGGGCTAAGCTCTGTGCGGTTCCCCCGAGGGAGGCCCCTGGATCTACATAGCGGTACTGTGGTGCTGTCAGGCAATCCCTGCGTGTTGTAGTTGCCGTGTGGATGAAGACGAGCTCGCTTGGAGCGAGATCGTCTGCGTCGCAGCGTGGTTCGCGCTCCAACTTCGAGCGGAAGGCAAGCAGTGCTGATCACCGTGCTTTCTCGGAATGTATGAACCGTAGCGAGATATCCGTCCCTTCAATATGGCTCGCCCATTGTTGGACTTTGTCGGTGAACTCTCGACGCTGGCCATGAAAAAGAAGCCGATTTGGTGGTAACGGTTGATGAGTCGGTTCGTGCCGACGGCAGGACGACCTTCCCAACTCCATGAGTTGCCTTACTGGGCGTATGAGAGCTGTGGGTGTCACGCTTGATTCAGTTCTGAGCGAAGCGGTTCGTAGCTGCTCAATGCGGCGCAGATTCGACGTAGCGAACCGATCTGGTGGCCCTAGTGTGGTGTTCGCTTGGTCGGTATAGGTAGGAAACTGTTTGTTGAGTGCTCATACCTCTGGCCATAGGGAACTAGATCGTCGTCATGGCGAAAGTCCGTTGATGCCGGAGTGAGAGCTAGATCTCTCATGCGCCTCGAGCTGTCCGATGCGCAGAGGAGGCGATCTACAGGTGCATTGCGACGCCGCCAGCAAGCCTCACGAAGAGGCTTTTCCTGAGATTTTTCGATGATTGAGTGGACAGCGGGGCGTGATGTGAAGAGCGTGCACCGTTCATAGCGTTATTGATAAGGAGAAAATGGTGTTCTGGGTGCAAGGACCACAGCGCATGGGTCTGCGCGTGTTAGACGCGCTCGAGCGAGCGATATTGATGTGTGTCCAGCGAACACCTGTGGCCACGAGCTATTGAGGCCCTGGCGTTATCGATGGCCCTGTGGAGGTACTCGAGTGGAGGACCTTTCCTGGAATCGCTGAGCGGCACGTGGCCACCAACTACCTTGGGTTGGTGTGAAACGAACAGAGACTGTGCGCCCAGATCTGCGCTTCGAGAAGGAGCGTGGTGAGTGCGAGCGTTCGTGGTTTGATGGAGTTTTGATGTGACCGTAGGTTGTTTGAGAGGTAGTAATCGATGAGTATTCTCCATGTTGTCCTGTTTCGGTTTCCCACCCCCCTGTCATCCGAAGATGAGTCCACCATGACTGCAATGGTCGAAGGTTTTCCGTCGGTCATTGACGGGCTCGGAGTCTGTCGATTCGGTACAGATATCACCGGGGCACGTACCTTTGGCTTTCAGTACCTACTTCAGAGCGAGTTCGATGATCTGGACGCTTTGGAGGCCTACCGAGTCCATCCGAGTCATGTAGCGTTTGTCGAGTGGATCGGTGAGCGTCACTGCGAGGTGTTGGCATTCGATTATGCACTATCAGATCGGACAGACTTCTCACTACGTAGCTGACGGCGGCCCTGCCTAGGGGTTGCCTCTCGGGTCATGCTCGATGACGAGAGGGGCGAATCCGAGTCGTCTCGTAAGTGTGCAGGCAGATCTAGATGAGCTCGATGAGCTCGAGCATGGACTCTTGCCAGTAGGTGAATTTGCGCTCTGGCAAGAGCAAGGCATGAGATGGGCGGAATGCTTCGACGAAGGCTCGGTCGTGCGACACAAGAATAGAGCTTCCGTCCCAGTGGGCCAACATCTCGCCAACGGCTTTGCGCGCACGTGGGTCCAAGTTGTTGGACGGCTCATCCAAAATGAGGAGGTTGTTCGTCCCGGCTGCGATCTTTGCAAGCGAGAGCTTCGTGCGTTCTCCTCCGGAGAGCGACGCCGGATTCTCATCCATGTGTGCACTCGTGAGACCGAAGGACCCGAGGATCGCTCGACGTTCCTTCTCTTGAACGAGAACGGAGTTCGCAAGGTTGCCGAGGACGGTTGTTTCGTAGTCGATCTCTTCGTGCTCTTGAGCGAAGTACCCGAGGTGAACGTTGTGACCGAGCCGGATCTTCCCGCTCGATGGCTTTTGGACTCCTGCCAGGCACCTGAGCAGAGATGACTTTCCCGCACCGTTCCTACCGATGACAACGAGACGTACGCCCCGTTCAAGCCCGAGGGTGAGCGATGGTAGCACCACGAGATCGTCGTATCGAATTGAGAGATCTTCGATCTCCAAGACCGTGCGGCCGGCGCGTGGCGGTTCCGGTAGACGGAATTTCAGCTTGCTTGCGGCGCTTCGTACCTCGGTCCGATGCGACTGGAGTCGCTCGACGCGGGTGTCGAGAGCGTGGGCGGTCTTTGCACGCGCTGCCGTTTGGCCTCGCATAGAGTCGGCGAGCGTCTTCAGTCTTTTGATCTCTTTGTCCTCGAGCGTTGCGGTCTTCGATCGACGAAGCGTGTCCTCCTCTACGAACTTGAGATATGCGCTGTAGTTGCCCTTGAACTGCTCGAGCTTTGCGCCTTCTAAGTTGAAAACTCGAGTCACGGCGCGATCAAGGAGAGAGAGGTCGTGGGAGACGACGAGGAGGCCTCCCTGGTAGGAGGTGAGCTCAGACATGAGCCAAGCCTTTGCCTTGAGGTCAAGGTGGTTCGTGGGCTCGTCGAGGATCATGATATCGGGGTCTTGGTAGAGGACGCGAACGAGCTCGAGTCGGCGACGTTGGCCTCCAGAGAGGGAGCCGAGCTCTGCAAGGAGCTGCTCTTCGTCCAAGCCGACGCCGTTCATAAGTCGAACGATCTTGGACTCTGACTCGTAACCGCCGAGACGTCCGAACTCGTCTTGGAGATCGACGAGCCGCTGAATATTTTCAGTAGTCGGGTCACTTTCGAGAGCGTTTTGAGCTACGTGAATCTCATGCTCGATCCGGTCGAGATTCCTCGCCGAGAGGATATGGGAGAGTCCGAAGGGTTCGAGGCCGAGCCCTTCGTCATCGACGTCTTGGGGAAGGAAGCCGACGGTACCTTGAAGCTCAATCTCGCCTTTGTACGATATGGCAGACGATGCATGCCCAAGCAGCACAGCGAGCATCGTTGACTTTCCGGCTCCATTCCTACCGACGAGTGCGACCTTATCGCCTTTGGCGAGTGAGAAGCTGGCACCTCCGAGAAGTTGCCGGGAGCCAAGGTGAATTTCCAGTTTTTCTACTCTGAGCATGAAGGGTCTCTGACTTCGCTTGGGGTGGTACCAGGCTACCCAGTGCATCGGAGTTCGACGACCGGAACCGTTGAATCTGGCATAGGTGACCGTTAGTATTGTGGTTGTGGCAGATGTTGATATAGAGGAACGGATCGCTCCCGCTGACTTTGAGGATCGAGACCGAATGGCCCATATCGTTCTTCCGGCTTCGGCCGTGACTGAGGCGATCATTACGGGAAAACCTTGTACCGCCCTCTGTGGAAAGACCTGGGTACCGGACCGTGACCCTAAGCGGTATCCCCTCTGTCCGACCTGCAAGGAAGTTGCTACCGCTAAGGGTTGGAAGATTCCGTCGATGTGAGGCGCGGTCCTCATCAGCGAGGCCGACAGTTCGACCGCTGGGCAAACGCGAGAGGGATGCGCAAGAACCTCCGAGAGCAGTTCAGATATCGTGTTGCTCGAGCGTTTGGTGCTGCTTTCAGGATGCGAGTAGTAGACCCTCCGGCTCATTTTTTGATGAGCGAGCGATTCCTCCGCTCGACAGAACCTGGCGCAATCTCTATGGTTGGCTTTGGTCTCTATGGTTGGCTTTGGTGTGGTTCTTCGTGTTCTTTGATATCTTAGCCTTGCTAAACGGTATTCTCGTTAGTTGACAGTCTGGGGTAGTGAGTGAGTTTTTGCTTCCTCTGCAAAGGAAGCTGTAGCCGTAGTTTCGTACGTGGTGGGTCGCTAGAGCCGAACTGGTCTTTCAATACCTGCCGTTTGCATCGGAGAAGTGTGCTTTGCGAAACCTGCGGCGTTACACAAAGTTCTACGAGAATATGGACCTACGCTATCCTCCGATGGCGAGCATCGAACGTACCTTGCTGGCTGTCTACTGCGCAGGCTGAGGCGGAGTGTGGTCACGCACCCGAAGGTACTCGGTTGCCTCGCGCTGATTACAGTTTGAGGGAATCAACGGTATCGCTCGAGAGATGATAGAGATGACGGCATACGATGCGACAATGTCAATGAAGTGCGTCATTCCCTCGCATGCGACGCGTCGATCGATTCACCATCGAGCCTGCTTTTCGGAGCTAAGTCGGCTCTTCAGCATTTAGCGGGGTCTAGGGCTTTTAGCTAGCCCTGTCGTAGATGGATCTGAGACAGGAGCACCTGTAGCTTCTTTGGGTGTGAAACAAAAGAAAGTCCTGCCAAGTGCCCCTGCCTTGGTCGATCCTAGCGATATCTGTAACGCACTTGTTGGCTTGAAAGGGATACGGGTCCTTCACTACCAACGACGGGGTCCTCTTGCTGAGATTGCGATTGAACAAGTCGTCTCAGGAGTGACCTGTCCAACGTGCCTTTCACCTGCACAGGTGAAAGACCGAAGCGTTGTCACCTACGTTGATCTTCCCTTTGGGGGAACACAGATGCGGATCAAGTGGAAGAAACACCGGATGCACTGTGTCACAGAGCACTGTCCCAAGGGGACCTGGACGCTCACTGATCACCGTGAGGGGTCCCCAATAGCTGATCCACTGTCTCTGTGAGTTCTGCCCTTGGTTATCGTTGTTGAGATTACTCCTCCTACTCCTCCTGCTCGTCTTTCCGCTGTAGAAAACATCCAAGAGAGCAGGAGGGGTGGGAGGAGTTTGGCTTTGTTGGGTTACGCCGCGATGGCATCCTCCCGCAGTTCCCGCAGCTCCCACCAAGCACGTGGTCGCCGTTTGGCGCTACGGAGTTGCCGCCGCTGTTCGCTCAGTGGTAGCGCCACGAACTCCTTGGGAGAGAGATAGCCCAAGGAACTATGAGGACGATACTCGTTGTATTCACGTTGCCAATGGTCCAAGAGGAGCTGAGCTTCGGTGATGCTGTCGAAGAGCTCTCCATTCAACATCTCATCCCTCAGTCTTCCGTTGAAGGACTCAACCTTGCCGTTTTGCCATGGGGATCCCGGAATGGTAAACCACAGGGTCACTCCCAACTCCTCACAGAAGTCCGAAAGAGCGTGTGCAATGAACTCTGGACCGTTATCAACCCGCAGGTACTTCGGTGCTCCTCTGGTGGCTACCAGATCATCTAAGTGCGCAAGCACTCCCTTGGCGTCAATCGATCGTGATGCTGAAATACAGAGGCTCTCTCTTGAGTACTCATCAATAATGTTCAAGAGCTTGATGGGACGGGTATCTCTCGTCTGGTCGAACTGGAAGTCCATAGCCCAACACACATTGACTGACGTGGGCTGATGTGAGGGGTCCCCAATAGCTGATCCACTGTCTCTGTGAGTTCTGCCTTCGGTTCTTGTTGTTGAGATTACTCCTCCCACCCCTCCTGCTCTCTTGGATGTTTCCTACAGCGGAAAGACGAGCAGGAGGGGTGGGAGGAGTTTGGCTTTGTTCGGTTATGCCGCGACCATCTTCTCCTTCCGCAGTTCCCACCACACACGTGGTCGCTGTTTGGCGCTACGGAGTTGTCGTCGCTGTTCGCTCAGTGGTAGCGCCACGAACTCCTTGGGAGAGAGATAGCCCAAGGAACTATGAGGACGATACTCGTT
>JBMFXG010000036.1:0-16784 GCA_049964535.1 Acidimicrobiales bacterium | reverse complement strand
CGTGGGATCTGCTGAAGCTCGAATGCGTGAGGAAGGTATTCGGGGATCGGTCTTCCTCTTCAAGAACAACACCGACTCGGCCGGAAACTCCTACGGCTGTCATGAAAACTATCTCACTACACGCAGTGAGGAGTTTGCTCGATTTGCGGAGGTGCTTATCCCGTTTCTGGTGACTCGCCAGATCTTTGCGGGCGCTGGCAAGATCTTGTTGACTGCGCGGGGGCCAGTATACTGTATCTCCCAGCGTGCGGAGCACATCTGGGAGGGAGTATCGTCTGCAACGACGAGGTCCCGCCCGATCATCAATACCCGTGATGAGCCCCATGCTGACGCGGAGCGTTTTCGTCGCCTCCATGTGATCGTTGGTGACTCCAACATGTCGGAAGTCGCTACCTTCTTGAAGGTTGGAGCGATGGCGATCATGCTTCGTATGCTCGAGGACCCCTCCGTTGTACTGCGGGACTTTACGCTTGAGAACCCGATACGTGCTATCCGCGAGATCTCTCATGACGTGACCTGTACTCGCAAGGTCCGATTGGCGAACGGTCGCGAACTGAGCGCTCTCGACATCCAAAGTGAGTACCTCGAGCGTGCAGTTCGTTATGCAGAGAATCAAGGCCTACCCGGTGAAGAGGCTCGAGCGCTTGAGCTTTGGTCCGAGGCGCTGACTACTCTCAGACGTGATCCGTTGGAACTCGATCGGACTTGTGATTGGGTTATGAAGTACAAGCTCATTGAGGCCTACCGAGCCAAACACTCGCTTTCCCTAGCACATCCTCAGGTAGCTCTACTTGACCTCCAGTATCATGATGTGAGTCGAAGTCGTGGAGTCTTTTATCGTCTTCAGAGGGCTGGTTTCGCGGACCGGATCGTCACTGACGAGAGGATCGATACGGCTATGGAAGTTCCGCCATCGACGACACGCGCTCGTTTGCGTGGTGAATTCATTCGGCGGGCGAAGGAGCGACGCAGAGACTTTACAGTCGATTGGGTTCATCTCAAATTGAATGATCAAGCTCAGCGAACGGTTATGTTGAAGGATCCGTTCAAGGCTGAGGACGAGCGAGTGGATAAGCTCATCGAAAGTTTGTAGCTAGATAGTGGGAGATGCATTGGAAGACCAAGAGCAGAGTCGTGAGACCGAGGTCCTCGAAGAACCAATGCAAAGCAAGACGCGTAAGAAGCGATCGAAGACGCTCATTGAGTGGAGCGCAGTGCTCGTGGTGGCGATTCTCCTCGCTGTTGGTGTGCGTGCGTTCGTATTCGAGTCCTTCTTTATCCCCTCTGGGTCCATGTTGCCGACGCTACAGATCGGTGATCGTATTCTCGTGGACAAGTTGAGCTACGATTTCCACTCGGTACATCGCGGCGACATCATTGTGTTCAGAAAGCCACCTACTGACGTTGGAAGTCCGACGATTCACGATCTCGTCAAACGTGTCATCGGACTCCCAGGAGACCGTATCTCTGCCGTAGATGGCCACGTTTATATCAATGGCAAGCGGCTCTACGAACCGTATCTTCCAGCGAGCGCTCTCACCTATCACCTCACTCCTCAGATCGTTCCGAAAGGAGACGTCTTTGTGATGGGAGATAATCGGGAGAACTCCTACGACTCGCGCTACTTCGGTCCGATTTCGGAGAAGTTGATCGTGGGGAGAGTAGTTCTGATCTTCTACCCGTTCTCGCAGTTTCGTCTCTACTGGTAGTTCGTCTCTACGGATAGTTCGTGCCCCAGTAAAAACCAACTTTGATTTCGAGAGTGCTCAACCTTTGGGGCTCTGGGTCGATATAGAGGACGTAAGGATTACAGGTGTGCGAAAGGAGTCGCCATGCCCATCATTCGGGCTACCTGTCAGACTTGTGGCGATGTTGAGCTAGCTCCACGAGATCTGAAGGTTTTGGTTTGTTCTAATACGGGTGGTACGACCTACACATTTCTCTGTCCTGGCTGTGGGCTGGTGGTATCAAAGGCTACCGATCGACAGGTTGTGGAGGTGCTTGTTTCCGCTGGGGTCAAGCTCTCGTTTTGGCGACTTCCGGCTGAGCTTGAGGAGCGGGTCGATGGACCACCGCTCGTCGTTGATGATCTGATCTCTTTTCATTTCGAGATTGCTGAGCCCAACTGGATCGATCGTCTTGCAAGCAGTGTTCGCAATCAACCCGATACAGATCGCTGAGAGGCGACGAGTTTAGCTCTACGTGTGCCGGCTAGGTCATTCGATATATCGGCTCTCATCCATGTATAACCTCGGGATCGTAGTGTACGTGTGGTAGTAACGACGCGGTTGGCAGTGCCGGCTTGTTTTGGTAGCGTGTTCTCATGACGCTCGATCCAACAAAGCTGATCATCGTCGCTATCGTTGCACTGATTGTTCTCGGTCCAGACAAGCTTCCGGTGCTGATGCGCCAAGCCGGTCGATATTGGAACACGTTCAAATCGATTCGTGAAACGGTGCAAGGTGAAGTAAACTCTGCGATGAGCACGATTGCAGACTCTACGGGCCTTGCCCGAACCTCGGCATCGGAGACCGTGACTCAGGTGAGGAACTCGATCGAGACACTGAAGGGCCAGCTTGCGTCTTCGACCGCCTTCATCAACCCTTTTGCTGTGGGAACGACTCCGAGCGGTGATCCGGTACCACTCCAGGCGGATCAGCAAACGATGCCCTCGCTCTCTGGGTCGCAACCGATGAGTCCGACATCGCAACGAGATCGGGCTCTGAGCTCGCCCGATGGTGCGGCTCAGAGCTATCCATTCCTTCGGGAGGTTGGCGAGCAAGCCTACCGTCCCGGATGTCCGGAATTGAACTAAGGCTCGCTCGTGGCCCTACGTCGTTCGAAAGCTCGCGAAGCAAAGAAGGCTCCCGATGAGATGAGCCTTCTCGAGCATCTTGGCGAACTGCGCAGACGTGTCATCATCTCGGTGCTCGCCGTAGCCGTAGGCGCAGTCGTCGGTTACGGTTTCTACCACATCATTTTGGCCTTTTTCTTGCATCCCCTCTGCCTCACAGAAGGAACGCAACACTGCTCGCTGTACGTGACCGGCCCACTGGATGGTTTCACCTGGCGACTTAAGATCGCTGGGTATGCCGGGATCTTTCTAGCTTCTCCGGTAGTGCTCTATCAGGTTTGGAAGTTTATTGCTCCAGGCTTGAAAGCAGGAGAGAAGCGTTACGCGGTCCCATTCGTGACTATATCGCTGCTTTTGTTTCTCTCCGGGGCGTACACTGCGTATCTAGTCTTCCCCAAAGCTCTGAACTTTCTCCAAGGCGCCGCTGGGTCACAGGTGCACCCGCTCTACACGCCTCAGAGCTATCTGGGTTTCATTATCGTTCTCATGGTTGCGTTTGGCGCTGCATTCGAGTTCCCAGTCATCTTGATCTCACTGGAGCTACTCAGGGTGGTGACGCCAAAGAAACTGGCATCGTGGAGGCGTTGGGCGATCGTGTTGATTTTTCTTGCCGGGGCTATCTTTATACCAAGCTCCGACCCATACTCTCTGTTCGCACTCGCAATTCCCCTCACGATCTTTTACGAACTCTCGATCCTGGTGGGACGATTACTTCTGAGAGGCAAGCGAACAACGGAGGTAGACTAGGGTACTACTAAGGTGACTGAAGCCCTGCGTACCCACTTCATAGAGTCCGTTGCATTCGCGATCGACCCGTTCCAACAGAGGTCTATGGATCTCTTGGATCGAGGTGAATCCGTACTGGTAGCGGCACCCACGGGATCTGGCAAGACGCTCGTCGGACAGTATGCCATCGATATCACGTTTGCAAAGGGCCTGCGATCGTTCTATACCACTCCACTGAAGGCGCTCTCCAATCAGAAGTACTATGAGCTCTGCGCGACCTTTGGACGCGAGAACGTCGGCCTCCTCACCGGAGATAACAGCATTCGTGCTGACGCACCAATGGTTGTTATGACCACTGAAGTTCTCAGAAACATGATCTACGCGGGTACTCATGATCTTGGACGTGTTGGCCTGGTGGTCTTAGACGAGGTGCACTACTTACAAAATCCCTATCGTGGCGCAGTCTGGGAAGAGGTGATCATTCACCTCCCGTTGACGACCCGCCTCGTCTGTCTCTCGGCGACAGTCTCAAATGCTGAGGAGTTTGCGACGTGGATGCGAACCGTCCGAGGCTCGATGGAGGCGGTCATCGAGGAGCGAAGACCGGTCGATCTCGAGCACGTCTATCTCTTTGGTGATCGACGGACTCATAGAACAGCGATGATGGAGACCTTTATCGAGGATCGGCTCAATTCAGCTGGAGCCGATCTCGACCCGCCGTGGCTCTCCACGACCGGTCTGCGTCGTGGCGCCCGACCGAAGGCGTTTGCACCGAAGCGACCAGATGTCGTTGAGCTTCTCGCGGATTCGGCGATGTTGCCCGCCATCTACTTTATCTTCTCTCGTGCCGGGTGTGACGATGCAGTCCGTGAGCTCTTGCACGCAGGAGTGAGACTCACCTCTTCCCACGAGCGGACGCTTATTCGTAAGATCGTGGACGAGAGACTCGACTCCATCGCGCCTGCTGACCTTGCGGCACTGCGGTTCCGCGAGTTTATGTCCGCTCTCGAAGCTGGGATTGCGGCCCATCACGCCGGTATGGTTCCTCCGTTTCGAGAGGTCGTTGAAGCCTGCTTCGAACAGGCCCTCGTCAAGGTGGTCTTTGCAACGGAGACGCTTGCACTTGGGATCAATATGCCAGCCCGCTCGGTGGTGGTTGAGAAGCTTACGAAGTTCAATGGGGAGAGACATGACATTCTCTCCGGAGGAGAGTACACGCAGTTGGCTGGTCGCGCAGGGCGACGAGGGATGGACGACATTGGCTATTGCGCCGTGCTCTGGAATCCATCCACGACCTTTGCGCAGGCGGCTTCTCTTGCACAGACTCGCTCGTACCCTATCTCATCCTCGTTCCGACCGACCTACAACATGGCGACGAATCTCATTCGGAGATATGACGAAGCGACAGCGAAACATCTTCTCAACTTGTCCTTCGCCCAGTTTGGAGCAGACTCCGAAGTCGTGGAGATGGAGGCCGAGCTTGCGCGAATGCGTCGCAGATTTGAAGAGGTCGATGGCGTTCTCACCTGTGAGTTCGGTGATATTGAACGCTACGCCACGCAACTGTTGTCTCGTGAACGAGATCAGCGCCGACGTCCAACCGAAGTCATACGTGAGGTCTCCTCGGTCCGATTCGATCGCCTTCGGGTAGGCGATATCTTGTCAATGCCACTCGATGATGCTGATAGCCGGCTGAAGCTTATTGTCGTCAGTATTGGCTTTCGAGGACGATCGAAGATCAAGGTGACCGTCGTGTCGACAGGTGGCCGGGCGTATCGAATCGGGCTGCAGTATGAGCGTGTGGTGCGGGTTGAGGGAACGGAGATCCTACCCAAGCCGTATGAACCGAACTCCAAGGAGTTCCGTCGAGTTGCTGCGCTTGCGCTGCAGTCGTTCAGCGGCCCGGGTCTCGTCGGTGGCGAACCGAACTTTTCTCCGACCGGTGCCCAAGGGCGGTCGGGATCACTCGGCGACGTGGATGAAGAAGGTAAGCGTCTCGCCCAGTGCCCAGACTTTCGGGATCACCTGACCTTTGTACGGCGCCGACAACGATTGAGCGGGCGGATCGAAGAGCTCGCTCGAAAGATACACACAAAGCAGGCCTCCCTAGCCTTACAGCTCGATCGAGTTTTGAGCATCTTGGATCTCTATGGAGTCGTCCAAGGCTGGAGTCTGACCGAAGAAGGGGAGCGACTGTCGCGCCTGTACTCTGAGAGCGATCTTTTGTGTTCCTTGGCCCTCGACCGCGGTATTTTTGATGGTCTCGATCCGCCCTCTTTGTCTGCAGTGGTATCGACACTGACCTACGAGGGTCGGCCGAGTTTCAAGGCCGCTATCGAGGCTCCAACGAAGGGTACTGCGCGTCGCATGCGCTCCCTGCACGATCTCTGGTTAGATCTATCAGAGAACGAGTCGATGCACCGACTTCCCATTACTCGTGAACCCGATATTGGCTTCGGGCTCTTGATCTATCGATGGGCTCACGGTGCCGATCTTGAACGTACCTTGGATGGATTCACGATTCCTCCTGGCGACTTTGTGCGCAATATCAAGCAGACCCTCGACCTCCTGCGACAGATTGGCGAGGTTGCCGCCAACGAGAGCACCCGACGATCGGCTCGAAGTGCGGTTGGACTACTCATGCGTGGGGTCGTTGCGGTCTCTTCAGCGGTGGACGACAGTGAGGATCTCGTCGAACGACCAGAAGTTCAAAGTAGCGGTGATGAGATGACGGCCGAGCTTTCGTAGGATGTCAGGGTTATGTTCGATATTAGAGAGTCCTTCAGTGAGCGAGAAGCAGAGATTCTCTCCCACTACTTTACAAGCGTCGATGGGCCCGTTTTCGGGCTGATCAATCTTCCAGAGATCGTGAAGGCCGCGCTCTTTGCGAGGTATTCGAGAACACACAAGAGCCTTCGTCGACTTTTTCTCGACGAGTTCTATGAAGAACTCGTCGAGAGTGGCGGAAACGAACTTTCTGATGGTCGTGGAGTGGGGGTCGTGCGCGCTGAGCGGCTCTTTGCTCGTGTGATAGCTGAGTATGGCGATGACTCGGTAGCTCAGTTGGGGGGCATTCACGTAGCGTGCGAACAGAGTTCGAATATCCTTACCAAGATCATCGAACGTGGTCGACTGATGTCGTATCTAGAACAGTCCACGAGGTACGTTCCCTATGGGGAGCGTGATGCGGGCGGACACTTTCGATATCACGTCCCGGAGGAGCTGCTTCCAAGCTCTGAGGCGGTACAGCGGTACTGCACGGTAGTAGACCGACTCTTCGAGAGCTACAACACCGTTCGAGGAGAGGTTTTGCACTACCTACGAAGCCAGGTTGGTGGCTCTGAGGTCGAAGACCGTGCTGTGCGAGCGGCCTCTCTCGACGCAGCTCGTGGACTCCTACCTGCAGGCACACTCTCCAATCTCGGTATCTTCGGCTCGGCACAATCCTATGAGCAGCTCATCTATCGCCTGAGAGCATCGCCCTATGCAGAGGCTCGACACTACGGCGACTTACTTTACGACGTGGTGCTCCGTGTCGCTCCCGCTTTTTTCCCTCGTGTTGATCGAGCCGATCGCGGTGGTGTTTGGGTGCGGTACTTGAGTGATCGACGCGAGGCGACGGTAGCGGTGCTGAACCAGCTCGGTATCGTGCGATCGGGCGACTCGGAGACGCTGTCACCGTCGGTTCGTCTGATCGATTTTGACGTAAACGGTGAGCTTCGAATTGCTGAAGGAATTATCTTTGAGTCCGTTGGTCCTGACTCTGAGACGATGCTTGGCTTGCTCAACTCTCTGACGTCGGACGATATGGACACCCTCTTTCGAGCCTATCGAGGAGAGCGGAGCAACAGGAGGTATCGACCTGGTCGAGCCTTCGAACGAACTCGGTACGGTTTCGAGATCGTTTGTGATTACGGTGCATTCAGAGATCTGCAGCGTCATCGCTTGCTCACTCCGCTCTGGATAGAGCCCTCCACGACGTTGGGATACGTGATTCCCAAGCTCGTGCTTGACGCCGGAGTCGGCGGGCTCTACGGTAATGCGATGGACGCAGCGAGTGAGGCGGAGAGCTTTCTTGCGGAGCGTTTCGGTTCTGCTAGCTCATACGTCGTTCCGATGGGGTACCTGGTTCGATTTCGTCTCGAGATGAACGCTCGCGAAGCGATGCATCTCATCGAACTACGGTCTCAAGCTTCCGGGCATCCAAACTATCGCTTTGTAGCGCAGAAGATGCATGAAGCGATACGAAATATTGCAGGTCATCATCGTGTTGCAGAGGCGATGTCTCATGTTGATCATGAAGAGTACGTCGTCGGACGAGTCGATGCAGAACGAAATGCAGAGAGGAGTCGTTCTCGTTTGAGCTGATTAGAGCGAAAATTCTCTCTTCGGCGTGAGCTGACGGCGAGGCGTCTAGTATCGGCGGCGAAAGTGTGGCAAGAAGGTGATGATGGCAGGTAAGAAGAAAAAGGACGTTGGAGCTTCGGAGCTCCCTGAGGAGGAAGCGGGTTTTGCGACGTCAGTAGGTGATCTAGACGATGATGACGTTGCGTTAGGCGAACTCGAGCTCGGGGATGCCGAGACCGATCTCGACGATCTTGACTTTGAGGGTGATGATTTCGATGAGATCGATCTCGATGAGGAGATAGATCTAGAAGTTGATGATGACGTTGATATTGAGGCCCTTGACGGCGACGACGATGATTTCGTGGTTGAGCCCCTCGATGATATAGACCTCGATCTCGACGGTACGGTAGTCGCTGGCGAGCCCAAAGAGGCTGAGTCTGCCGCAGTGAGCGACGATGACGAAGACGAGGACGACGATGAAGATGAAGATGAAGATGAGGTAGAAGCATCGCTCGATGACATTTTGCGCGAGCGTTTGGTCGTGGTCATCGATGATGAAGACGATGAGGTCGGTGACGAGCGATCTGATGAGCCGACTCGTGTACTGCCGCGACAACCTGATGAGTTCGTGTGCTTGTCTTGCTTCTTGGTGAAGAGTAAGACGCAGCTGGCAGACAAGGATAAGGAGTTTTGTCGAGACTGCGTATAGTCTTTGCTAGAGGAGGCCTGTATGTCAGAACAGCCGAGTGCTTCAACGCCCCGTAATGACCAGTCTCTTGAGGGACTGCTCGAGCGTTTTGTCTACTTCCCCGTCGGTCTTGTCTCGGCCGTCGTGTCGGCAGCGCCTCAAGCGGCCGAAAGTGGAAAGGCTCTGCTCGAGGGACAGATCAAGACAGCGGAGTTTCTCGGAAAGATGACCGTCGGGTACGTGAAGAATCGCGTACAGAGTCCAGAAGGTGCCGTCCGAGAGGTTGGGGCGATGGTTCTCAATGCATTCGGAGATCGCCTTCCGCCAGGGGTTACCGACCTCATCTCGAAGGTCATGACGACACAGGAAACGAGCGCACCTGGAAGCGTCGATGCCGATGCTCATCTCGTTGAGAACCCGCCGAGTGAGAGGGCTTCGTCCGACCACGGAAACGACGATTCCGCCCCGACGGAGGTTGGTGGACTAGCTGCCTACGACACCTTGACCGCAAGTCAAGCGATTGCTGAGTTTGCTCGATTGAGCGATGTGCAACTCTCAGAGATTGAGGTCTATGAGCTCGAGCATCGCCGACGTAGAACGATCTTGGCAAAGATATCGCAGCTGCGAGATTCTCGCTTGAAGTCTGACTGAGCGCGACGTACGAAAGCGGCAAGGATTGGAGAGGTTGATCGATAGTTCTCAGCAGGGGACTCAAGTTCGTACCTTAGTCCGCGAAAGCTCTGCGAGCGATGAAGAGTGGATAGCTGCGATGAGGATGCAAGCTCGAGAGGAGATGCGAGCTCGACGCGGAGGTTTGCGATTAGTCGCTGAGATCTCCTCGTCGGTTCGTGCTCTCGATCGTGATCGTTCGAGTTGGGCAAATCTCGTGGCAGTCGTGGAGGACGTTCCGGCGGGTTATGTTAAGGGGCGGAGTTTCGATGGCCGGGGAATCGTTGAAGAGCTCTACGTAGATCCGTGTTTTCGATCCATTGGGTTAGGTAGTGAGTTATTTGAAGCTATTACCGTGGCCCTGGCTGATCATGGTTGTCACGAGGTCGATGTTGTGGCTCTCCCGGGAGATCGGTCCTTCAAGAACATTCTTGAAGCGTACGGTTTTAAGGCGCGAGCTATCGTGTACGCCTCCTCTCAGCGCACTCAATCGTGATTTCAAGGGCGGTATCAGGGCTCCTTATTTCGAATGACGCAGTAGTGCTCGTCGGGCGTGGCGGCAGTGGTGGAGAGACTGTGTGGGCTCCACCTGGTGGGAAGGTGGAGCCAGGAGAGAGCCTTCAACAAGCCGTTGAACGTGAGTTTGTGGAGGAGACCTGTTTAGAAGTTGAGGCGACTGGACTTGTCGGCTATCTCGAGATCTGCTCAGATGCCCAACAGTTTGCGCTCTGGGTTTGGCTCGTCTCTCAAGTGGTAGGGGTGACGCAGAATGCGATTGCTGGAAGTGATGCACATGGACTCCGAATCCAACGGACGTCGGAGATCGAGAAGCTTCCATTGGCTCCAGGGGTTCGAGAACTCTTCGCTCGTCTTGGGCTGGTCTGAGACTTCCCTCATCGGTGCTGCTGAGCCGGCTGGATCCGTGGTGGTCCGTTGGTCGGTGGAATCGTCGTGATCGTGCGTTTCCTCTGATGAGGTCCCCGGTCGATCGATTCTACGGACTACGACGCGCGTGAGCCCGGTTTGATCTTATCTCGCTCTGTGCTTCAATCTATGGTGCTTCAATCCGCAACGATGTGATGATGCAACGAGTTGATGATGCAACGTTTCGCTGATGCAACGTTGAGCTTGGTCTCGCGGGACCGATGCAGTGCACGCTGAGGACCGTGATCGTTCTATGTCTTCTTAGCTGGGAGTGTCGGGCGAGATGATCGATCAACGATCCCCTCGGCTCTGTTTCAGAGAAGGCCAGCATTGATCTCTGTGATCGGCTCAGGGTTAGAGAGCTGGTTCGAGCCTACCCGCAACTACGGAGTCGATCGCATCTCTGTGGGTTGTGTCGGGTTCTGGGCTGAACTGGAAGGAACCAGGGTGTAGCGCATAGGCTCTTGTGACCTCTCCTCGATCTCGATTCTTGTGTTTTCTCAGAACTAGTCTTCTTTGATTGCTATGATTTCTGTCTCAGACGTTGAGGAGACGGAGTTCGGTGGGTTGAGGTCCGCTCGACGATGTGTGCTGAGAGATTCAGGCAGATAGCGAGCAGGACAAGACTGAACCCAAAGGAACCGAGCCCAGCCTTGCTCAGTATGAGCCCAACCCCTCCTGAGAGCAGTGCCCCTCCCGCTGAGGCTGCTCCGATCTCCCAGGCGATGAGATGGGGTGCGCGTCGAGGATCCACTCGCTCTGGGGTCAGAGCTACGAGGGCGGGAAAGATTCCGGCGAGAGCTGCGCCGAGTGCAATAAAGGAGAGAATGGTCACGGCAATGTTCGGGTTCCACCAGATCATTGCGGTGCAGACGAGACCAAGAGCTGCTCCAAGATGGACGATCGATCTATTGTTGAGGGCTCGTCGAAAGCTTGCAAGCGAGATACGAGTGACAGTTAGTGCGCCCCAGTAGCTAAAGGTCGCTACTCCGGCGAAGAGAGGTGAAAGGTGGAGGTAGAGGCGGAGGTAGGAGGTCTCCCACTGACCTGCGGCGACCTCGAGGCCGACGTAGATGAAGAAGGTGGCCAGGCTCCAAAGGATTGCGGATCGAAGTGATCGAGTGCGCTGTATGCCCGTGGTGTAGTCCGAAGTTCCGTCCGAAACGGGCTTCGTTGCGTCCTGTGGGCGACCGGTCTTGAGCGTTGCATACGCACTGGGTAGTCTTAACCACGCAATTGCTGCCACAATGTCGTAGCAGGCCAGGGCGATATAGCCATCTCGCCAGGAACCGAGCAAGACCGTGGCCGTTATGAGCAACGGTCCTGTCGATGCACCGATACCGTAGAAGCCGTGGAGGAGATTGAGAAGTCGTTGACGACCTGCGAGCGCCAGGGCGGTATTGAGCGTCCCGTCAGTGATACCTGCTGAAACACCGAAACAGAGCGATAGGCCTAACAGCATCGGTAACTCGTTCGCCCCAGCGAAGCCGATCGCTCCCATGGCTGCTGTCGCACCACTGATGGTGAGAAGCGCAGGCAGGCCGAAGCGCCGAAGAGCCCGACCGACGATCGAACTGACGAGCACAGATCCAATGGTGACCATGATGAGGATCAAGCCAAGGTCGCCAAGCGGAAGATGGAGTCCGGCCCGCATTGACGGCCATGCAGTACCGAGCATGCCATCGGGCAGTCCGAGACCGATGAAGCTCGCCAAGCTCCAAAGGTCGATGCCTCTTCGAGAAGGTGACCTCGAACTCACGAGCTGGCAGCTTGAGTTGAGCGATGCAGCTTGGATCGATCGTCAGAGAGGTGTACCAAGTCAGGTACTGCTCTCTGAATCAGTGACAACTGTTGCGGTTACAGTCGCGCGACTTCGAAGAGGCGATAACACGAGGAGATCGAACTCTACGCACTTTGCGGTCAAGGTACGAAGGGACGAATGCTGACATTGTTCGATTCAAGTTCGCTACGGAGCCGTCGTGCGAGGGCGACTGCTCCGGGAGTATCACTGTGGATACAGAGAGAGTCGACACCGAGGGAGATAACGTCGCCCTCTATGGTCGTGAGCTCTTGCTTGCAGACGAGGTCTCGACCTCGCTGAGCCACGGTCTCGGGATCGGTGATGATCGCTCCTGGATGACTTCGAGCGACGAGTGTTCCATCTGAATGGTAGCCACGATCAGCGAATCCCTCACGCCGTACCTCAACTCCCATCTGAGTTGCTCGCTGCTCTGCGACGGAGCCGGGGAGGGTTAAAAGTTTCAGGCTTGGATCGAAGATCGTGATAGCCTCCGCGACGGCCTGGGCGTGAGCTTCGTCGGTGACGATTCGGTTGTAGAGCGCGCCATGAGGTTTGACGTAAGAGATCGTCGCCCCTTGTGCCTTGGCGAGCGCAGCGATCGAGCCAAGTTGGTAGAGGATATCAGCGACGAGTTCGTCTCGACTCCGCTCCACGACCACCCTTCCGAAGTTGGGGCGATCGTTGTAGCTGACATGTGCACCTAGCGCAACGCCGTTTCGTCGCGCAGTCTCGATCGTCGACCACATACGGTAGGGATCACCTGCGTGTAGTCCGCACGCTAGGTTAGCGCTGGTTACTAGCTCGAGAAGCTGACGGTCGTTTTCGTCGTCGGCAGAAGTGGTCCCTTCTCCGAGATCACAGTTGATATCGACGTGCATAGGAAAACCTTAGCGCAGCCAAAGAAGGGGCTCCTCCTAAGAGGTGGAGTCCTGGTTCGTTGGCTCGCCCCGGTCAGGATTGTCCCGCGGATCTTAGAGTTAGGATGTAGCTGGAACGAATTGTGGCGAGTCCAGAGAAGATTTGTGTCACAGGGTCGAACGTCGGGGTCGATATCGACTCTCACGCATTTCTGCTCCTGAAGAAGTTCGCTGCCGACTCCTATGAGAGAGTCCCGAGCTTTCAGGGTAACTCCGCCCGCAGTGGTGCGGTTCACTCTGATTGAATGTCAGGCATGCCGTGCGATGTGGGGTCTGTGGGTACGTGGTCTGACTCCAGTATGAGATCTAGCAGGAGTGCCGTCCAACCAGTTTGATGCGAAGCACCAAGTCCTGCTCCGGTGTCGCCGTGGAAATATTCGTAGAACAAGAGGTTATCGTTCCAGTTCAGGTGGGGAGGTTGCCGAGCGGTTGCGACTTGTGCGGGTTGGATGCCATGTGCATCGTTACGGTAGAGAGAGATCAGTCGTTGCGATAGACCCTGGGCTACTTCAGCCAGTGTGCAGTGCACTCCAGAATGGGTTGGGTACTCCACGGTAAAGCTGTTGCCGAGGGCTCTGTGATAGCGAAGCAGGGCTCGAATGATGAGGTAGTTCAATGGCAACCACACCGGCCCGCGCCAGTTTGAATTCCCACCAAATAGAGGTGTTTGAGACTCTCCCGGTTCGTAGTCGAGGTGAATGGGCAGTCCTTGGATCTCCTGATTGAGGGGGTGATCTCGGTGATAGGCGGAGAGGGATCGGATGCCAAACGGCGAGAGAAACTCCTCTTCGGAGAGGACTGTGGCTAGGATGCGTCGTAGTCGTTCTGGCTCGACCACAGCTGCGAGGTGATACTCGTCCGAAGCGTTGTTGTCCAGATGGTGGAGTGACGCTGAGAACTGGGGTTTATTCGCTACGAACCATTTCAAGCGATGGACGAAGCCTGGAAGACTTGTGAGGTTGCCTCGCTGGAGTGATGTAGCGGCGAGAAGAGGAATGAGCCCCACCATTGAGCGTGCTCTGAGAGGTACTTGGGTGTCGTCCGGTAGGTGCAACACGTCGTAGTACATGCCGTCAGTCTCAGACCAGAGCCCTGATTCGTTGAGCGCCGTGGATATGTAGGCAAAGTGTTCGAGAAATTTTGTTGCGACGTCCTCGTAAACGTGGTCGTGGGATGCGAGGACTCCGGCCATCTCCAACATGTTCAGACAGTACAGGGCCATCCAGGCCGTTCCATCGGACTGTTCGAGATGAGCTCCGTAAGGAAGGTTGCTTGAGCGATCGAATGGTCCGATATTGTCGAGCCCAAGAAAACCGCCTTGGAAGACGTTGTTGCCCTCAAAATCCTTGCGATTTACCCACCATGTGAAGTTGATCAGTAATTTGTGGAAGATCCGCTCGAGGAAATCGAAGTTGACCGATCCGCCAATTTCAAAGACTCGAAGCGCTGCCCACGCATGAACTGGGGGATTGACGTCACTGAAGTTCCACTCGTACGCAGGGAGCTGTCCATTTGGATGCATGTACCACTCCCTGCAGAGTAGCGAGAGCTGGTCTTGGGCGAAGTTGTGATCGAGGCGGGCGAGTGCAACCGTATGGAAGGCGAGGTCCCACGATGCATACCAGGGATACTCCCAGGTATCTGGCATGGAGATGATATCGTCATTATTGAGGTGGCGCCACTGCGCATTACGTCCTTGGTTGCGCTCGCTCGGTGGAGGCGGCTGATTCGGATCACCGTTCAACCAGCGATCTACGTCGTAGTGGTAGAGTTGCTTGCTCCAGAGGAGACCTGCTGCGGCCTGGCGTACAATTAAGCGGGACTGATCGTCGAACTCATCTGATTCGGCGTTTTCAGAAGAGCGGTGCAGAAGTGCATCGTAGAAGAGGTCGGCCTCGGTGCGGCGTTGTGACCGGATCTCTTCAAAGTTCTCCGATAGGTCGAGCTCGGATGGATCTGGTGAGCGGGTAAGTCGCATCTTGAATGATCGTTGCTCGCCACCCTTGATGGTCAGTTGCATCCACGCGGCAGCCTTCGTTCCGACCTGGAGCGGCATTGAGTCAGGGACTCCTCGAACGATGTGGTCGTTAATAGCGTCTTTGGGGTAGGGAGTCGAGTTGGGTGTGCCGTAGAGTCGCTCGGTGTTGGTCTCGTTGTTGCACAAGAGCAAGACCGCTTTCTCGGCCTCGCTTGGACTTTCAACTGCCAAGGACCAGTCACCGAACTCGGGATGATGGGCTGCAAACCCTAGTTCCTTGGCGACGATCTCTGGTTGAAGCGACGTTTCCGTCCAAGACCAGGTGTTGCGAAACCAAAGCGTGGGTATGACGTGGAGTGTTTGAGACTCCGGAGCGTGATTCGTTACGTGCACCGAGATCAAAATGTCGTACGGGGTCGCCTTGGCGTAGTCGACCTCGATCGACCAGTATCTGTCTTCGTCGAATACGGAGGTATCGAGGAGCTCATACTCTGGCTCGGTCCTGTCTCGACGAGCATTCTCGTCAACGAGAGCTTGATAAGGAAACTCCCTCTGGGGATAGTGATATTTCCAGCGCATCCACGAATGAGTCGGTGTCGAATCGAGGTACCACCAGTACTCTTTTGCGTCCTCGCCATGATTGCCTTCTGTGCTCGTCAGACCGAAGATCCGTTCCTTCAGGATCGGGTCGATTCCATTCCAGAATGCGAACGCAAGACAAAGTGTTTGACTGCTGTCGGAGATAGCTCCGAGTCCGTCTTCGCTCCATCGGAATGCTCGTGAACGCGCGTGATCGTGTGGGAAGTAGGACCACGCAGAGCCGTCGGAGCTGTAATCTTCGCGAACAGTACCCCAAGCTCGCTCTGCGAGATATGGGCCCCAGAGCTTCCACTCCGTCGAGCTTGCGTCATCTCGATCGTTGAGGCGATCGGCTTCAGGATTAATCAAAGGCCGGTTGATCCAGGGTGCGAGGTTTGCTGCCGTCGGGAGTCATTAAGGAGATGACACGGTCTCGAGACCAGATGGTCTTTTTGGTGATGACGTTAAGCACTGGTGAAGGAGCCTAACAGGATGACTACAACCTTGCAAAAGTGAGAGCATTCGGCGTCGCGTCTGGGGGCTTCAAGACGCAGGTATCCTAACTTTCGAGCTCGCTAACCCTGATCTTGGTCGTAGGAGATGTTCGCTCGGGTACCGTCGGTTATGGATCTTGGTAGTGGTGGGTGGCTGATCTCATGAGTGCGTCGCGTGAACAGGCTGGTGTACTCTGAAACATGACTGTGGAGCCGGGTCGTAGCTGAGCGCAGTGATCGAGATCGAGATCACAAACTGTGCCGAGCACCGGATATCCTCCTGTGACCGGGTGGTCTGCTAGAAATACGATGGGCTGTCCGTCATGAGGCATTTGAATGGCCCCGGTCACGATTCCTTCGCTCGGCAGTTCCGGGCCCTGATAGCCGAGCGGGTTGGAACCATGCAGTCGTAGGGCGGTTCTATTGCTTGAACTGGATATCTGCCATCGCTGGCCGAGGAATCGAGCCTGTTGTTGGACGTTAAAGTACTCCGATCGAGGACCAAGGTGCACCCGAAGAAGTGGTTGCTCGCCTGGACCAAGATAGGGTGCAAGGTCGATAGCGGGTGCGTGACCATGTGAGTTGCCGAGCATGAGAACATCATTTGGTGCCAGCGGGGCGGGTCCGATTCCTGAAAGTAGATCGGTCGAGGAGCTCCCAAAGTAAGACTCCCCGTCAATACCTCCGTTGATAGCTAGGTATGCTCTGACACCTTGCCGTGCGGATCCAATTCGAAGCATATCATTCGGACGAAGCGCGAGAGGAACTCCCCAGCTCGAAGCCCGTTGATTCAACTCAACCCTGCAT
>JBMFXG010000035.1:0-17033 GCA_049964535.1 Acidimicrobiales bacterium | reverse complement strand
GGAGCGTTAGAGATGGCTCGCTGTGGTGTCTCTGTCACCATTGGAGGAGACCCAGCAACCGTTGCGTACGCATCTCCCACGACCGTAGATGTCATCACCCCCAAGGCAGGAGTGAGTACCCTCTGGGTGGTGGTCCACGTTGGTGCAGAGAGCTCTAATGCGGTTCCACTTCGGATCACCTCGGGGTACTGAGGAGTTCAGGGATCAGTCATCAGGTTGCAGTTGAGTGTGAATGCTTCTGTGGACGAGGTCCGTCAGGAAAGGTTGCAACCCCGGTTCTAATTCGATCCGGATTTGACTCAGTTGTCCGGTCTCTTGGGTCTCCTTTCGCCGAGGAAGTCTTGTCTTCCTCGGCGTGCTGAGCTCTAAGGAGGGAGGAGTCAACATGCTCTCTGGAGGTCGACGGCTGCAACGCTGAGAAGTTCGCTGGCGGTGATGCCTTGAGCTGAGTTCGGAGTGGCAAGATTGTTTCGGCTTAGGGGAACGGTAGTTTGGGTACAGTGTAGCGTGATGCGGTGCTTGGGAGCACCGAGATTGGAAGTGCCTCATGGAGTGGAAACCTCTTGACTTAGCGCCGGACCCGAACGATCGCGATGCGGTTGCGGTGACTGCTCTGCGTATGTTGGCGGTGGATGGCGTCGAGAAGGCTAACTCTGGCCATCCAGGACTACCTCTCGGTATGGCGCCCGCCGCGTGGACTCTGTGGAGCAAGATACTGAGGTTTGATCCGTCCGATACGGACTCAATGCTTCGAGATCGTTTCGTACTGTCGGCCGGACACGGTTCCATGTTGCTCTACTCACTTCTTCATCTGTTTGGGTTTGATCTAACGCTGGATGATCTTCGCTCGTTTCGCCAACTTGGATCTCGTACTCCAGGTCATCCCGAGCACGGTATGACGAGCGGTGTGGAGACGTCTACCGGCCCTTTGGGTCAGGGAATTGGGAATGCAGTTGGGTTCGCCATCGGTGCGCGTATCTTTGCTGAGAAGTATGCGGTTGCGCGAGATGATCTACCAAGAGTGTTTGCGCTCTGTTCCGATGGTGATCTGATGGAGGGTATCTCGAATGAAGCGTCTTCGTTAGCCGGTCATCTCGGCCTGTCAAACCTCGTCGTGCTCTACGACAATAATTCGATCTCTATAGATGGCTCCACGGCGCTCGCCTTCACCGAACATGTGAGCGAGCGGTACTCGGCGCTTGGTTGGAGGACGCTGACCGTTTCCGATGGCAACGATCTCGACGAGTTAGAGAGTGTGCTTCACGAGGCAGTACGCCACGTCGACGATCGACCGACGTTTATCTCGATCAAGTCGACGATTGGCTTTGGTGCTCCGGATAAGGAGGGTACCTCGAAGGTCCACGGTTCACCGCTGGGGGCTCAGGAGATGACGAAGCTACGCTCTCGATTTGGCTGGCCTGACGAGACTTTTTACATTCCTGAGGAGGTGCGGTCGTACTGTCAAGAGATTCTCGCAGCCAAGCGAGTCCAAATCGCTGAGGCCGTGGAGCGTAACGCAGCCTCACTGGAGTGCGCCAAGCTTGACCGACAGCGTGACCTCGGGCCGATAATCTCATCCGTATCGGGTGGCGTCCAAGATGGTGAGACCGTTGCGACGCGTGTGGCCTCCAAGAGATTCCTTTCTGAAGCGCTCGAAAAGCTTCCAAACCTTCTCGTTGGAACTGCAGATCTTGCCGAATCAACTGGACTCGATCTAGAGAGAGAGCCGCTGACTGCTGAGAGCGTTTCTGGAGACTTTATTCACTATGGCGTTCGCGAGCACGCTATGGGTGCTGTGATGAATGGACTCGCTCTCTTCGGTGGATTTAAAGTTGCTGGCTCGACCTTCCTGGTCTTCTCTGACTACATGCGTGGTTCTATTCGCCTTGCTGCGCTGATGGGGCTACCGGTGACCTACGTCTTCACCCATGACTCTGTGGCGGTTGGAGAGGACGGACCAACGCACGAGCCTGTAGAGCAGGTGACTGCGCTCCGTATCATTCCAAATTTAACGGTACTGCGGCCCGCAGATGCTCGCGAGACCGTCGCGGCTTGGAAGGAGGCGCTCTCTGCTACCGACCATCCAACCGCCCTGATCCTGACCCGTCAAGGTCTCGTCGATCTTGGACCAGAGAACCTCGACGAGATAGCTCGCTATGGGGCAAGAGTGGTCGGTCGTGAGCAAGATCGTCTTGACGTTGTGCTGGTGGCAAGCGGCTCGGAGGTCGCTCTGACCCTCGAGGCGAAGGCCTCTCTTGAAAGCGAGGGGTATGGAGTTCGTGCAATCTCTATGCCGTGTCGGGAGCGCTTTTTGGCGCTCGATGGCGAGGAGAGACAGCGGTTGATTCCGGCTGGTATTCCAGTGGTATCGATTGAGGCAGGCGTGACGCTTGGCTGGCGTGAGGTCGTCGGCCAGAAGGGCGTCTGTCTTGGGATTTCGACCTTTGGACACTCTGGCAAAGGACCTGATGTTCTTCGAGCGGTTGGCATGACTGCGGAAGCGGTTATCGATGCGGCACATGGGCTCCTCAATCCTGCCTGAGTCTTCTTGCTGCTTGCATGGCGGTCAAGCTCTGCGTCGGGCCCTCTGTGGGAGAGGTCTCGGATCCGGGTAGGGAGAGCTATGCTCCGGCCGATGGAGGATGAAGAATGTGGAATTTCGTTTTCACCTCCGTTGATTTCAGGCGTATCATTAGCAGTAGGTATTGCAACGCAATGACGCGTTGAGCCGCGGAAAGGAGTTAGAGATGGTGCATTCGATTGGCCTACCTGCCGAGTCGAAGGATGGAGAGCGAAGGGTCGCTCTCGACCCAAGCGCTGTGGCGAGCGCCGTCGGTCAAGGTTATGAGGTGTGGGTACAGCGCGGCGCAGGCGTAAGAGCTGGGTTCAACGACGAAGATTACCAGCTCGTTGGTGCCAAGATTGTTCCCGACGCGAGTGACGCTTGGTCTGCAGATCTAGTTGTCAAAGTCAAAGAGCCGCAACCTTCGGAGTGGGGATTTTTTCGTAAAGGCCTCGTACTGTTCTGTTACCTCCACCTTGCGGCAGAACCGAAACTGACCCGTGCTCTGGTTGATGCAGGGGTCGAGGCGTACGCTTTTGAGACGCTCGCGTATCCTGAGGGGCTGCCACTGCTCGCTCCGATGAGCGAGGTTGCTGGGAGAACCGCTGCAATCGTTGGGGCACACTATCTCGCTGCGGGTTCGGGAACCTTGCTCGGTGGTGCAGCTGGAGTTCTGCCCGCTCGTGTGGTTGTTGTCGGACTTGGGGTGGCAGGTACGATGGCGGCTCGAGGCGCTCGGGGTATGGATGCTGAGGTGGTCGGTGTGGACGTTAGCCTTCATCGACTCTATCAGGCCCATCAAGAAGGTATCGTTACTGCGACGCTCGCATCGTCCGAGAACGCCATTGGCGAGGCGGTGCGGAGTGCAGATCTCCTCATTGGTGCAGCCCTCGTACCAGGTGCCAAGGCCCCAAAGCTCGTGACCAAGGAGCATATTGCATCGATGCGACCCGGATCGGTCGTCGTTGATATCGCAATCGACCAAGGTGGATGTATCGAAACCGCTCGTCCTACATCGCACTCGGATCCGATCTATGAAGAGCTGGGGGTTATTCACTACTGTGTCACCAATATCCCAGGACAGTATCCGAGGACCTCTTCGAGAGCGCTCTCTGCTGCAGTCGCTCCAAGGCTGCTGGATCTCGCTCGAGATCGATCTTCTGAACGCTTGAGGGGTGCTCTCAATGTTTCAGGTGGAAAAATTGTCTACGACGCGGTTGCTCAGGCGCTTGGGAGTCGGTTCTAGAGGGAGTAGTGACTCTCAGAGGTGGCTGTTGCGTGGGCAGTACGTATGAGATGCGCTTGGAGACATTGGTGGGTCCTGTGGTTACGAGGGTAGTCGTGAACACGGTAGCGGGGAATTGGAGGATCTCATGAACAAGGGTGGACGGCTAGCACCGGTGTGGTCGAAGTTGACCGACCTAGAGGTGGTGTCAGGTTTCGGTGCAACGGTGCGCACGGCAGACGGTGCGGAGTATCTGGATCTTACTTCCGGGATTGCGGTCACATCGACCGGTCACTGCCACCCCAAAGTAGTGGAAGCGATTCGGGAACAGGCCGGTCGATTTCTTCATGCTCAGGTCAATGTGTACACTCACGATCTACTCCAACCACTCGCCGATAAGCTGGCCGAGTTGACACCTGATGGCCTCGACACCTTCTTCTTCTCTAATTCGGGAGCGGAAGCGACCGAGGGGGCCGTGAAGCTTGCGCGTCAGGCGACAAAGAAGCCAAACATCATCGTTTTCCAGGGAAGTTTTCATGGTCGGACCGCCCAGACGATGGCGATGACGACCTCGAAGACCTCGTACCGAGCAGGTCACGCACCTCTGCCATCGGGTATTTTCGTCGCCCAGTCCCCACAGTTCTCTGAGGGGGGAACGGTCGATGATGCGGTCGAGGCTGCGCTGCACCACCTGGACTATCTCTTGAGTGCCCAGACCGCTCCTTCAGAGACAGCAGCGATGGTGATCGAACCTGTTCAGGGCGAAGGCGGTTACTATCCGATGCCTCCGGCCTTCCTGCGTGGGGTTGCAGAGCGGTGCAAGGAGCTCGGAATCCTACTTATTGCGGACGAAGTCCAGTGCGGTTTTGGCCGCACGGGAAGATTCTTTGCCGTTGAACACTATGGCATCGTGCCTGACATCATGATTATGGCGAAGGGTCTTGGTTCGGGTTTCCCAATCTCGGGTCTCGCAGCAAGCTATGACCTGATGTCGCTCTGGCCGGTGGGAAGTCATGGCGGAACCTATGGAGGGAACCCCATGGGCTGTGCTGCCGCACTGGCGACTATCGAAGTTATCACGGCCGATGGATTTCTTGCAGAGGTCTCGGCGCGAGGGGCTCAACTAATGGAGGGTTTGAGGGAGATAGCTCGACACGATCGCTCTCTTGGAGATGTGCGCGGGCTTGGACTGATGGTCGGCTCGGCGATCGTTGAACCGGAGACCGGACGTCCCGATGGTGCTCGTGTCTCTGCGATGTTGAGCCATGCGTTGGAGGATTCGAAGGTCATCTTCATGAACTGTGGCACATGGGGGAACGTACTTCGGTGGATGCCACCGCTGGTGGTCAGCGAGGCGCAGATTGGACAGGGTCTGGCCGCCTTCGAAGCGGCTCTCAAGGCGACGGCACGTTAGTGCACCCTTGAAAGGTCCAGCCCGATATCGGGCTGGACCTTCGGTCGGTATCTTGATTAAGCCTCGATGTTCGACATGACGTGCTTAATGCGGGTGTAGTCCTCAAATCCGTAGAGTGAAAGGTCTTTGCCGTAACCGGAGTGACGGAATCCACCGTGAGGCATCTCGGCGACGAGCGGTATGTGGGTATTGATCCACACGGCTCCGAAGCTCAGCTTCTTGGCCATACGCATGGCGGTTCCATGATCCTTCGTCCAGACCGACGATGCGAGGCCGTGTTCGACTCCGTTGGCCCAGGCGATCGCTTGCGCCTCGTCGTCAAAGCGCTGGATCGTGATGACCGGTCCGAAGATCTCATTTTGGATGATCTCGTCGTTCTGTGTCAGATCAGCGATGACGGTCGGTTCAAAGAAGTAGCCCGCTCCATCGTGGCGATGGCCGCCTGCGACGATGCGACCACGGTTCGCAGCTCCCTCGACGAGCCCGCTGACTCGATCAAGCTGATTGGGGTTGTTGAGTGGGCCGAAGAGAGCATTCTCGTTCGATGGTGGCCCTGTGACGGTCTGTCGAGCGTAGTCGCCGAGTGCTTCAACGAAAGAGTCGTAGATGTCCCGCTGGACGATTGCGCGTGATGCAGCGGTGCAGTCCTGTCCTGCGTTGAAGTATCCTGCGACGGCAATACCTTCGACCGCTTTGTCGATGTCAGCGTCGTTGAAGACGATGACAGGAGCGTTTCCGCCGAGTTCGAGATGGACCCGCTTGAGATCTCGAGCCGCTGAGAGAGCGACCTCGATTCCGGCCCGGACCGAGCCTGTAATTGAGACCATTTGGGGGGTTGGGTGTTGGACCAAGAGACGCCCGGTGTCGCGATCCCCACAAACAACGTTAAATGCGCCGGCTGGCAGGTGAGCGGACATGATCTCGGCCATGCGAACCGTTGAGGCAGGTGTTGTATCCGATGGTTTCAAGACGACGGTGTTACCTGCAGCGAGAGCCGGTGCCCACTTCCACGTGGCCATCATCATGGGGTAGTTCCACGGTGTAACTGCTGCACAGACGCCGATCGGTTCTCGCCGAATCATTGAGGTGTGCCCCTGGAGGTACTCGGCCGCGCTACGACCTTCGAGTTGGCGGGCAGCGGACGCAAAGAACCGTATCTGGTCGATCATCGGAGGTATCTCCTCCGATAATGTCAGAGCGATCGGTTTCCCGGTGTTCTCGACTTCGAGAGCGATCAGCTCGTCTTTATGCGCTTCGAGATCGTCGGCGATTCGAAAGAGCGCAAGGCTTCGCTGGCTTGGCGTTGCGTCTCCCCAAATCTCGAAGGCTCGCTCCGCCGCAGCGAAGGCTCGATCGATCTCGGCCTGCGTGGAGTTCGGTGACGTGGCGTACACCTCTCCAGAGGCTGGATTCACGATGTCAAGGAGATCATCTGACGGTGCCGTTGAAGGCTCACCGTTGATGAAGTTCGTGATAGTTCTCTTCGTTGACATATCCGGTCTTCCTTTGCTGTTCGTTCCGACAATCTTTCGTTCGAGGTTTCCTATCACTCATAGACAGGACTCTCGACTTGGTTTGTTTCCTCATATAGAGCAGTGAACTTCGTGACTACGAGAAACGCCTCGATAGGAGAACCTTAGACTAACGGCGCAACGTTCGCTGATAGCGGTGTTGCCGTTAGCGTCTCGCTCCTCTTGTGCGCAGCGTTCTCTCAAACCCTTGACCTCCTTTGGTCCGCCCTGCCTGTGGCCTCCTCGAACGTTCATGTTGGCTGGTTGGGGCCAACCGAGCGCAATCGAATCAAGGCTTCAATTCGACCATACCCCAGGGCGAGTTGTGTCGCACGAGACCCTCGAGAAATCCTTGAGCGGGGAAGTACTCAGGGCCGTGCACCCCACTTCCGCTCCAAGTTCCACTCTCAAGGAGCTCAAGGGCAATGAGCGGGTTAATGGCGGTCTGCCAGACCACGGCTTGGGCTCCCCATCTGCGCATCGTCTCTTCATTGTCGACAACGTGATAGAGGTAGGTGGAGCGCTGCTTGCCGGCCTTATCGAGACCTTGGACCCACGTGCCGGCGCAGGTCTTCCCAGTCATTTTGTCCCCAAGGGTCGTTGGATCCGGTAGCAGACTCGCCAGGAAGTCTCGCGGAGAAACTGCATGACCTCGGAACTGTACTGGTTCTATTCGATCGAGTCCGAGTTTGTGAATACTTTTGAGCACCGAGATGAACTCATCGCCAAGGCCGTACTTGAAGGTGACGCGTCCTGCGTCGAGATAACGAGGTATGAGTACGACCTCTTCGTGTTCGACGTTGACACACTCTACATTACCGATGCCCTCGGGGAAGCAGAATGTCTCTGGCTCCGAAAATGGAACGGTTGTGAAGTGGCCCCGGTCGCGTTCGTAGAGAAGGGGTGGATTTAAGCACTCTTCGATCGTGGTCCAGATCGAAAATGTTGGAGCGAACTCGAATCCGTCCACCTGAAGGTTTGCGCCATCACGAACATCGAAGCTATCGACGTGAGAGAAGAGCTCGTCTGCTGCATAGCGCGCAAAGACATCGGAGAGCCCTGGTTCTACGCCCATGCCGACGAGAGCTAGAAGACCTCGCTCTTCAAACTCGCTCGCAAGCGCAAACTGCTCGTCACCGAGCAGTACGCCCGCTTTGCTGTAAGGCTGATTCGGGTGAGGATGCGAGAGCGACATGGCCATGTCGACGTAGTTGACCTTCGCCTCTAAGGCTGCCCTGAAGATCGGCATGACGAATCTAGGGTCGCAGGCATTGAGGATGTAGTCGACCTCATGGTAACGAGCGGCCTCTGCGATGCGAGGTGTTGAACTTGCATCGAGCTCAATGGCAATGAAGTTCGGTCTCTGTACCCGGGCTACGGCTCGCTTGGCGCGTTGTTGATCGATATCGGCCACGACGACGGACTCTATTGCTTCGGAGCTTGCTGCGAGATCGGTAAAGGCACTGCCTACTCCTCCTGCACCAATGACTAAGACCTTCATGCACTCTCCTTGGTGTATGGACGCACTGTCTATTCCAGCTCTGTCTTGCCTAGATGTACGCTATCACATGTGGAATCGGGAGTTTTGTGGGTAAAGTACTATCAAAATTGGTACTGTTGTTATCGTAGTAGTATGGATTCCTCAGATCATGCCGGTAACGACAGAGAGGATAAGCTCAGGAGTGCCTCGGGCAGGGGAGACTGTACGGTACTCCATCAGTTCGATGAAGCGAGCTTGTGGGAGCTAGCGAGAACTGGTCTGAGTTGCCCGAGTGACGTGGCGGCAGCGCCTCGGTAGCTCGGCGAGATGAGAGAGATGTAGGACGTGATCATGGGACGATACGGGCGTAAAGACATGGTCTTGGGTGCGTGGAACAGAGCCATCGATCTCATACGTGCATGGGTTGTTGCTGTAGCGGAACTGCTTCTAGTTTTGGGCTCTGCGGAGCTTCGTTGGAGCGGTGAGCGACCTACGTTCGTAGGGGACCGATCGGGGATCTCACATGGATGACGTGGTGCGCACCATGAAAGAGGTAGAGCTTGAGCCCTGTGCTGGTGTCCCGACCGACCCGGGTGATGGGGCCTTAGGTCGAGCTTTACGGTCGGCCCCTGCTGAGGTGGAGCCGAACCGTGGAGAGGGTTCTCGAAGTGTTGCCAGCCCACTTGATAGGATCTCGAAACGACTGATCGATCTTCTTCAGATCGACGGCAGGACGTCGTATGCCACGTTAGCGAAAGAAGTTGGACTATCCGAGGCTGCCGTCCGCCACCGAGTACAGCGCCTCATCGATCACAAGGTCATGCAGATCGTTGCCGTGACCGACCCAGTAGCGGTCGGTTTCGCTCGACAAGCCATGGTCGGCATTACTGCTAGTGGCGATCTCAGGGCGATAGCGGACCGCATTGCATCGATGCAGGAGGCGGAGTACGTGGTGATCTGCGCGGGCTCCTTCGATATCTTGACGGAGTTGGTCTGTGAGGACGATGACCACCTCCTTCGACTCATCAACGATGAGATACGTGCGATCGATGGCGTTACCGGGACCGAGGCCTTTCTCTATCTCAAACTGAGTAAGCAAACCTACACATGGGGGACACGATGACGGATCAACACTTTGGTGATGGAATGAATCAGCAGGAGGCCATTCGGCTGAACGACTTGGCCAAGCGGCACCTCTGGATGCACTTTACACGGATGTCGACCTTTGAGAAGGAAGATGTTCCGATCATGGTGCGCGGCGAGGGTGCTTACGTCTGGGACTCTCGAGGTAAAAAGTATCTCGATGGCCTCTCAGGGCTCTTTGTCTCGCAGGTCGGCCATGGGCGAACTGAGCTGGCGGAAGCTGGCTCGAAACAAGCGTCAGAACTTGCGTACTTTCCGGTATGGAACTATGGTCACGTTCCCGCTATTGAGTTAGCTGCGCGCTTGGCGAAGCTAGCGCCTGGTGACTTAAATCGTGTCTTCTTCACCACGGGAGGTGGTGAAGCCGTGGAAGCGGCATACAAGCTAGCGCGACAGTATTTTGCAGCGAAGGGCAAGCATAAC
This sequence comes from Acidimicrobiales bacterium, assembly GCA_049964535.1. Taxonomy (GTDB): domain Bacteria; phylum Actinomycetota; class Acidimicrobiia; order Acidimicrobiales; family Acidimicrobiaceae; genus JAJYZP01. The sequence continues at coordinate 7,274 of JBMFXG010000035.1, read as the reverse complement.
AAGTACAAGGTCATCTCTCGGAACGTCTCCTATCACGGCGCTTCGCTTGGAGCGCTCTCCATTACCGGACTTCCCGCATACAAGGCACCGTTTGAGCCGCTCATGCCGGGTGGGAGGAAGGTGATGAACACCAATCGCTATCGTTGCAGTGATTGCGCGGCGTTTGACGCGTGCACCCTTCGATGTGCCGATGATATTGAACGAGTCATCGACTACGAAGGTGCCGACTCAATTGCAGCAGTCTTCATCGAGCCGGTTCAGAACGGTGGTGGTTGCTTCACGCCTCCCGAAGGTTACCTGCAACGCGTGAGAGAGATCTGCGACGAACACGATATCTTGCTCGTATCCGATGAGGTGATCACTGGATTCGGACGCCTCGGCTATTATTTCGGAGCCGAGAAGTATGGCTTCCAACCAGACATCATTACCTGTGCAAAGGGTATGACCTCGGGGTATGCGCCAATTGGAGCGATGATCGCTTCTGATAAGTTGATGGAACCGTTCCTAGGCAAGACAGCGACCTTTCTTCACGGCCTTACCTTTGCGGGTCATCCAGTCAGTGCTGCAGTTGCCCTGGCAAACCTGGACATCATGGAACGCGAGCGCCTGAATGAGCATGTTCGTGCACACGAGGATGAGTTTCGAGCCGCACTCGAGGGGCTCTCGGATATTCCGATCGTTGGAGAGGTTCGCGGTACGGGTTACTTCTGGTCGATAGAGCTCGTCCGAGATCAGCAGAGTAAAGGACTCTTCACTGCTGAGGAGTCGGAGTGGCTACTCCGAGGTGTAGTCTCCCCTGAGCTCTATAACGCCGGCCTGATCTGCCGCTCCGATGATCGTGGTGAGCCCGTTGTACAGTTTGCGCCCCCGTTGATCTGTGGACCTGAGCACTTCGTTGAGATCACCGAGAAGTTGCGACCGGTCCTCGAGAAGGCAGCGGATCTCCTCTCCAGATCCCAGCGCTAGCTCTGCTAGCAGCGTAGGCTCGGTCGCTTGAGGCACCGAGCCTGCGCTGTGTGCTCGAGGTGCGAACAGGAGGTGGACCCACTGCGCGCAGGAGTATCTCGGCTGTGTGGAGGGCGCGACATTGAGAGTTCGTGTTCGGTCGCCCCTTTCCGTTGTTGTGGAATACTACCTCTCACAAAAGCCTTCTTTCGATGCGAGTCCCGCCTCTCGTAGGCTGAGTTGAGCGAGCGATGCTGTGGCTTCTCTTCCGCAGGGCGCATTGCCTCTCCTCTCCTGTTGGCCCTGGTCGCTCTAGGGTGTCGTAGGATGGTAGCGGTACTGGAAAGGCGTTGTACGCCTGTGTGAGTTCGTGCGCTTGCTCGAGGTGATGAGAAGATGAGGTGAGCGCAGCTGAGCTCTCCGCAGTGTCGCCGATGATGGCGCCGGTTAGGGATCTCTTGGTCGATAGGAGTTTTCTTTGGATGCGAACTATCTCTGTGTTGCCGGGTGTACGCTAGCACCTTGACGTCGTTCGTTGAGTTAGGAGCGTCATGACAGGTGAACACGAGTCGTTTCTTGCGTACCTTCCCGGCCCGAAGGGTGAGAACTCTGAACTTCTCAAAGTTCTCTTCGACCGAGTTCTCGATGACTACTTTCACTGGCGCAGGAACTACTACCCATCTGATCCTGCCGTCACTACCTCTGCGGAACGAACGCTCTTTCGTGAGGAACACAGCGATCTCGAGGAGAAGCTCTTTGAGCTCCTCGGTCGGCTGAGACGTAGCTTCCCTTTCTACTCGCCGCGCTACCTTGCGCACCAACAAGGTGAGGTAGCGATCCCCGCACTAGTTGGCTCTCTAGCAGGGATGTTGTATAACTCCAACAACGTCACCTCTGAGACTGGTGCCGTCACGGTTGAGTACGAGATCGATGCATGCCAACGATTGCTCCAGATGATCGGCTTCGAGCCGCCCCCCGATCCACCTGAGATCATTAATGAGACCTCTCTGTGGCGCTACCGGAGGCGACTTGAGAGCGGTTTTGCCTGGTCTCACTTGACCTCTGGTGGTACTGTGGCGAATATCGAGGCGCTCTGGGTCGCTCGGGCGGTACATTATTTTCCGCTCTCCGTGCGCGATGTCGCTCAGTCGCGAGGTCTTAAAGTTTCCGTTCCTTACAGAGGAGACCTGCAAGACATTGTCACTCTCTCCTATGAACAGCTTCTCGGGCTAGCACCGTCTGCGACTCTTGAGCTCTTGACCGCGTATCTTGGGGAGATACATCGCTATCAGAACGCGAGGAGTTCGCAGAGTGAGATCGTCGCCATGGCGTGGAATCTGCTTCGTGAGGAGTCGCAGTACTCCGTTGCAGATGGCATAGCTCGCTGCATGGCAGATTTCCCACCGGCGATCTTTGTCTCTGGAGCTGCACACTACTCGATCTCCAAGGCGCTCGATCTCTTGGGTATCGGACGATCGTCCCTCATCCATGTCGACACCGATGGGCGGTTTCGCTTGGATGCCCAGGATCTTGAGGCAAAAGTTCGCGACGTGGCTGAACGAGGCTCTATGCCCATGGCCGTCATCGGGATCGTGGGAACGACGGAGGAAGGAGCCGTAGACCCGCTTGAAGCTATCTCTGAGCTTCGAGACCGACTTGCCGACGATGGTCTGGGGATGTGGCTGCACGTTGATGCTGCTTGGGGCGGTTACTTCCGGACCTTGCTCTTAGATTCTCGCGAAGATCGACTCACCGCGCTGGTCGAAAGGATTACAGAGCTCTGTGGCTCCGGTGATGCTGTCGCTCAGCACAGTTCCGCGACCGACGGCGCCGCAGGCTCTAGGCACCGGGCGCTTGACCGCTTCGCCGAGCTCATGAGCGATGAAGTGTTTGGAGAGTATCTCGAAGGTCGAGACCCTGTGCTGCGGTCACATTTGATCTCGGTAGGAGCTATCTCCATCGACGAAGCGATCGTTCGATGTCGTGAGGTCCTCCAGGTGCTTGTGCCTGAGCTCGATACGGAGCGCCTGGAGGAAGATCGAGCTGAACTCTTTGCGCGCGTTCGCAGTGACGTAAGTGATGAGTTTGACCTCGAGATGACCTACTACGACTACGAGGCGCAGACGGAGCACGTCTACCGACATCACTGCAGCGTGAGCTTCGATGACGAGACAGTCTTCTCGGCGCTGCAGGCGATCGATCGAGCTGACTCCGTTACGGTGGATCCACACAAAATGGGCTACGTCAACTACCCATGCGGGGCAATTGCATTTCGTGACGATCGGGTGCGGACACTAGTTCGACAGAAGGCTCCGTACATCACTGGAGTATCCGAGTCTCGGTTTTTGAACCTACCGCCACGCCACCTGGTGTTAGCAGAAGGGGGCGGGGCAAAGGTCGGTACGGTGTCCACAGAGGCTTTTGCCCCCTATACCCTGGAGGGTTCTCGACCGAGCTTTCCGGCGACGGCGTTGTGGTTGGCGACCGAACTCATGCCACTAGATCGGGTACATCACGGTGCGTTGATGACGACCTCTTGGTCGGCCGCACGAGAGCTCTATGAATGGTTGGTTCACCTCGACGATATCTGCGATGTCGTGCGGCCAGATCGAAACTTCGAAGTTGTCGTACTCTCCGGCGATGACTCGAACGCGTCTCCACCCGACACCAATATCATCACGTTCGCAGTTAAAGCTCGAGAGGATGCAGATCTTGGCCGGATGAACCGAGTGACCCGTGAGGTGTATACCAGCTTCGCGATTCAAGCAGAGTTAGGTCAACACGAGTTCAGCTACTCGCAACCCTTCTTTCTCTCGACGACCCATCTTGGCGCACCGGCGTACAGTACGGCTTCGCTGCGTCCGCTCTTCAAGCGATCAAATCTGCTCGATGCTGAGGAGATCTATGAACGGGAAGGGCTCGTAGTCTTACGATCCACGGTCATGAATCCTTACATTGTTTCGCTGCGTCGGCAGCGCCGCCAAGACGTGATTCGAGAGTTCATCGAAGAGTTGATGGTCGTTGCTGACCGGGTCGTCGAGCGGACTCAGTAGCGATCTCTCGCCGGCCTTCAGGCTCCAATGAAGTTGGGGCTTCGCTTCTCTTGGAACGCTCGTTGTCCCTCTTGGTAGTCCTGGGAGCTGAGACACGATTGAACTGCGTCGAGAACATCTGGGCTGAGAGCTTCGGCTCGACTGAGCTGTCGGTGTTGAAGCTGTAGCTTTGCTGCGCTCAAGGAGAGCGGGGCAAGAGCGGCGATCGCCGCGGCCAGCTCGATGGCCCGAGTGTCGAGGGCGTCTCGAGCGTGGATCTCGTGGACGATGCCAAGCCGCAGAGCGCTCAGCGCCTCGATGCGCTGAGCGCTCAGGAGAAGGTACCGAGCAGAGCTCTCTCCAAGGGTGTTCACGAGACGCTCGAGCGACTGCGGTGGATACGCTAGGCCGAGGCGAGCTGCTGGAACTGCAAAGGTGGCTAGGTCGTCAGCGAGGCGAAGATCGCATGCCAAGGCGAGCGAGAGCCCTCCTCCGATGCAGTGGCCGTGAATCTGTGCGATCGTCGGCACGGTGAGAGCTGCAAGAGAGCTCAGGGCCTCCTCGGTGGTCTCGTCATAGTGACGTGCGGTTGCTGCCGTGCGTTCCTTCTCGAAGCTCGAGATGTCGGCGCCTGCAGCAAAAGAGGTTAGTCCGGCCCCTCGAACGATGACGACTCTGACGGACTGAGACCGGGCGATGACTGCGACGTGAGCTGCGAGCTCTTTCCACATCGCCACAGAGATTGCGTTACGTTTGTGCTCGTTGTGGATGCTGAGCGTCGCTACCGAGTCTTGGGTCATTTCGAGCTGTATCGACGGCATGTTCATGGACCTTACACGGTGACTGGTGTCTGGTCAGGCTCAGAGGCGGGACCCTGTCGCTCAGCTTCCTCGAACTCCTTGTGGAGGTCGTGAAGCTTGGAGGGCCACCAGTTCCAGCGCCCGAGAAGCACGACTGCGGACGGCACGAGTAGGGTCCGTACTAAAAAGGTGTCCATGACGATTCCGAGACCAAGGCCGTAGCCGATCTGCTGGACTTGTGGATTACCCGACCCTCCAGCAAACCCGAGTACGAAGAACGTGGCCGCAAGGACGAGCCCAGCGGAGGTGACGGTCGCACCGGTCGAGCCAAGGGCCTTCGTCACCGCTTCTTTGAGCGGTAGGCCATGGGCTTCCTCCCGTATGCGGGTCATAACCAAGATGTTGTAGTCCTCGCCGAGCGCTAATAAGAAGAGGAAGAGCATGAACGGCAAGATGAAGGAGAGTCCTTGATCACCCTTGTAGTTCATGAAGTACAAGACATCCACGCCGAGGGCTGCGAGATAGGAGAGCAGCACTGAGATGACGAGGTAGATCGGTGCGATGAGCGATCGAAGGACGATCGCTAGTAGGAGAGCGATAATGACGATGACCAGCGGAACGATGTGGAGGAGGTCAGAGTTTGACGACGAGGAGATGTCGTACGCAGCAGGGGCCTCTCCCGCTACGGCAGACTTGGACGCTCCATAGAGATGCTGGACGTGCGTGGTGAAGGTTCGTAGACCTGGAACTGCGTTGAGCGCTGCTGTGGATCCCGGATCTCCTGCCTTGAGTGCAGCATTGAAGAAGATGGTGTGCCCATCCTTGGCGACGAACTGGCCAATCGAGCGGTAAGTGAGGTAGACCGGGGCGGGAAGAGTGAGATTCGTTGGCTCTACCGCAGGCAGCCGTCCTGGGTAGCCAAGCTCGTTGTGAAGCGTCGTCACCTCCGTTACCGAGAGTGGAGTTCCGAAGGGGTCAAAGGGCCCGGTTACGTGGGTCAGCTGGGAACTTTTGGAGAGCGCGCTCTCGAGCTGGGCTATCTCCGGAAGGTGGTTCCAAACCGATCCTTGGTACTTAAAAATGAACTGCGTGGGGTTGAAAGAGCCGGTAGCGAAGTACTTCGACAGTGCCGCGTTCCCCAGCCCGACGTCGGAGGTCTTGGGAACGGTGGTCGTGGAAGTAAATCCAGACGGCTTGTTACCAAGCGATGCGAGAGCGAGAGCACCAAAGACCAAGATGCCAGCGGTCAGGGTGATCACAGGCCTCTGGACGACGCGACCTGCCACCTTTCCCCAAAGGCCAACCTTCGGACCACTCTGCTTGTGAGGTTTTGAGGGCCAGAAAGCGGCTCGTCCGAAGATGGATAGCAAGGCCGGCTGGAGGGTAATACCGGCGAGAAGCATCAGGAAGATCGCGATCGCTAAGGGGTATCCGAGCCCTTTGTAGAAACCGAAGGTAGCGGTAATGAGCGAGAGAAGAGCTGCGATCACGGTAAACGCTGAGAAGGTGATGGACTCGCCGACCTTGGAGACGGAGAATCGAACGGCGTCCTTGCCACTTCTGCCATTACGAAGCTCTTCGCGGACTCGGAAGACCAAGAAGAGGCCGTAGTCGGTTCCTGCGCCGAGAACTAGCACGATGAGGAGGAGCTGAGTGATCGAAGAGACTTGGAAGTTGAGCGCTGTGGAGAGTCGTGCGATGAGAGGTGTTCCGCCAACCACCACCAAGAGGGCTGGGACCAGTGTGATGAGCGGTGCAAGGATCGATCGAAAGACCAAGAGCAAGATGAGCAAGATGAAGAGAATGGTGTACGACTGCGTGGAGTTGACGTTCCCACCGTTGGTGGCGGCCGCCTCGACTGCCGTTGGGATTTGACCCGCGGTGTGGACTTGAAGGCCCTGGGGCAGATGCACCCGTGCTAGCTCGGCCTGAATATTTCCAACCAGTGTTTTCGTCCCCGAGTTGGAGAATGTCGATGTCGAGGACAGTATCTCGATCTGCTCAGCCTCTTGATTTTTCGAGGTTCCCGCGACGGTTGATCGAACGACCGTTGGAACCTTGCGGAGATCGTTGGCGAGCGTGGAGATCGCCGTGGTGTCAGCTGCGGTGAGGGCGGTTCCGGGTCTGTATGCAACCACAATGACCGTCGAGTCGTTCGTGTTTTGGAAGACCTTTGCTAAGTTAGCGGCCTGGATCGAGGGCGAGTTTTTGGGAAGGAAGTCGGAGTTATTGTTCTTAACGACGCTGGAAAGTGACGGGAAAAACGATACCGATGCCACGACGAGTACGAGCCATCCGACGATGATGAAGTATCGGAATTTGACAGAGAAGGCACCGATTGCGGTGAAGATCCTATTCATGAGTTGGTTCCTCCAAAATTGTGTCGATTTTCGGTGAAGCGTAACGATGGCTGTTGTTCTTGCGTGGGAGCTACTTCGTCGGTTCGATCCTTCGTCGACGGCGAAGCAGTGACACTGGCACTGGCGCTGGTGTCGGT
>JBMFXG010000034.1:0-17194 GCA_049964535.1 Acidimicrobiales bacterium | reverse complement strand
GAGCGAATCGGACACGACCGTCGTCGCCCTCGAGTCGGATCAGCGTGCGACGGAAACGAATATCAACCCCTTCGTCTCTCGCTTCACTGAGCTCGTCGGGTCGCACCGGAGCAAACCGCTCATCCATCCAATCGAGACAGATCGCCTTTGCACCGAGTCTACGAGCAAGACGTGCGACGTCCATAGCCGTGTTACCTGCGCCTAGGACCAGTACGGTCGGGCCGCCTTCTCGGCGTCCGTCCTCGAGGCCATCAAAGAGCGGAAATCGTTTTGACTGAGTCAGCGCAGCGAGGGCTTCGTTGAGGAACGTGGTAGCGTCGACGACGCCCTTGAGATCTCCACCGGTAACGGGTAACCGAAGTGCTGCACCAGCACCATGAGCGAGCAGAACGGCATCGTAGTGAGCTCGGAGGGATTCAACAAGTTCCGGCGTCACGGTCGTACCCTCGACGCAGCGGACTCCGGCGTCCTTCAACTGTTGCCATGGGCGATGAGAGATCTGTCGAGGAAGCGTAAAGCCTGGAATCCCGTTGTGCAGGAGTCCACCGAGTTCTGTCTCCTTCTCGAACACGGTTACCTGCGCGCCCGAGCGTACCAGTTCAAATGCCGCACCGATCCCGGCCGGCCCAGAACCAACCACTGCGATAGAGAGGCCAGCTCCTCGAGCGCTCTCCTGAACGATCGGGGGCACCGCTGCGTTATCAGTGATAAACCGTTCAATCGCTCCAATAGCTACGGGAGTTCCGCCGGCGAGGGACCACGTGCAAGCGCCTTCGCACTGGACCGCTTGATCACATACTCGAGAGCAGACATCGGGCAGAAAGCTCGTTCGGCGCAAGACGCTGTGTGCCTCGTCGAGGTCACCGTCACGAACGGCCGCTATGAACGACGGAATGTCGTTATGAACGGGGCAACCGCGCACGCAAGTAGGATCGGGGCAGCGAAGACACCGCTGAGCCTCCGCAAGTACGTCCGACCAGTTCAAATATCCCGACCTGGTCTCTTCAACGTTCCCTTGTAGTTCCTTCACGACATGGTGAGAGACTTCAACTCTGGGAGCAACGAGGACCGGTCCATCGACGGTGATGGCGCTAAACGGACAGGTTCGCACGCACTGCCGACATCCGACACAGAGGGAGTCCTGCGCAACTGCGGTCCAGCTCTTGAGCTCCATCGACAGTGCGCCCGTTGGGCAGCGAACTACACACTCTTGGCATCCAGCACAGCGATCGGACAAGACGGTGACGTGAACTGATCCGGCGCCGGAATCGGTCGCTAACCCCGAAGGTGACACGCGAGCTGTACCGATATCTGAAGAGATGGTCGAGTTGTGATGAGATTTCAACTGCAGAAGCTTCATGACAGTACCTTTCTAAGATGCAGCGTGCATGATGACGTAGAGGAGAGCTGCTCCGATACCAAAGAGGAGCGGGAGCGCAAGGGTAACGATCCGAATAACGGCCGGCCGTTGCGAGATGGGAAGTAGTTCACGATCGGCAATCTTCCACGTCGCCCAGATCGATGCAAGCATCCCGAGTACGATGACCACAACTTGAACCGCAACGATTCCCGGATTGGAAAGCAGTCGCATATTGTAGAGCGTCGAGTGCACCCCACCAGCACCGAAGAGGTTGCCAACATCTGGAATAATCCGAGACGCATGCTTGAAGAACTTCGGAAGCTGTCGCGCGAAGTAGTCCGCGCCAACGACCGGAATAAGCCCGTACATGAGAGGCAAGAAGACCAGACGAAAGCTGCTCGTCTTGGTGATAAAGCTCTCAGAGGTCGCCGTTGAACCCTTCAGATTGAGAAGGTTCGTGCTCGCTACAGAAGCATAGACCGGGATTGAAGAGACAACAGAAGCACGAGAGAAGGAACTAGATGTCTGCGCGCCTGCGGTCACGGATGGCTCTAGGTCCGACGCCTGATAAACGGTTGTCGATGCGGCAACGTCCTCTCTCAGCAGGTAGCGCTGTGCAAGCTTGACAAGACCTGCGGTGGCAAGCGCAACAAGTCCAATAGTTCCGAGATAGTCAATGGGGTTCGGATACGCGAGACCGGTCACCTTATTCAACCAACCGTCGATAGTTGCGTAGAGAGTCGTAGCGTTCACCTGCTGAAAAACGACGAGCCCCCAGAGCAGCGCTACGGCCCATGCAACGTCTGCACGACGCCGGGTCGGGGCGACCACCGATGTCATTGGCTTTTGCAAGAAGAGCCCTATGTTTCCCTCCGGACAACCCTTATAGCACTCCGAGCAGAGACCGCAGGCAAGATTTGAGTCGGCCGACCCTGGCCACGTATACCAAGGGCAGCCATACCCGTTGACTCCTCCTCGCATGCAGTCTTTGGTCGCACAGCTGAGGCAGAGTTCACGATCCTTGGTTCGATACCCAGCAACCGATCCCATTGCGCCAACTGTTCCAATCAAAGCAGTCAACGGGCAAAAGTACCGACAGAAGGTCCGACGTTCGAAGACCAAGAAAAAGAGCAGGGCGCTTGCTACGATACCGAGCACCATGAAGCTCGTTGCCCACGGATTACCCGGACCCGCTATGTTGAAGTACTCCTCGATCCACGTGAGTACGATGAAAGAACCCACAGAGATCAAGAAGCCATAGCGTGCGATCGGCTCAGGAAGTTTTCGTCCAAGACCAAGGCGGCGTTGGCTTCGGCGCCAAAATGCTCGACGTTGAATCCACTCGGCGAAGCCTCCGAACGGACACATCACACACCACGCCCGACCGACGACCACCATCATGACGAAAACGAGACAGAACCAGATATACCAGGTAATTGCGGTCCCGAAGTTGAGCCCCGGTACCACGGTTCCCAGGAGCCCCAACACGATAACGAGCCAGAAAATGATCTGATTCGGAAGGATCATGGCAAATTGGAACTTCCGACTTCGCAGTACCCGCGCCACCTTCGGGTACTTACTAATATCCCAGCCCTTCGGGGGATCTGACGGGGCAAAGCGCTCCTGAACGCCGGTACGAATAGCTGGTCGAAGTCGAATTGCGACCGCCACTGGATCGGGGGGCGGGGAAGACGTCGTCGATGATGTCTCACTGGGCCTCTCACGTAGTTCCATAGATCAACCTCCAAACATTAAGTTATTCACTTAACGTCATGTAGTCTAACATACATAAGAACTATACGTCAAGTTCTGCACTATATTTAAATCATGGATATGACCTTGTCGAAGAGAGGGGACTACGTCGTACGCTCCGCCTTATGTCTAGCGCGCGCGTACGAGTCGGGGGATTACCGAAAGATTCGCGAGGTCGTAGCCGAGATGGATGTACCGCAGACCTTTGCATCCCAGATCCTTGCGGACCTCGTACGCGCCGGAATCGCTGATTCCAAGGCAGGCAAGGCCGGCGGCTATCGGCTCGCTCGCGATCCTCTGGACGTATCGCTGCTACAAATCGTTGAAGCCGGGGAGGGGCCTCTGCGCTCTGAGCGCTGTGCACTCGGGGAAGGACCCTGCAGATGGGAGAAGGTCTGCCCCCTCCACGAAACGTGGAGCGAAGCGACCGCATCGCTTCGCCGCACTCTCTCTGAGACCAGCCTGGCGGATATTGTCAAACGCGATGAAGATCTCGAGCGGTCGGATCACGCTGTGCCACTCGATTCCCATCGACACGGATCCCTCACACTCGAGCTCGTCGACTGGGTGCAGATAGAACTTCCGGCAGCCGTTGTGTACCAGCGATTGCAGCGTAACGAGTCCTGGATTGCCAAAGCGGTGAAAGCGGGGTATAGCGATGCCGAAGGACTCCGTTGCACGATCGACCAAGGTGGATCGGCCTGGTCGATCGCTGGGTCACCGGTTATAGTGTTCGGGAGAGGGGGCACCAATACCGAGAGAGAACGTCAGCTCATCTGGGAAGCGGGTGGACGCCAAGGAGCCTCATCCCGCTTTGAAGGCTCACTAATTCTTCGAGAGATCGATGACGAGAGAACGGAGCTTCGCCTAGCCGGCAAGTTCCGCCCACCACTTCTTACAGCTGACACCGATCGGGCTCTCACAGAACGATTAAGTCGCGCAACTCTCCGAACGACTCTAAGAGAGATTGCAAAAGTACTGGAAAATCGAACCGAGCGATCACCCTAGGCCCCCGAACTCGTTGCCACTTCGTCAACGCTTCGCGCAATATCTCGGTTACCACGACGTACCACTTCCCCGGCGAACCCAACACGATCGGAGCACGAGCAACTGCCTTCGACCCACGCCGCATGAGAGCCTCGGTCACCGATGTACCTCGACCATCGAGAGCGATCGCACCACTAGCCCCACAGCTCCGCCTAGAGCCGATGGTCAGAGCTCAACACATGAACGACCACGGAGATCTGGCACACCTCACTCGTGCTTCTTCCGTCTACCTCTCAACACCCTGCGCCACCAGGAGGTTCCAAGACCCAGCCTCCCACACGTCGAGAAACCGCCCTCGGCAACCATGACGAGATTCCCCACTGACGGAGGCTCAGCCCTACGGACGAGTTAGCCAAAGCAACGATAGTTGGGGCGTCACCGAGTATTGACCGAACCTCGCCGCCGGCTTTTTGAAATTGATCAGCAGACCGAACGACGAGTTATCAAACAGAGATAGTGGCAGAAAAGGACGTGAATCGGATCACGTCTCCCAACTTGTTACTCCAAAGTGATCTGTTGAACACTACCGTTGCCACCAACCTGCTCTTCACCGACTTGCTCTACAACGTGCCCTACTCCGATCGGCATGACGCGTCGCGCTAGATCGGATGGCTCGACCTGTTCCTCATGAATCGCTAGGTCACCGATCTCAAGAGTCTCATCGTCAAAGCGGAGCGGAGTAATCAATGCAACAATCTTGAGAAGCACGAAGGTCCCAAGTGCGCTCCACCCAATGACCCATGCTCCTGCAAAGAGCTGTAACACCACCTGCCAGGGATGACCGTAAAAGAGGCCTTTGACCGAAACGGCAGAAGCCTTACCGATACCGAGATACTCGATCATCTTCGGATCAGCAAAAAGACCCGTCATCACGCCGCCCATGAGCCCCGCAAGTCCATGAGTGTGTATCACCCCAAGAGCGTCATCGACCTTCGCGAAGATCCACTTCGTAGAGAGCTTATTGAATGAGAACCACACAACGAACGAACCGATGATACCGATAGCGAGCGCGCCCCAACCATTGACATATCCGGCGGCCGGGGTGATACCAACGAGACCTACGATCATCCCGTTAATGGCACCAAGAAAGGTTGGCTTTCGATTCCTGCCGCCCATATCCATAAACACCCAGGTCAAAAGGGCTGCAGCAGTTGCTAGGTTCGTATTCAACACCGCACCCGCTGCGTCTGCCGAAGCAAAATACGGGTCGCCACCGTTGAATCCATTCCAACCAAGCCAAAGGATTCCTGCACCAACCGCCACGAGCAAGAGATTGTTCGGCGCCGCTGCCTGACGGTCCTTCGCAAGCCTCGGGCCAATGACTGCAGCTGCCACAAACCCTGTTACACCGGCCGATAGATGGATGACGTACCCTCCTGAGTAGTCAACGACCCCTTTCGCTGCAAAGTAGCCTCCGCCCCAGATCAGAAACGCGTTCACCGAGTAGACGCAGGTAGTCCAGAGCGGGACGAAAACCATCCAAGCTTTGAAACTCATGCGTCCCAAGACACTACCCAAGAAGAGCAGGGGCGTGATTGCTGCGAAGACGAACTGAAAGTAGACCAACGATGACTGCGGGAAGCGGAACTTTGGCATCAGACCAATACCGCTCAAGAGGGGAATATTAGCTTGAGCCTCCTCCGACGCCTGCCCCAGCACCGGTCCTGGATGCCCAACGAACTGATCCAAAAATCCTCCCCCAAGATGCATTGGGGCACCAAATGACATCTTGAAGGCCCAGAGCACCCAGACGATGAGGACAGCAGCGAACGCCGAGAATGCCATCATCATCGTGTTGACGGCCCACTTCTTCTGAACGAGACCGCCATAGAGGACTGCCAAGCCCGGGAGGCTCATCAGGCCGACGAGTGTCGCCGCTGTCAGTTGCCAGGTGTTGTCACCCGCTGACAACCACGACGGATACGGGATGAGCATGAGCTCTTCCTCCTTCTGAGTACGAAGTCAATGCTCAACGCTACAAAAACTCTGTTTCTCCTCACTTACAGGTTTGTTACGAGCGTAAGAACTCATCAGAGCCTGAAGGAAATGGCTCCATCTCTGTGACCCTTCGTACTGACCTCAGAACTCAAGACGGCGCGCAGCCTGACCCTCTTATTCCCGTCGCCACACCTGCCGTACGGAAGCATGAGCCTCCAAAATCGAACTTGATGAACTGCTCGTACCTGGAGTAACCAGAGGTCCTTCTCTCAGAAGACGGCTCCCTCGAGACCGATGAACTCCCTGAGCCGACGAACCTCGCCATGGGGCACAAGCTCTCGCCATAGGCCCGCTCCTGAATCTTGCCATCTGGAAACAGTTGACTGAATTGGTTCCACTCTGTTCGACTCAATCTGCCCCACACTCAGCTTGACGCTCCGCACACCGTCGCCACTTCCATCTGTCTTGAACGCAAAGAGTAACAGGTCACGTATTGGATCAAAAAAACAGAGCGATAGGATCCGCTCAAGTGAGTCGACCCTATCGCTCTGGCTCTGTCAACGGAGCCTCTACCCCGGCGATACGTCTACCTGAGATCGAACCGATCTAGATTCATGACCCTGTCCCAGGCGGCTACGAAGTCAGCTACGAACTTCGACGAAGCATCCTCGCAAGCGTAGACCTCTGAGAGAGCTCGAAGTTGAGAGTTCGACCCAAAGACGAGATCGACCGCTGTAGCAGTCCACCTCACCTGACCATCCTTACGGTCACGCGCCTCGTAGATCCATTCGGCCGCCGACACTCTCCACTCGAGATCCATGTCCAAGAGGTTCCTGAAGAAGTCGTTTGCAAGTGTTCCCGGTCGCTCCGTCAAGACACCATGAGAGGTTCCACTTGCAGTAACACCGAGGGAACGTAGCCCTCCGATGAGTACGGTCATCTCCGGAGCGGTCAATGTCAACAGACTCGAGCGATCGATGAGAAGCTCCTCCGGTCGTCTCTTATCGGAGACCTCGAAGTAGTTTCTGAACCCATCAGCTGTTGGCTCAAGAACTGCGAAAGACTCAACGTCGGTCTGAGCCTGAGAAGCATCAGTTCGCCCAGGTCGAAAAGGAACCGTAACGGCGTGGCCCGCTGCCTTTGCAGCGCTCTCCACCGCAGCGCATCCGCCCAAGACGATGAGGTCTGCTAGAGATACTCGCTTTTCTCCACTCTGCGCAGCATTGAAACGAGACTGAATACCCTCCAAGACCTCGAGCGTTCGAGCCAACTGCTCTGGATCATTCGCCTTCCAAGAACGCTGAGGCTCAAGGCGTATCCGCGCCCCATTCGCACCGCCTCGCTTATCGCTATCACGATAGGTCGACGCAGAGGCCCACGCAGCTCCAACGAGCGCTGCGACGGAGAGACCAGAAGAGATGATCTCGCGCTTGAGCTCCTCGATGTCCACCGAGTCAATCAACTCGTGATCGACCTGCGGAACTGGGTCTTGCCAGACCAATTCCTCGTTCGGCACATCTGGACCGAGATACCGAGACCGAGGACCCATGTCTCGATGAGTCAACTTGAACCAAGCTCGAGCGAAAGTATCTGCAAATTCAGGAGGGTTCTCATAGAATCTGCGAGCAATGGCCTCATATGCTGGGTCAAAGCGAAGAGCGAGATCGGTCGTGAACATCATAGGAGCGTGCCGCTTCGTGGGATCGTGAGCGTCTGGCACTGTATCGTCAGAGCTTCGATCGGTCGGTCGCCATTGATGAGCACCCGCAGGGCTCTTGGTGAGTTCCCACTCATAACCAAAGAGATTCTCTAAGTAATTATTGTCCCAAGTGGTTGGATTGGTAGTCCAAGCACCTTCAAGACCGCTCGAGATCGTGTCCGCTCCCGAGCCTGTGCCAAAGGTATTCTTCCAGCCGAGCCCCTGCAGTTCGAGCGGTGCGCCTTCGGGCTCTCTCCCCACGTACTGTTCCGGGTTCGCAGCGCCATGCGTCTTGCCGAAGGTGTGACCCCCGGCGATCAAGGCCACGGTCTCTTCATCGTTCATCGCCATGCGCGCAAACGTCTCACGAATATCACGAGCTGCTGCAACTGGATCTGGGTTCCCGTTAGGACCCTCTGGGTTGACATAGATAAGACCCATCTGAACCGCTCCGAGCGGATTCGCAAGCTCTCTATCTCCGCTGTAACGCTGATCGCCGAGCCAGGTGGTCTCGGGGCCCCAATAGATATCCTCTTCCGGCTCCCAGACGTCCTCTCGTCCTCCACCAAAGCCGAAGGTTTTGAGGCCCATCGTCTCCAGGGCGCAATTTCCAGCCAGAATAATAAGATCGGCCCATGAAAGTCGCCGACCGTACTTTTGCTTCACCGGCCAGAGCAAACGACGGGCCTTATCGAGGTTGACATTATCGGGCCAGCTGTTGAGCGGAGCAAATCGCTGAGTCCCCGATCCAGCGCCGCCTCTTCCATCGTGAATTCGATAAGTACCTGCGCTGTGCCACGCCATACGAATGAAGAACGGACCGTAGTTGCCATAGTCCGCCGGCCACCACTCTTTCGAGTCGGTGAGCAGAGCAGTAATATCTGCCTTTACCGCGGCGAAATCGAGAGTAGCAAACTCTTCGGAGTAGTTAAAATCCTCGTCCATTGGATCGATCAAGGGCGAGTTCTTGCCGAGAGGTCGTAGATTCAGCTGCTCTGGCCACCAATGTTGGTTCGCAGTTGACCCAACTGCGCTCTGCGGATTGTTAAGTACGGGGCACGTTGCAGCCGCCGCCCTCAACTCATCGTTCGTATCGCTAGTGCTCATCGTTCTCCTTCATAGCTATGAGGCTCGATCCCTCGAGTCTGCACTCATTCATCGAGTCTTGTCTTCTCTTCTCTTGACACGAGGGACAGAGTCCCCAAAAGATCACTTCAGCCTCATCAATCGTGAATCCTTGATCATCCACGACATCGAGACAGGGCTTAGCTCCTTTAACACAATCAACGTCAACGGTAGTCGAACAGGACCGACATACGAGGTGATGATGGTTATCATCAACTCTTTGCTCGTAGCGGGTCGCTGATCCAGCGGGTTGAATCCGCCGAAGCAGCCCCTTATCGGTCAGCGTGGTTAAAGTGTCATAGACCGACTGTCGAGAGATCGTGCCGATCTCATCTCGAACCAGCTGCTCGAGTTCGTCCGCCGTTCCATGCGGTTTCCGATCAATAGCGCGTAATACCGCCAACCTCTGAGCTGTAACCTGCATGCGATGCTTGCGCAGCGCTAACGCATGGCTACTACTAACACTTTCGTCCACACCGACACCTTAGCAGAGACTTTGGACTCTGTACAATCCTGTACAACATCGACTATCTGTCACAGAACCTTCGTCCATCACACCGTCGAAAACTTTCATTGCGGTCGAACATTGGTGTCAATGCGACTGCGTTACGACACCGCAATGGACGAGCGGTATCGCTCACGGCCTCTACCGAGAGAGCGCTCGGCACTCGACTCTTGAGAGTTCACTAGATGACCAACGAAGTCAACCGGGACCTTTTCGAGAGCTCTGCATGTGAGAGAATCAACATAACGAAGACGCCTGCTAGACCTTACTAGCAGGCGTCTTCGTGACACCGATCGTGTAGAACCACAGAGTTACGCTCCCAAGGTTACCCCTTTGACAGGTCGGTTCGGAGACAAGGAACGAGAGGGAGAGAGCTACTTCCAGGTAGTGATCAAGACCGACCAATGGTGAGCCGAGATCGCACGGGACGCAGGCAGGTACCGATCTAGCGAGCGGCAACTGCAGAGCGGTACATGAATGGGATGTAGCCAGCTCCGACTGCGAGATGCATCACAATCAACGAGACCACTCCCGCAGTTGTCGTCGCTGCCATGATCGGAAGCGCGAATGAAGCTACAAGGACTAAGGTTGCGATGACCGTCCAGAGGGATGCTCCACGAGCGCTACGCTTCTCCAGCAGCGAGAGCACCACCCAACCAAGAAGCGAAAAAAGTAGGCTCACGCCGACTATCTGGAAGACGCCCAAGGTAGTGGCAGACCCATTTCCAAAACGATAGACAAGATCGATGCCGAGAACATGCACCTCGATTACCCAGAGGGCGACTGCACCAAAGACGCCGTTGTGAAGTGCGAAAAGCCTCATCTTGGTCGAGTTGTGGATCTTGTTCTGTGCTTGTAGTACTGATGTCATGAGTTGACTCCTTCGTCGTGACACGATGCACGTCGCATCGGTACGGTGAAACCTAACGGCAACGATTCCACTCAGTCATGACCTGGTAGGAGTGTTGTTAGCACCTCTCCGTGACCTAGGTTGCTACTCCAACTGGAGTACGACCACAACCACCTGAGGTCGTAGAAGCAGCTTATGAAAAAGGCCTACGCTGGAAGCATCATGTCCACAGCTCCCCCCATCCAAACTGGCCCGAGGTGGCTCGTGCCCGCCGGGACCACTTTTGCCGCTCTCCTCACCGTACTCGGCGCATATTTCGAGGCCTATCCGCAACATCACTACGCCGGACTCCATCTCGCTTCACATCTCCCAGTCATCGCTCTCCTCCTACCGCTCATGGGAGCAATCGGGCTCATGCTCGTACAACGAAGCGTCATCGGGGCCTTAGCAATAGCCGTACTGGCCTGTATGGCCTGGTCGCTGCTCGGCCAGCTCAACGGCGCAACACTCGTCCCCGTTCTCGTTGCCCTGTTTTGGCTCTCACGCGAGACGCCATGGCGACAGGCTCTCGCTCTCGCGCTTCCGTCGGCGATACTGCTATGGGTGGTGAACGGTCTCTTTGGACCCTTTGGGTGGATTGGCGGACCAGGACTCACGATGTGGCCCGAAATGGTAACAGCTATTGCGCTCGGCGGTATCGTCTACGCACGCCGGCAGTGGCGCGCCGAGACTGCAGCTCGGCTCCACGATGCCGCAATCGCACGACAAGAGGAGGTACAGCACATCATCGACCAGGAACGTATGCGTATCGCTCGAGAGCTACACGATGTCGTTGCCCACTCCATCGCCATGATCAATATTCAAGCAAACGCCGCCCTCACCGTGATCGAGGATAACCCAAAAGCCGCAAGAGAAGCAGTGGCAGAGATCCGGCAAGCGAGTAAGTCTGGTCTTCGAGAACTTCGGGCAATTCTTGCGGTCATGCGCGACCCTGAACACGGCACACCAACCGAGGTGGTCCCCGACCTCCATGCGATACGTACGCTGGTCGACGCCGTTACTGCCGCAGGTACTCCCACATCTCTCGTCGTTGACGAAGAGTATCTCGAACCCCCGGCACCGATCGCACTGGCGGCCTTTCGCATTATCCAGGAGGCTCTTACGAACGTCGTACGGCACGCAAATACAGCGGAGACTACGGTCACGATTCAACGGGTCGGTTCGTTCATCCGATTGACCGTCTCCAACGGACCAGTAGCGCAACGACCGATCTTTCACGAAGGAACTGGTGCAGGAATCATCGGCATGTCCGAACGAGCCCGCTCGTTATCTGGCACGTTTACCTCAGGAGTACTAGAGAACGGCGGTTTCGAGATCACAGCAGAGCTCCCAATTTCGACCTCAAACGGTACATCTTTGCTCTTAGACAACGAAAAAGCCGAGAGCGATCAGCTCACTACCTCGTTCGGTCAGATGGCTCACCCATCGTGATCCGGCTCCTCCTCGTCGATGACCAAGCACTCATACGTGCCGGACTCAAGGTTCTACTTCAATCAGCGGCCGACCTCGAGGTGGTGGCCGAGGCAGCGAACGGGCTAGAAGCTCTCGGACACGTCCGCTCTCAACAGATCGACATCGTCTTAATGGATATTCGAATGCCAATCATGGATGGTATCGAAGCGACCAAAGCGATCTCGAGCGATCCGCAACTCCTCCAAACCCGCGTGATTGTCTTGACCACCTTCGCGGAAGACGAGTACATCGTCGAGGCTATCCGAAACGGCGCAAGCGGATTCCTAGTCAAAGATAGTGAGCCGGCGGAGCTCATAGAGGCGGTCCGAGTGGTCCATCGAGGAGACGCCCTGCTCTCTCCAAGTGTCACACGAAGATTGATTGCCACAATTGCCAGTCGAGGTTCGTCATCACCGATGAACGCATCCGCGCTCGAGATTCTCACAGATCGCGAACGTGAGATCTTGGCACTCGTTGGATCGGGTCTCAATAACGAGGAGATCGCCAAGACGCTCTACCTGAGCCCATTGACCGCAAAGACCCATGTCAGCCATATCATGCTCAAACTTAAGGCTCGGGACCGAGCTGCGCTCGTTGTTATCGCGTACGAAACTGGGCTCGTTCGACCATCGTTGTCGTAGATCATGCAAGCCGCCTACGGCAGTCCGCGTGCCGTGCGCCCGCAGCTTACGGCAACTCAGAGAAGAGTCCAACAGTTCACCTCCGACGTACGGATCGAGGCCTTTCACGTAGAAGCTCCAAAGTATCGAGCCTGGAACTTCTCAGCGCCGTCCAAGCGCTCAAAGTGCGACTGTGTCACTGTTCCCGTCACAAGGCCCGTAGGCCAGCGTCGACTGAGTGCACAACTCACAACCCAGCTCGAGATGTCGCTCAAGACGAGTCGCAGAGCACAGAGATCCACACTCGTCCATCCCTGCACCGACAGGTGAAAAAGATGGCACCATCGACTTTCGGAAACGATTTGATCGGAGTTTCCTGATACCGTGTTGCCACCAATGACTTCGGGCTCAGTCAACTCAGTGAGACAGAGGTTGACGACCAAAACCGTGCATCCTCATGTCAACTCCGACTCGCATAACGCAGCGATCGAAGGAGCACTAGCAACGTCACAAGCAACTTGGGATGGTGTTGACACACATCGACAAGCACGAACAAGTGCCTGGACGGTCATAGAACAGTTCGCACGATGGTGCAGGATCCTCGAAAATGTTGCACTCTTACAACTACCAAATCTCATGCTGCGAGCGCACCTCAAGCGAGGTGTATCGGACCCTCTCGCGAACTCTCGGACAAGCTCTTCCACCTTGCCTGGTCTCTAACTCTCGTCACCAGAGACCTCGCGCCACGCGAACCGAGATCTCAAACGTTCCAGCCCACATTTGTAGGCCCAGAAGCAGCCCGACCTGCCTAAAACGTCTCACAAAGGCAACAGTGACGCATAGGGCCACAGAGCCATTCGCAAGTACACACGAACAACACTTCAGCGACGCATTTGGCCGAATACGGTGCCCACTCTCTTGCGATCCCTCCCGCAGCGAGTTTCGCAAACTAAAGACCCATAAGCGGTAGGAACGCTCTCAAGAGGTAGATTCTGCGACCGATCACTACACGGTAGGCCCTAGGAAAGAGGTGGATACTTGGGATTCAACCGACCCGGATTTGTGAAACGCATCAACCTAGCGTCGCACACGCTGTCAAGCTCGTCCATGGCAACAGCGGTCGGCATTGAGGACTCATCGGAGCTGCTTGCAGCCAACGGAGAATCTATTACTGCCATCGCAGCTGCCACCGAGGAGCTCAACGCTTCAATATCGGAGATCTCTCAGCACATTGCTTCGGTTGCCAACGCATCAACCGAAGCGGTCAACTCTGCGAGAGAGACAGGAGAGGAGCTCCTTAGACTCGCCGATGCTTCCAGTGAAATCCGATCCGTGATCGGACAGATCGAGTCGATCTCACATCGAATTACCATGCTGGCCCTCAACGCCTCCATAGAAGCGTCGCGGGCTGGCGAGGCCGGAAGAGGTTTTGCAGTCGTGGCAAACGAAGTCAAAACGCTTGCCTCGTCGACCTCTCAAGCAACCACGGAAATAACCAACAAACTGAAGACGATCTTCGCACTAACCGATACAGCAGGGCATCGTGCGAAAGTAACCATCTCTTCCAACGAAAGCATCGCCGAGGCACAAGGTCAGATCGCACTAGCAGTTGCTCAACAGTCGGTGGCCACGAGCGAGATATCGGAGCTCGCACAGGCAACGAACGAGAGAGCACACGTCATTCAACTACAACTCGGGAGCGTAGCGGACCGAGCCTGGGCCTCGATGGCCTACGCCGCATACATCGAAACATCACTGAGTGGGGATCTCCATATCTCTGAACCTTCAACGGAGTCGAGCGAGTCGATAGTGACGTCAGATAGCTACCCAAAAATCTACGAGGGCAACGTGGAGAAGAGATTTAGAGTGAGGCTGGGCGGATCAAGACAGGTAAGCAGGTAACTCAATGCTTCACGATGACGAGCTTCTCAATGTGCTCAAATCGGCGGTCACAGCCCACGGTCGCTGGCGATTCAAATTGAGAACCGCAGCCAACGGAGGTACCCCCATCGATCCCGAAACTGCGAGCCGCGACGACGTCTGCGATATCGGCAAGTGGCTCTACGGACCAGGCGCACAACTGTACTCAAATCTTCTCGAATACCAAGATGTCGTAGAAGCCCACGCAACGTTCCACTCTGTCGCAGGCAACTGTGCGGCCGCAATTCGTACCTCAGGGTCAAGAAGCCTTACCGCGATCTTCGAGGCGCAGAGCGAGTTCTCGCGAGCTTCTGCTCATCTCATCGACAGCCTGCTCGCTTGGGAGCTCTTCGAAACTTAACAACCACTAGAGCGAACCCATGTGACGATATCTGCCCAGCGAGCACCTGAGCCCGAGATTCGTCTTGCCCTACCCTACACCTCCAACGTCAAAACTACACTGATGTGTAGGGAGAAAACGGCCCTCGTCGGAGAGATTTCAACCGCCAGCTCCACTACTTTTGACCTCTTGCCGCTCGTTCGTGTTCACAGCTCACCTTTCAGTGCACCGGAGATCCGTGGGGAGGCTGCCAAGCAGAGACTTTAAGGCGCCGAATTTTGCAGACGGTTGGTTCGTCACCCTACGTATTCTTACGAGTAGGTACGAAGTCCGTAGTATCTCTATCGCCGCGCTTGAGGCATCTAAGAGCTAGCGCCCCTACTCCCGGTGTCACTTCGACTGACCTAGTGGATAACGACGCAGTGACGTCATCGAGCTCAACGGAGAGAACAGCCTTACGACCACTGTGGGCCACCAAGAAAGGTCGGTAGGTCGCACCGGAGACTTGGCTCACTTCGAACAGATACCCGACCGCCATTTCGTCAAGGTCAACGGCTACGTCGATCTCCAACGCAACGAGGGCTGCAAAAAAGTACCCTCAGCGGTAGCGAAGCAATGCGCTCATCGTCCCATGCTCAACCATCCCCGCTCCCACCACAACCTCAAGAGGTTGAGGGATCCCCAATAGTGAATCTTCGGCGATTGAGAATTCTTTGGCGACCTCTGCCACACTTCTTCCTGAGTCAATACCCGATGTGGAGATATGGAGGAAAGTTGTGTTTGAAGCCTTGAGTTGATGAGTCCCGCTGGATCGTTAGGTGGGCCGGGCTCCGTGTTGAATTGTCATTGACATGTTAAACCCAACAAGGAGACCTCACTCATGACCATGCTAAACCCGACTTCTCGTTGCGCCTCGAAGCACGCGCAAGCAACGAAGTTTCCGATCCCATCACCGAATTTGGGCGCGGTCACGCAAGAGAGCTCATCGCCGTCGCCCTTGAGACCGAAGTGCGGGCAGTGCTTCATCAACTACGTGCTGAGGGTCGCGACGTGGTGCGCAACGGTTACCTGCCCGCTCGCCACGTCACCACGGCGGTCGGAGACGTCGAGGTCGTGGTCCCACGCATCCGTGCCCGTGACGGTGAAGTGGTGAACTTTGCGTCATCGATGGTCCCCAGGTACCTGCGCCGTTCGGAGTCCATCTCGGCCTGGGCCGCCTACGCCTACTTGAAAGATATCTCCGAGCGCGATGTGGCTTCGGTTCTTGAGGTCGTGCTCGGTGAGGGCGCTAAGAAACTCACGCCGGCGGTGCTTGGTGAGCTGAAGAAGTCTTGGACCCATGACTTCAACGAGTGGAACACCCGTGATCTCTCCAAGGTCCGATTCACCTTTCTCTTCGCCGATGGCATCTATCAAGAGATCCGCAATGACAACCCCAAGATCTGCGTGCTGGTGTTGATGGGCGTCGACGACGAGGGCCAGAAGCACTTGATCCCAATTGAGGACGGGTGAGATTACCCAGATTCAGTAGACACTGACTTAAGCCGCTTGAGCGACTGTTGCTAAGGCTAGCTCGTAGTTGACCGGTGATATGTTCCTAGGTTTCGAGTATCGCCGTTGGTTGTTGTAAAACGCCATGTAGTCGGCTATTCCTCTTCGAAGTTCGTCCAGATTTCCAAATACGTGACGGTAGAAGTACTCGTGCTTGAAGATCGACCAGAACGATTCCGCAGTCGCATGATCGTAACAGGACCCAGTTCTTCCCATGGACCTTTGAATGCCGTTAGCGTCACAGTGAATCGGCCTGGGCCTGCCGGAGGCTTTGTTCCTTGGAGGTAAGGATGGAACATGGCAAAAGAGAGACCCGGACAGATGAGGTATCTCCCTCAGCTCAAGGAACGAGCGACCAAGATGGTGCTCGATCTACGTGCTTGAGATCTCAGTGATGTGAACGTGATTTCACGGGTGGCTCGTCAACTCTTCGTAGGTAGCGAATCGTTGCGCACCTGGGTGAAGAGGGCAGAAGTAGATGCAGGTAATCGGCCCGGTCTCACCACCGAGGAGAGAGATGAGCTGAAGAGGCTACGCAAGGAGAATCGTGAACACAGGCGAGCCAACGATATCTTGCAAGCAGCAGCAGTTTTCTTCGGGGCGGAGCTCGACCGCCGACAGAAGAAGTAGTTGCAAACAACCACCCCGGCCCATAGCGACAACGAGTCCGGTAGGCAGGGGTGGATCTCCAGGAGTACGTCTGTACCCAGTGCCAGATCGCCCCCTCCACCTACTACGACAGAGAGAGCCCAACGCCATCGGACCGAGCAGAGTGAAACGTTCAGCTAAGACCCCAGCTCGAGGCGATCTGGAAGAAGAACTACTCCCTTTATGGCAAGCGCAAGCTAATCCGAACTTACGACCCCCTCTGACCCCAATATCACCGATGAACAGGGTGGATCGTTAAGAACTAGCTGAAAATGTAGACACGAGTGGTTTGACGTAGTGAACTGGGTGTGATAGTGTTACATCGTG
>JBMFXG010000033.1:0-17524 GCA_049964535.1 Acidimicrobiales bacterium | reverse complement strand
TGCTGGGGAAGCGGCGCTCCATGAGTTGGGGACGCTCGATACCGTGGTGGATCTCCTTGGGTCCTTCATCGCTTTAGAGCTGCTCGAGGTGTCGATGCTTAGCGTTACCGACGTGGCGCTTGGGAGCGGTGTGGTCACCATGGCGCATGGAGCGTTACCCAATCCAGGCCCGGCTGTAGCGATGATTTTTACGAACTCGCAGCGGATACGGGTGACCTTTCGCCCTGAGGAGTTCGAATGGACAACGCCGACCGGAGCCTCATTGCTCGTGGCCCTCGATCGAGCTGGGATGGTGACCCAGGAGCTCTCGTCGTTCTCGGTCGCTTCGGTTGGCTACGGTGCCGGTGAACGAGAGAATCCGAATGGACCGAACCTTCTGCAGGGCCTCTTGGGCAGCGTGCCCGAACCGAATGTCTTGGTGCGAGAAGTCGCAGTCCTGAGCGTTCACCTCGATGATCTCAGTGGTGAACTCTTGGGCGGTCTTGTGGATGAGGCTCACGAGCGTGGAGCGCTCGACGCGTGGATCTCGATGGTGATTGGGAAGAAGGGTCGGCCCGGATATGAGGTCACAATCCTTGCGCCAACTGAGATAGAAGAGGAGCTGGTTCAGTGGCTGCACCGTCGAACCGCGTCGCCAGGTCTTCGCTACCGAAGGGAGCAACGCAGTGTTGTCGACGCTCAGATGCGAAGGTCTGAGTTCGAGGGTCGAGAGATTCGTTTGAAGTCAACCGTCTACGGTGAGAAACCGGAGTTTGAGGATCTCAAGACCGCAGCCGATGCGCTCGGACTGAGCGTAGTAGAGCTGCACCGACGACTGCAAGTGCGTGACCTTCGTTGAGTGCGAGAGCTCGGCTACGACCAGCATGAGGATCGTCTCAGGGTAGGGTCACTATGGGCTCGGGGAGCGTTCGTACGTTGCTTTTCATGATCGAAGATGAGTGTCTGGTCTTAGCAGCGCGTCGGTCGGGAGCACAGCGGCAACAGGGTTGAGAACGAAGAGAGGGAATGGCATGGAGTTTCGTCAGTTAGGCACGAGTGGGCTCACGGTATCAGTAGTTGGTCTTGGGTGCAATAATTTTGGTGCACGGTGTGACTACGATCGATCTCGCGAGGTGCTCTTTGAAGCACTCGATAGTGGAATCAACCTCTTCGACACCGCCGATATTTACGGAGGGAAAGGCACCTCGGAGACCTTCATGGGGAAGATCCTCAAAGGTCGTAGAGATGAGTTCGTCCTAGCAACCAAGTTCGGTCTGGATATGGGCACCGGTGACGTAGCTCGAGGCTCTCGGAGATACATCATGAAGGCCGTAGAAGCTTCTCTCACGCGTCTCGACACTGACTATATCGACCTCTATCAGCTGCATGCACCCGATGAGAAGACGCCGGTCGAGGAGACGCTGCAGGCTCTCAGCGATCTGGTTCATCAAGGTAAGGTCCGCTACATCGGTTCATCAAACTTTGCGGGTTGGCAGGTTGCCGATGCAGACCATCTCGCACGAGAGATTGGCTCAGAGCGATTTATCTCGGCCCAGAACTACTACAACCTCCTCCATCGAGACATTGAGCTCGATCTCTTGCCAGCCGCTCGGCACTTCGGGGTCGGGGTCCTTCCCTTCTTCCCCTTAGAGTCGGGACTCCTGACCGGCAAGTTCCACCGTAATGAACCAGCGGTGAGCGGAACTCGTCTAGCTAGCCGCCCAGAGTTGTTGGAGAAGACGAACTTCGATCTTCTCGAGGTGCTTGAAAAGGTGGCTCGCGAGGCCGGAATGGAGCTTTTAGATCTCGCTTTCGGCTACCTGACCTTTCATCCAGAGGTCTCTTCGGTGATCGCCGGTGCTACCTCAGTTGAGCAAGTGCGCCGTAACGTAGCAACGCTCGAGCACGTTGTTGACGCTCCGCTCGTGGCAAAAGTTGAGGAAGCGATGGCTCCTTGGTCCCACCTGCGCCGACCGGGTCACGTCGTTCAAGGCTGACTTTCGTCGGTGGTGCCGGGTTGATAGGCTCTCTCCACGTGACCGTGAGTGGGACGCCTACCTTGAGTAATCGTATTGAGAGTCCGACGGCCGCTGCGCAGCGGCCGTCGTGGCGTAGATAGAGCAGTTTGACTACTCCCGTCGGTCGCAGGGGCGGTAGCGGCGAAAGTTGGAACTGACTGGCGCGTTGGATGGTGTGGAAAGAGAGTTCGGAGGCAAGCATGATTGATCCAGAGGTCGAAGCACTCTTGGGAATGTTGAACTCCCAAAGTGGGGACGAGCCTGTGTCGTTGGCGAAGCTTGGCGTAGAGGGAGCACGCGCCTCGCTGGCTTCGATCTCTGAGCTCGATCGTGCAACGAGGCCAGAAGTCGATCGGGTCGAAGACCGATCTATGACCGTCGATGGCCGGGAGGTAGGACTACGCATCTACTGGCCGTTGGAGGCACGTGCGTGTAGCGGTATCACGGTATTTTTTCACGGCGGGGGTTTTGCTCTTGGGAGTATTGAGACTCATGATGCTCTCGCTCGCTCGTTGGCACGGCAGTCAGCGGGCGTCGTGGTATCGGTGGAGTACGCGCTTTCGCCGGAGTACAAGTTCCCGCGTGCGGTTGAGGAGTGCTACCAAGCGTTGCTCTACGTTGCGGAGCATCGTGATGAGCTCTTAGGTCGTAGCGGTGGACGAATTGCCGTTGCAGGTGATAGCGCCGGAGGAAACCTTGCTGCGGTTACGAGCGTGTTAGCACGCGACCGCAAAGGACCAGAGTTAGCGCTTCAAGCGCTGCTCTATCCGGTCGTCGATGGCCGCAACGACTATCCCTCGGCGCTTGAAAATGCTGAGGGATACTTTCTGACGCTGGCGGATATGGTCTGGTTCGGTGAGCTGTATCTTAATGACCCGAGCGAGCTCGAGGACCCACTATTCTCTGTGGTCTCGACACCGGACTTAGGCGGACTTGCTCCAGCAGTGGTCGTTGTGGCGGGCTACGATCCGCTTCGAGATCAGGGGGTGGCCTACGCTGATCGACTTGCCGCTGCTGGTACGCCGGTCGAACTTTGGCGCTACGACTCGATGATTCACGGTTTCGCCTCAATGGAGCTCTTCTTGTCGGCTGCTCGAGAGGTTGTTACGAGAGTGAGCGCTGCGCTTCGTCAGTCCTTTGGAGGGTAGACACGCCGGCAGCGTTGTGAGAAGCTATACGTGCCGATCTGTGCGTCGAGACGCGTGATTATCGAGGTGTCTCCGCAGCGTTGGGGGTCGGTACTAAGAGGTCGGGTGTGAGCCTTGCGGTTGGCTCTACTTCGTTTTCTCGCACGCTTCCGCTTGCGAGCGGCTCTTTTTGAGAGTTGCGGCGCCATCGAAACTGCAGGAGCTGCTCCGTCTTTTCGATTCACAACTCTCCTTGGAAGGTTCGTCTCTGGCGGTGAACTCTATCATGTTCTCAAGATCGATAGGAGTGGGAGAGCTCGAGCCTTTGTTGACGAGCGGCTCCACAGATGTTTTGCGGAGCGGCCCATCGATACTGTAGCCACGAACGGCCTGACAAAGATTTTATCGTTGTTTACCATGTTGTCATGGATTTGGAACCCTGGTTGCCTAGAACATAGTCAAGGGTATTCGGACGGTTCTAGTTGCGAGTCGGTCCTGTACCTCAGGTCTTGACGTTACGAATGTTACGAGAGTCTTCACCCCGGTTATGCCACCGACTCCCCCAGGTCGGACGCCGCACCGAACGCCCCTCCGGTGCGGCGAAGGCATAATCTTCTTGTTGACAGAGTCGTTGGCTGCAGGACGTGTGGAGGGGAACGATGGCTGAAACGGTGAGTACTGTGCTCGAAACCATCGTGCGAGGCTCACGTCTGCAACGTGGATCGCAGAGTGATTTCTTCGGCCTACAGTATGGGCCCCCCGAATCGCTTCTAGTCCGACGTGACCTCCCATCTGAAGACGGCGACGTGCAGGCATCGGAGGAAGTGGCGGGACTCCAGCGAGACCACGATGGAGTAAGCTTTTTTCGATTTGTTCACCTGACTGACGTACAGTTCGCAGATGTGAAATCGCCCACTCGGTTCGAGTTCGTCAACCGCTTTGCGGGAGCGGAGGAGTTCGCTCTTTTTATCCCTGGCCATCGACCACAGGAGATTCTCGTTGCCTCTGCGCTGTGCGCAATGATGTCGTCTATCAATGCTCTCGGACCTTCAGGTCGGACGGGTAGAGCTCTCGATCTCGTAATTACTACGGGCGATTTGATCGATAATGCGCAAGAGAACGAGCTTGCCACGGTTGTGAACATCTTGAGCGGTGGAGAGGTTCGGGTAAATACCGGTCTTGTTGACGACCGATCGTTCGTCCAGGCAGCTCCATTTGGCGACGAGTGGTACTGGCATCCAGAGACTGGGGAAGACCTCTACAGCACGGCGAGAGGTTTTCCAGTTGTTCCTAATCTGATAACCGAAGCGTTGCGAGATACCGTCTCGACCGGCCTATCGATACCGTGGATCGCTTGTAATGGGAATCACGAAGTGCTGGTTGGAGGGATGGGTCGCGTGACTCGGGGAGTGCGTGAGCTAACCATCGGTAGCCGGAAGGCGGTGATGGCTCCGAGCTCGGTGACTCTCGACGCTAGCGATGAGTTTCATGTGTCACCGGAGCGTTTTCTGTCGATGGCACCTTTTCGTAGGGTTCCCTCTGACCAGGCTCGCCAGCACCTCGATCTTCACGACGTGATAGCGAGGTACCTCAGTGCTCCCGGCCTACCGGTAGGTCACGGATTTACCGAGGGGAATGTGGCGGAGGGACGGGCCTACTACGTCTTTGACCCGGTTGCGGGTGTGCGAGTCCTCGCGCTCGACACCGCACACAGTGGAGGAGGTGCGAGGGGCTTTGTGGATCTCGTTCAGATGCGGTGGTTGAAACGAGAGCTCGAGGTTGCTGCGACGTCCGGTCGGTACGTTGTGGTGATCTCGCATCACCCTTCGACAGAGATAGAGAAGGCGGCGATCGGATCGGACGAAGTCGGTGTCTCTACCGAACAGCTCATTGCGCTCTTGACAACCTTCCCCAACGTTGTCCTTTGGCTGAATGGTCATACGCATCGGAATCGGGTCCTTGCGCACCGTGATCCCTCGGTACCTGGATCTGGTCTCTGGGAGGTCACGTCGTCATCCATAGCGGATTGGCCCTGTCAAGTGAGGGCGATCGAGCTGGTCGACTGTCAGGATCGCCTCGAGATCGTGTGCGAGATGATCGATCACGGTGCGCCGCTTGTCCCCAAAGGAGTAGAAACTGTGTTGGATCTTGCTTCATGGCATCGCTTGATCGCCTCCAACTCTGGGCCGAGTGACGCGTTAGATCGGAAACGTGGAAGCCTCCTCGATCGCAACGTTCGTCTCGTCGTGCCGCGCAGAGCGTCAGCTATGTAGTGGAGCAGTGCCGCCCGAGAATTCGTCCCTGGCTCGGTTCTCGGAGAGAATTGCTCAGGATTGGCCCGAGCATCGTGCTATCGGTACTGGAGGATGAACCGGTGTGTGTGCCGAGGTTGCGCAAGGTACCAGCTAGATCTTCGTTGCCGCGGCGTTGCTCGTGACTCCTGCTGCTTTCGCTGAGACCGTGTCGGCGAGCGTCTCGATTCGCGCTTTGCCCTCGTTCGCGGCGACCCGTGCGCGCAACCGACTCAAAGCCGTTGCACTCAAGGGTCTTTGGTATCACGACTCCGTGAAGCAGTGGCGTACTTGTGGGCGGGATTTGGTGGGGGATCATCGTATCTCGGAAGTGCGGTCGGCGACCCGTGGGTCCAACCTCCCAGCGAAGAGGGTGCGCAGAGGGATCTGGCAGGCATGACTGGCGTATCCCTCTGGGGAGCGGCCTGTACCGTTCCAGCGGCGAGTGGGCGCAGTGAGAGGAGTAGTCTCGACAACGGAGACCGAGCGTAGTGAAGCTGAGAGATCAGATGCGGCCCCGGAGAGCTCATGATGGAGATGCAAGCTTGAGTGATCGAGGCCCCTCGGGAACCTTGTTTTTGCTGTTCTAGAGTGAGCTGTTCTGTAGTGAGTTATGAAGAGCCATCTCAGTCGGAAAAGCGATGGTGGTGTGCTGGAGAGATTGACGTAGGAAGGTGTGGTAGCAGTGGCGACAGAGAAAGGACCTCTCAGCGGCCGTAAGGTGGTTGTGACGGGAAGCGCGCATGGAATCGGGACCGCGATCGCAGATCGTTTAGAGACCGAAGGCGCAGACGTGCAGCGGATCGACAAGGAGGATGTTGACCTCACCGATGCCGAGGCGGTTGCTGCGTACTTTGCTGAGCTCGGATCGGTGGATATCTTGGTCAATAACGCGGGAGGTGTCGTTGGGCAAGTTCATCATCCGATCGACGAGATCACGATTGAAAGCTGGCGTGCAGTGGTTGATGCCAATCTGACGAGCACCTTTCTCTGCACGAGAGCAGTAGCTCGCTCCATGAAGTCACAGCGTTGGGGTCGAATCGTCAATATCAGTTCCGGAGCCGGTCGTAGCGTGAGTCTGACCGGAATTCAGGCTTATGCATCCTCCAAGGCTGCGCAGATCGGCTTCACCCGACAGATGGCTCACGAACTCGGTCCATTCGGAGTAACGGTGAACGCAATTGCTCCGGGATTCATTCTCTCAAATCCCTCGACGCAGGCGCAGTGGGAGAGCTACGGAGCGGAGGGTCAGCAGCGACTCGTTGAAGGAATTGCACTGCGTCGACTCGGCTCAGCAGTTGATATAGCAAATGGGGTGTACTTCTTTGTGTCCGACGCGGCGAGTTGGATCACGGGCCAGACGATCTCCATCGATGGAGGTCACTCCCTCTTCTGAGGTTGCGTTATAGAGAGTCCGTGGCGAGCGAATTGGATCGGTGTAGCCTTACGGCCTCCTCGGTCTTGTCTGTTAGGGGCTTCGCCGCCACCGCCTCTGGTGCGTCTGAGCTCTTGGAGGAGGCTCGCTCTGGGGATCGGCATTGTGCTGGTGGAGCTGCCGTCTCGTGCGAATACCGAAGGATCGTTTACTGTCGTTTTCCGTTGGAACCCGCCAGGTCCTCTCTGTGTTGATCTGGCTATGCATGGGGATAGGCGGTAGCGATAACCGGTGATGGTAGGTCGGGCCCGCCGGCAACGCTCGGTACTGTTCCGTGGGGTCGAGTGGTCGTCTTCGGTCTACGGTTTTGAGCTGCGCTGAGTACTGTGTTGTGCCTCCCTATCCTGAGAAGGCTCCAATACATCGACGCTGGGCGAGTACTGGAGCGGCAGGTAGTGGGAGCTCCACTCCGGATTCAGAGCGTGCGATGCTGCAGTGGTCCCGACCGTGGAATCGTACTCGTCACCCTGAAGCCTCTAGGGTCTGTTCGAGGATCTGAGCGATTGACAAGAGTGTGGAGTCCGAGCCTCGGGGCGAGGAGAGTTGAAGGCCCACGGGTAGGCCGGCCGCGGTCAGACCACACGGCAACGAGATTGCTGGCGCACCGGTGAGATTGTAGGTTTGAGTAAAGAGTCCTTCCAGTGCACCCTCGGGCGTATCCATCTCCGGTGTCGTGGTCGGGGCAACGAACGGTGCGACGGCAGAGATGAGCACATCCACATCGTGGTAGAGAGCATCGTTCGCAGCGAGTAGACTTGCTCGGCGCTGAGACGCTTCGTTGTAGCGATCTGTTGTGATACCTGAACCCGTGAGAAGTAGGCGTCGTGTGGCTTCGCCGAAGTGCTCTGGCTCGGTGCTCAGTCGTTCTCGATGTACCTGGTACGCCTCATAGCAGAAGATGTCCTCAAAGGTACGGTCGATCTCCTCCATTGGACCGGTCTCCACCTCGGTGATTGCGAAACCTCTCGATCGAAGGCGCTCCGTTGCTGACTTGAGCACGGCGGCGACGTCAGGGTTAATAGCGCTGTGGGTCATCCGGGAGGTGAGGAGCCCAATGCGTAGCGGTCCACTGAAGGGAGCGGACTTGATTCCCGTGAGTGCGGAGAAGACCTTGCTGACAGCGTCGATCGTTGATCCGAGGACTCCGAGATGATCGAGGGTTGGGGCGAGAGCGGTAGCACCACTGAGCGAGAGCAGCCCATGCGTTGGCTTGAAGCCAACGATGCCGCAGTAGTGTGCGGGGAGCCGGATCGATCCGCCGGTGTCCGTACCAAGCGCAACGGGGCAGACGTGACTTGCCACGAGTGCTGCTGATCCACCGCTCGAACCACCTGCAGTCTTGGTGAGGTCAAGCGGATTCATCGTTTCCGGTAGATCAGGATGGAGAGCTCCAGCTGCATACTCGAGCAGTGCCGTCGTAGCAAAGATGTCGGCTCCGGCCTGACGTAGGGCAGTGATGACGGGAGCATCGCTGCGTGCTGGCTCCCCTCCCATATCAATGCTGTTACCGTTACCGCGAGGGAGTCCTTCGATATCGATAATGTCTTTGACCGCAATGGCCACTCCAACCAACGGTCCGCTCAGGCTACGTTTCGGTGCGGAGATGATGCGTACGATAGCGTTGGTTTCGGGCGGTAGTGCAAGCGCGCGTTGGTACGTAGCGAGGAGCTCTAAGTTTGCGACCTCACAGGTTCGCTCTTGACGCTCGATCGCTTGAATCATCTCCCCGACCAGGGTTGTGAGAGGACCCTTGAGATCGTGGAGAATGCCATCAACTTCGGTCTTACGTCGTCGAACCATCAGGTCGCGGTAGACCCCGCTTCGGGCCTTGGCACTTCGTTCGTTGAAGAGTGCGAGTCGATCGAGCGAACCCTCGAGATCATCGGGATCGAAACCATCGAAGCTCTCAGGTGGAACCGGGGCCTGTTCGAGGACCTCGCGAGCCAAGGCGAGCATGAGTGGTCGCCACTTCGGGTCTCGGAGGGTCTCTGCAATGGTGAGATCGGAGACGGCCCCTGCGAAGAGCATTGCGCCGTAGGCCTCCTTTGACCAGAGGTATCCCAAAATGTTGTCGGTGGGGGTGGCGTAGGGAAGAGCGGCACAGAGCTCTCGGACTCTTTCTGAATCGGTAGTCCCTTGGAGCTCGCCGATCCGAAAGGTAGCGACATTTCCTTGCATAATCACCCCGGGATGGAGGTAGTCAGCGCCGAAGTTGACGAACCCTACCAGGACGCGGCCGATCCCGACCGCGTCGATGAGCGATGCGGCAGTGAGCCCGTTCTGGGTGGAGAGGACGTAGCCATCTGGAGCCAATCGCTCTCGTATGAGGGCAGCTGCTGTGGCGGTGTGGTGACTTTTGACCGCAATGAGTGCGTGCTCGATGGTATCGGGCAGGTCGTCAGGCGTGACCGCCGGTGCCGACACGGTAAAGGTCTCGGTAGGGGCTTCGATAGTGAGCCCGTGTGTGTTGATAGCTTCGACGTGAGCAGCGTCGATATCACAGAAGAGCACGTCGTGACCGTTGCGGACCATGTATGCTCCGAGGGTCCCGCCGATTGCTCCGGCTCCAATGATCGTTATTTTCAAGATTCTGCGACCCTATCTCTATCGTGCGGTGGTGTGACTTACACATTTGTACTCTGCTGTAACTCTAGTCACCAAAGTGGGATCGAGATCGAGCGAACTCTTTTGGAGCGGCTTTGAGAGCGTCGTACGCTTCGTAAGAGCGCGAGTCGGCTCACCAAACCTCCCGCGGCGTATAACTCCTGGATGATTGGCTCGCTCGTCATTTGAGGTTGTTGCACCGTCGAGAGCGTGGTCAGCCACGAATCGAAGTGAGACGTCTCATGGGCAACAGAGGAAGGCACCTAGGTGGATGAGCGCCTGGGTGACGATCCAGGAGCCCCTGGTCGCTACCTTTAGCTGCGGTGATCTGCGCGCAGGTCGATCTCTTCGAGCGAGAAGAGTTGCCAGCTGACCACGAGTCCAATGGTGCAGCGAACCCCTTTGAGCCAGTGCGAGGCTTGGTGTGAGAGTGGGGGAGTTGGGCGCAACACCGACAGGAATGAGCTCCATAGATGAGTGCGCTGTGAGTCCGTGCACAGAGCTTAGGAATTTGTGTGTTGTTGTCGATAAAGTGGAAGGAGAGGTAGCAGTTCGTCACGTTCATGGGCGCGTCACGACACTCGTTTCGTGCGACTACGACGCCTTCTCGCTGAGTTAACTTCGCCAGCGCACGAGCGGAATGACTCTGCGCAGTGGAGCACTTCATGTGCGAAGGCATTGCGTGATTGGGGTGTTTTGGTGGCGGTACAACTCCTTTGGGGATGAGTGGCGGTTGGTTCGTGGGGAGCCGAAACGTAGAGAGAGCTATCGCAAGGTGGAAGAGATCGAGAGGGACGTGAGCGAAGGGGTTGAGAGCATCGGGCTCGGGAGAGTTCGATTGCTGCAGTTGAGGAGGCCGGCGGAGCGACTGCTGGCTAGCTCGTCGATGGTATCCGCTGGATTTGCGCTCTCGGCGGTCTTTGTTTCATTGTTCTTCTACGTGACGAGCGGCAGCGTGCTAGAGGTCGCTCTCTACGGACTAGGTCGATATCTCGGACTCATCGTCATGTCGGGCGTGATCGTGGAGCTCTTCCCCGAGTGGACTCCTAGACGTCTCTTCCGAGTTGGATTGGTGCTGACAGCGCTGTTTTACGCTCTACTGATCATGCTCGGCAAGAACGTGGGTCCTCTCGCCTTTCCGCTGGGTCTGCTCAATGGTGCCGCGGGCGGAACGTACTGGTTTGGTAATAACACGCTCATCTATGATGTGGTAGATCGTCCTGAGCGTAGCCACTACTACGGTCTGAGTTTTGCCTCCATGAGCACCCTCAACGTTGTGATGCCGCTCTTTGCTGGAGTTCTGATAGAGCGGATCGGAGGAGAGAAGGGATTCCTCGTTGTCTTTGCCGGTGCGCTCTTGAGTTTTCTTGGAGGATGGTGGATCTCGAGGAGGCTCGATTCCGAGCACGGCGTGGGTGGGGTCTCGACGATTGAAGCACTGAAGTTACCGCTGCGACAAGCAGGCTGGGGTCGTGCTTGGATTGCGATGGCCTTTCACGGTTTCAAACAGGCCGGCGCGGATCTGGGCATGATCATTTTGGTTGCACTCGTTGCCCACTCCACAACTTCTCAAGGAACCTTCGCTTCACTTGCATCGATAGCCGGCGTGGGAAGCTCGGTAGTGGCAGGGCGAATCCGTCCCTCGTGGCGGGGTCGGTGCATGTGGATCGGTGCAGGCGGCTATACAGCGGCAGTCGTTCTGTTGATAGTTGGATCTGGACTGCCGATTCTGCTCGTGTACGGATTCTCCGCTGGGCTTTTATATCCAGGCCTGATGGTTCCCCTTTCCAGCGTCATGTTGGACGAGATCGACCATGATCGTGATGCAGCTCAGCGACGTGGCGGCTACGTGCTCTCGAGAGAGATTGCAACGAATGCTGGGCGGATCGTAGCGATCGTGCTCTTGATCGCTCTCCTTCAGATCACCTCGGTAGCAGTGTCGATCATTGCTGTCATTGTGATTGCCTCGATCCTCCAACTTGGAGCTGCCCATCTCGGAGCAACGTCGTATCGATATCGAGACCAGAGCCTGTTGCGAAGCTTTGAACTCTGGAATCGGAGAGAAGCATCGGATGTCGTACAGTCGTAGGACTACTCAAGCTCTGTTGAGGTGGAGGAGAACCTCAAGAAGGCCGTGATTGGCGGTTGTTACGAATCCAGCGATCGAGGGGTTGGTGATGTGCCAATGTGCGAAGACGATGTTGAGGTCACTCAAAATATCGATGCTGTTACCGACTCGCTCCGCTTTGAGATCGAAGGTGACCCGGTGGGTGACACCGTGAAGCGTTAGATTACCGGTAGCGGTGGCAGAGAGAGGTGCGGATGTCGTGGGAAGCGAACTCAGATGGATCGGCCGGGTGAGGACGAAGGTGGCGGTCGGGTAGTTAACTACGTCCATGATCCTGATATCGATCTGGGCGTTCCTCTGTGCTTGGTTGCTCTTGATGCTTCCGACGTTGACGCTGAAGTGCGCAGCAGAGATCGTCTTACCGCTGATCGTTGCGCTTCCTGAGATTTGAGATCCTCGACCGACCGCGGTCGTGGACTGTCCGAAGAGAATCTCTTTCACTCGATACCCGACTGTCGATCCTTGGCCAACCTCCCACGTGCCGTTGGTTGTGCCCGAGCCCAAGGCAGAGCTGTTTGCAGAGTTTTTAAAGTTGGGAAGAGCGAGTCGAGCCTTTGGTGGCCCCTCGATGTAGTGGATAAAGACGAATGGACCACCGACGAGGCCGACGACAACGACCGCGATCACGCCGATGAGCCATTTTTTCCAGGAACGGTTTGTCTGCATTACTGAGCTCTACTTCTTTACATCTTCTCTGCTGTGGCCCCACTCGAACCTTATCTTCTTAACTTAGAGAGGTGAGCTTGGGAATCGCTGGTGACAAGCTGGGGAGAGCGGCGGAGGTGCGATGAGCGCCGCTCTCGTGGGCGGCGAGGAATCACCCACTCCCTGGCTCTCGGAGTCCATGCTTGGGACGGTGCAGGCGAAGTTGAGATCGCATGCTGTCTCTGTGACCTATCGACGTTGTGATCAGGATCGATGGGTCTCAAGACGCTGATCGGTTCGCCAAAGCTCGGTGACTGAGTTGATGTTTCAGCTGACACAGAACGGGCCGAGCGTACTGCGCGTGGAGTTGAGCCGATGTGAACCCTGGGACTTGTGGCAGCCGGATCAGTACTGCTCTCTTTGACAATGAAGGATCGGACTACGAGGCCGATCCTTCATTGTCTTGCTGGTTCAAAGTTTCAAATGAGATAGATCCACGGGGACGCTAGAGGTCTGAGTCGAGTGTGGTCTCTCTCAGTTTCGTGAGATGAAAGAGGCGAGATCGGCACACTGACGCTGTCGACTTGGCTCATGCACATACATCATGTGACCTGCTGGGTAGTAGCACATCTCGATATTGTCTCGTAGATGATCAGGTATCTGGAGGTGAGCAAAGGCGTGTTCAGCGGCGTAGTACGGGGTAGCCCCATCGTAGAATCCACACGCCACGTGAACACGTAGCTCAGGATTGTGACGCATCGCCTCGCCGAGCATCGATGAGATGCTGACCGCCCTCCCCTCGAACTCTGCATAGCTCCAAGGCTGTACACGGTTCGTGAGGATCTCGTAGGGAAGGTCGCTCTTGTAGTTGAGCTCTTCACGGACGTAGTGATTGAACGCAGCTGAGTACGGACCGTGAATTGCGATATTGCTCGGATCGTACGTTGGTTTGTCGTCGCCGTCGGTTGGGTCGTAGCCCAAGAACCGGCCGTCGAGTCGCCCAATGATCTGGCCCCGCTCTCGAAGGATCTCACGAAAGAATCGTTGGTGTTCGATGCGCAGATCGACCCGACGAACGTAGTCGTCCTTCAGACCGGTGACCGAGGCTACTTTTCCGATGATCTCTTGGCGTTCGGCTGCAGAGAGCCGATTACCGCGAGCAAGTGCCCATGGATAGTCTCGTTCCGCTAGTGCCTCTGCCTCGGCCCTGACCTCGTCGAGGGAGCGATCTCCGTGTAGTCCGTGGTAATGCGCGAGCGCCGCATAGGTCGGCAGGTAGAGAGCCGTGGGTTGATCGTTGCCCTCGGTGAAACGAATCGTGCCCATGTCAATTACGGATGAGATCAAGATGATCCCGTTTGGGAACCAGCCATAGCGGGTCTGTAAATGATCTGCGAGGGCACTGGCGCGAAGCGTTCCGTAGGACTCGCCTGCGAGAAATTTCGGTGAGAGCCAGCGCCCGTATCGGGTGGTCAGGAGGCGAATGAGAGCACCAACAGATTCGAGATCACGCTGAAACCCGTGATACTCGGCCGTCTTGCCGCCCTCGACAACTCGGGAGTACCCGGTCGTGACTGGATCGATGAAGACAAGATCGGTCTGCGCAAGGATCGTCTCAGCGTTGTCCGCTAGTCCCCACGGTGGAGGTAGTGGTGAGTCGGCATCTCCCATAACAACTCGCCTGGGACCGAGGAGTCCGAGATGAAGCCATACGCTTGATGAACCAGGTCCACCATTGAAGGCGAAGGTGATTGGACGTTTCTGTGGGTCGGCGCCTTCCACAATGTACGAGGTGACGAACATCTCAGCCTTGGCCTTGTTCCCAAGGTAGGTTTCGCCCTCAAAACCTTCCTCTTTGAGGACGACTCTTCCTGAGGTTGCACGGTAGCGGAGCTCTCCAGAAGGAGTGTTGAGGATATGGTCTGTCGTGACGAGGTCATCACTGGGTTCAGGGTTTGAGTCCTGGTTGGTCGTGTCATCGCTAACTCGGTGTTCGCTCATCGTTCGATCTCCTCATGGTTCTTTCGGTTGAGTCTCACCGTGTACAGCGTGATCGACCGTAGTTGGTTACCGTGACGACAGGCGGAGACTCTCTTCGGTCAATGGTAGTGCTGTTCTTTTCTCTTCGTAACCGCACTATTCGTAGCGAACGCTCTTGGGGTGAGCATGATCGGTTGCTACGTGGCGGCGAGTTGGAGATTCCCGAGCACGCGTCGTTCAGATCAGTTCGTTGTGGTGTTGATCAGTTGCATCTTGAAGCACAAGAGAGCGTGCGTTGGTGTGTCGCTCTCATTCAAGCTTCGATGTCGTCGCTCCGTGGTAAGGAGTGTCGTGGTGTGAGAGCTCAGCTACTCCCCGGTCGCTCCGTCGATCGCTTCACGGAGGATGTCTGCGTGTCCGTTGTGCCGAGCGTACTCCTCGATCATGTGCGTGAGAACCCATCGAAGCGACACGCGATCTTGGCCCTGCCAGGCAGGGTGACTCCGCAGGAGGGCGTCGTCGTCCGTAATGCTGAGCTCAGCTTTGACGACGTTGTGCGAGCGTTGCACGCTCTCTGACCAGAGTTGTCGCAGCTCCGACCCGGGATCGAAGGCCGCACTCGACCACTCCCAGTCCTCTTGACCCTCTCCCTCGGTAGCGCTCCAGATATCTAGTCTTGGAGCCTCTTGGACCACTTCGGTGAACCAGTAGTCCTCAACAAATGCCATGTGCTTGAGGAGGCCGCCGAGAGTGATCGCTGACGGAGTCGGTCTGGACCTGAGTTGGACATCGGTCAACCCGTCACATTTCCACTTGAGCGTCGCTCGCTGGTACTCTAAGAACCCGAGGAGCGTTGCGATCTCGGAGTCGACATGTGGCGGTTCCGGTCGTTCCTGATCTGACATGTCCTCTCCAATCGATGCAGCTGGTGGTCAGCGCCTCGGAGTAGATGGTAGGAGCTGAAACTACCATGATCGTGCTCATGGGGTTGGATCTTGGATAGCTACCGCCTTGGCCGTGCTCTCCTCAAGCTCCCCAGACACATGGAGTAGCCCTGCGTCAGGTCTGTGGGAGCTCGTTAGGGCTTCGACCGGTGGGGTTTGTGGCTGGTGACCCAATTGAGTCGGATCTCGAGCTTCAACCGACCCTTAGGAGCGGTCCTGGTAGATCGGCAGTTGTGGTGTCTCTCGAAGGCTGCGTTTGAGCTCAGCAAAGCCCTCAAATCTCGAGAGGCCCTCAACGTGATCCCAAAGTTGTACGGCATCTTCAGGGCTTGGAAGACGAGAGATCACGGGACCGAAGAGAGCGGTGCCATGTGGCGGATTGAAGTGCAGAATTGGGGTTCCGACGTCTCGTCCTGTGAGTGAGAGCGCATAGTCAGACTCCTGTTGAATCGTTGCGTCAGCGGAGGTATCTGCATATGCATCCTGGAGAGACGGTGAGTATCCCAACTCCTCGAGAATCGGCACGACGAAACTCGCCGTATTGAGAGTTAGTTCGTTGCGGCGTGATGGAGAGGTCTCGAAAATATGACGCCCAAGGGCCTCGTAAAGGCGCCCAACCCCTTCGTTGCCAGCGGTCTCGCGCACGGCATGAGCTATTCGGAGGAGCTCGAGACCCGAGGTGTGTTGACGCTCATAGCCCTCGGGAAAAGAAGTGTCGTAGTCAAGAGCTCCATTGATGTAACGTAGTGAGATGAAGCGCCAGTCCACATCCAGAGCTCTCTGCGATGCTACGAGTCGGACCCACTTACTCGTCATCCATGCGAATGGGCAGACAGGATCGAAGTAAAACTCGAGATCAGCCATGATTCCTCCGGAATGGGTCGTGCGCGATTTACCTATGGACTAACAAGAGTTCGGAGTATTCCATTCCGCAGATGTACCGATCTCAGATCTGAAGGGGACGGGAGAGAGTCTTCGATTTTGAGACTGGAGCTCGTTGGAGGAAGGTGGTGGCTAAACCGTAGCCCTTTGCGGAGAAGTACGGCTCGTTGTCAAGGTAGTAGTGGTGTGCTACCGAAGAGAGCCTGGGCCGCTTGAGCGTGAACCTCGGTTACTTATAAATCTACGGAGAAGATCCTGGTTGTGGGATCGTCGTGAGGGAGCGTTCCGGACGGCGATATCCAGCATCTGATCGAAGCGACGAATGCGATCGCTTCATAGGTGCGCAGACCGCAGGATCAACGGTGGCGTAGCAAGCTGCAGTACCAGACTTCGTTGCTGACTACCTCGTTGCACCCTCGTCTCGAGTGTTGACGTAATCGTTTTGTGGCCCAGTGGCCTGTTTGTTCTCGCGCTGCAGAAGGTTCTGTGGTGATTAGGGCCGAGATCAGTTGGGCCATACGAGACCGAGCGATCGGTAGATATTGGCTCCCAAGACCGCTTTGATAGCGTCGTCCTCGAAGCCACCTTTGACGAGCCAACCCGTGATGTTTGCAAAGTTCTCCGTAGGATTCTCCAGACCGTCAACGTAGGGAACGGGTTCGAAAGCGGGTGCACTGCTCCGACCATCGATCGACAAAAGCGAGGCAAAAACCTTGTGCATCGCGACGTGATCTCCGTAGAGCGTGTCAGGTCCAAATGCGACGTGATCGATTCCGACAAGATCGATGCAGTAGAGGAGGTGGTCCATGACTGAGTCGATGGAGTGGTGTGGATGGTCCTGAGAGAGCGTGGTATGGGGAGCTGCAGAGATGCCGATAACGCCACCGGTGGCCGCCACGGCACGAAGTACAGCGTCGGGCTTCATTCTCGGGGTGTTCCACACAGATCGCGCTCCAGCGTGGGTAATGAAAATAGGTGCTTCACTGTGTGCGCAGGCGTCAAGGGCGGTCTGATCAGAGGAGTGAGAGACGTCGATTGCCATGCCGACCTGATTCATACGCCGCACTGCCCTGCGCCCAAAGGCAGTAAGCCCGCCGTCGGTTGTCTCGTTGAGACCGCTTCCAAGCGCATTGGAGTCTGAGTAGGCGATGCCGAGTTGGCGAACTCCGAGTCCGAAGAGGATGTCGATGCGATCGATCTCATTCTCTATGGGCATTGCGCCTTCGAGGCCGAAGACGATACCGACCTTGCCCGCGGCTCGAGCGCCGTCGATATCTCGAAGGGTTTTAATGTGTTGGACTCGATCCTGATGAGCGAGGTCTGCAAGTCGGTGCCCTAGATCTGCAACGATGTCGTTCCAGCGCCAAGGAGCACGTCCGGTTACGCACGCAGTTCCGTCCATCATGTTGTCGAAGACGACGTCCATGTGGGAGGCGATGAGCCCTGCATACGCCGTGTATTGGCGTCCAGCTCGGTAGTGCTCGGGAGTCT
>JBMFXG010000032.1:0-18114 GCA_049964535.1 Acidimicrobiales bacterium | reverse complement strand
CCGTAGTTCCCCCTCCCCGAAGTAAGCCCAGCTCCGTCACCTGCTCTTTTGGTGCTGTAGGGGTGGAATCTTATGACTACAGGTAGCCCATTTTGTGTGAGGTGCCAACAAGTGCAAAGGCCTTTGCCTGCAGCGGGGTTGGTGTGGTGATCACCACAAAGGGATCAAGAGACGCAACCTCTGGAGTAATGGTATTGGCACATATGGTGCCGAGGTCTCGAAGAAGGCTCTGAAAGCTCTGAGCGGGGAACTGCTCAGGGGTCATCTTCGTTGCTGCTTTGTGGTCTGCTTTCGCTGATCGTCTCTTTGGTGTAACCGGAGAAGCCCGTAGGTCTTCTTTATGATCGTCTTTGAAGAGGAGCGGAGCAAGTTGCGTATGCTGAACCCTTGGACCAGTCGCTTGAGTCTTTGGACCAGCGCTGAATTCTTAGGACCATTCCTGTATGAGTCTTAGGACTTCCCTCAGAGATGGCTCGTTGTTCTCTCTTTCATCGTAGCTCTCCTCGATGTCGTCAGCCGATCGTCGAGTTTGATGATCACCCCAATGATCACTGAGCGTGTTTTCTCTCGTTGTCGTGTTCGCTTCTTTCTCAAAGCTCCGTTGGCTGAGCAAGGAGCTTGCGCATGGACTCTCCTTTCATCTCAATTCGTCGTGAGCTGTGGATGATTCGGTCAAGGACTGCATCGGCAACGGTTGCATCTTCAAAGCTTTGGTGCAGAGCTCTAACTGGAACCTGTGACGAGGATCTCGGAAACTCCCCAGGTTCGATCACCGAAACTCCCCAGTTGATCACTGGAGCGGGCTGTTGTTGAGATT
This sequence comes from Acidimicrobiales bacterium, assembly GCA_049964535.1. Lineage (GTDB taxonomy): Bacteria > Actinomycetota > Acidimicrobiia > Acidimicrobiales > Acidimicrobiaceae > JAJYZP01. Next base: position 17,297 of record JBMFXG010000032.1, on the reverse strand, counting down.
ACTGTATCTGCGGGTTCGACACCCCCCTTCTGAGATTCTCCGAGCGTGCCCGATGACTTCGCATGCGATAGCTTTCACCGTCAATGTTGAAGACAACGCTGCGATGTAAGAGTCGGTCCAACATTGCAGCGGCAACCATAGGATCATCAAAGATCTTTCCCCATGAAGCAATCCCGAGATTGGTTGTCAGGACGGTAGAACTCTTCAAATATCGTTGGGTGATGACTTGAAACAGGGAAGCAGCTGCCTCACTTTGTAGTGGCAGATATCCAACCTCGTCAATAATGAGCAAGCGTGGACCCGCAAAGAATCGCATCGTATTCGCCCAACGACCCTCCAGTGCTGCCCTGTGACATCTCGCTGCTAAGTCAGCAGCTGTGGTGTAGTAGGTGCGGTACCCACAATCAATGGAGGCTCGTGCAAGACCGATCGCCAACATGGTCTTGCCAACTCCAGGGGGACCAATGAACAAGACATTGGTTGCATCGTCTAAGAACGAGAGCGTCGAGAGTTCGTTGACCAGACTTGCATCGACCGATGGTTGAGCGCTGAAGTCAAAGTCCTCGAGTCTCCATGGTGATGGTAGTGAGGCAAAGCGTTCCAGGCTCACCCTTCGACGCTGTTCTGTTGCCACGACCTCAATACTCAACAGACGCTCAAGGACTGCTGTGTGACCGAGCTTCTCCTCCTTTGCCTGTTCCAACACCGCTGGAAGGTCCTCGGCTGCCGCACTGAGACGGAGAGCAGCGAGGTGTCTGCGTAGAAGCTGGTACTGCGAGTTGTCGTTCACTGCTGTCCCACAAGGCGTGCATAGCTCTCAAGGTCAACGGTAACCTCTCGTCCGCTGTCACCGAGGATTCTCGCTGCTTCTTTCAGTGCAGCATCACTTAGTGGGACATTCGCCTTCTTATCACAAGGACGTCGTTAGTTAAACTGAGAGAGGACTGTAGATTCCAAAGCGACGGTGTGGCTCGAGTCACGAACCACGATGCCAGCTCGATCATGGGCAACGAGGTGTGTTGCAACAAGGACATGACCAACAGATCGACTTTCGAGATGAGACGTACCAAGTCGCTGTGTCACCAGCACTTCTGTTCCACTGAGACCCGGAGGGGTTGAGTAACGGTTCCCTCGGTAGGGTAGTCAGAAGGTAGGAATCCGGAATCGACAGCGTGCTTTGTGGCGCGTCACTCTAGTGCTCGCCACAAGATTACTTCAGTTTCCGTGGGAGAGAGGTGTGGAGCCGGTTCGAGGAGCCCATTTACTACCTTGGCCCCTTACCTCGAACTCTCACACACCTGTGCACAGGAGATAGGTATCTCTTGCAAAGACAGAGTCCCGAAGGGGAGGCCGTGTGCTGTGACGAGTGCGTGACGGTGGTGCTCATCAGCGTACTATCTTGAGCTAGTCGTGTTGAGAGAGAAAGTCTTCCACGGTCTCCATATACAAGCCACGCTCCTCCCAGAAAGAGAGGTGTGAGGACTCCTCGAAGACCACGAGCTTGGAGTCGGAGATACCTTCCAGCAGTGGGGCTTGGATCTCTGGCGCTGCCTCGTCGTAGCGACCACAGAGCACGAGCGTGGGAACTTGAATCAGAGGAAGCCGTTCAACGCAGCTCCACTCCTTGGCGGATCCGATCACGTGGAACTCTGAAGGTCCATTCATCACGTGATAGACCGTTGGGTCCTCATCGAGGAGGGCGAAGGACTGCTCAACCTCAGGTGGCCACTCTTTGAGACGCAGGACGTGTCGTCGATAGAAGACGTCACAGGCCGCAAGATAGTCGGGGTGTGAGTAGGTCCGAGACTCCTCGTGGATTCGGAGCTGATTCCGGACATCATCGGGGAGTTTGGCGATGAGGGCCTGAGCCGCCTCAATGAAGTGAGGGAATGCAGCGGCCGTATTTGAGAGTACGAGAGAACGAAGTCCGCGAGGTTGTCGAACAGCGTGCTCTTGGGCGAGCATTCCACCCCATGATTGTCCCAAGAGGTGGTATCGATCTGCGAGTCCGAGGTTGCCAAGGAGGTTATCCAGCTCGTCAGCGAAGAGTGCCGGCTGCCAAAACTCTGGCTCGACGTCTGGGAGATGGGTGGAGTTCCCACAACCGATCTGATCGTAGAAGATAACCGTGCGACCGAAATCAGTGAAGTCGACCATGGAGCGGAGATAGTTGTGGGGTACGCCTGGACCCCCATGTAAGAGAACAAGTGGCGCCTTGGATGTATCGGAAGTGACATCTGGCTCGCAGATTTGAAACCAGGTCTCGAAGTCTCTGAACTGTACTCGGCCTTCAGTGGTCTTCACGAGTCTCTCTCCTTATTTACTTTTGGTATGACGGTTTCCTCGAGGCGACGAAGATTCTTTCGCCAGATCGATCGGAGGAGTGGGGAAGCGACCGCTTCCCCAAGTCCGCGCCCGAACAGGAGCGGGAAGTCGAGACTCTCATGCCACTGTACCTGGGTCCAATCGGGTCCGATGGCCTCAAGACTAAAGGTTCCAACTCCTTTGAATAGTCCTTTGTGCTCGACCGATATGGCGTGGTGATCGACCCACTTCGTCACGGTCATATGGTCGTTGACACTGAGTGGTCCGACCTTGGTGAGACAGATAAAACGAGTTCCAACTCCTTTGCGTTGGTCACTTTGAAAATCAATTCGAACGGCGTCCGTCATCCAGAGCACGTGTCGATCGAGCTGCTCGAGCTCGCTCCATACGAGCGAGATGGGCGCCGGTATGTTGTGCTGGATCTCGATCGTAGTAGTCAAAGACGTTCCCCTTGTTTATGGTATGTGCGTGATCTGGTTTAGATCGCTTCGTTGTCGAGAAGGTCAGGCGATCCCGTGAGGGTCTGTGCTGCGTCCTCGGGGGAGACAATATTAATTGCGACTCCTGTCCCGAGTTCAAACCCCGCTTTTGTGGTGAGCTTGGGGAGAATGTGAACGTGCCAGTGAAAGTTGCCAAAGGCGCGATAAGGGGAAGAGTGAAACACGAGATTGTAGGCACTATGTCCGGTGGCCTCTCGGAGCATGCGTAGTGCGCGGTTAATGACCGAGCCGACTTCACCGAGTGTCGATGGAGAGGAGAGGTGTAGATGTGCGCTATGCGATGTAGGGATAACCAACATCTCAAACGGGACGGCGGACCAGTACGGGGCGATGACGATCACCTCATCGTTATCGCAGATCATTCGGGATCCAGCGGTCCGCTCTAGTTCAATCGTTGCACACAGGACGCAGCCACCTACGAATCGAGCGAATCCAGCTTGTTCGTCGGAGAGCTCTCGAGGTACGAAAGAGATTCCGAGGAGTTGACCGTGCGGGTGCTCCATTGATGCACCGGCAGAGCGCCCGTGATTGACGATTACTTGGGAGTATCGTATGACCTTCGAGTGGGCGTGAGCGTCCATTCGATCTCGAATCGCAGACATGACTACGGCGAGCTGTCGATCGTCGAGGTCAGCCCAACCGGATGCGTGATCTTGCGAGAGGATCAGGACTTCATGGATCCCTGACGCCGGTGCTTGGGTGAATACCGGTCCTTTTGTCGTAGTGACCATGGGTTCGTCGCCATCGAAGGCCGGATAGAGATTCGGAACTACTCGTACGGTCCACGAACCAGAGGGTCCATATGTCTCCAGGGCTGGAGGTGAGGAGCTCTCCGATCCTGGGCAGAAGGGGCAAGGCAGATCGTTGTGGTGGAATGGGAGGTCCGAATCTGGAGCAAAGGCCGATGGTCGGTACGATCGCCCTTCTGCCACGGCTATCCACCGACCGGTGAGAGGATCGAGCCTCAACTGGTTATTCGTCTTCATGGTGTTGATGGTATGCAGCTCCTTGGCTGAATCGTCGGGGTGCTTGGAACTTCCCTAGTTAGGAACCAGTGCTTCGAGGCAAATCAGTAAAACCTAAGGCAGGACTTCGATAGGTCGTACAGTTGTAGCGTAGTTTGTTCTCCGTGTGATTGTGCGAAGTTGACCCGGTGCCGAACTGGAGCTCTTGATCCGGGACGGATAGTTGTGCATCCGACGAGCCACGTACTCAAGTAGCAGGCGAGAAAGAAGATGGGGCGATCTGCTTGTGCGTGACCCTTCGTTACGAGATCGCCCCGATGCAGACCTCAGGTCTCTGGGCTTCTAGGTGGTTGCCAAGAGCTAGTAGGAGTAGCCAGAGTTCGAGGAGGTCTTCTTTTTGTGTTGAACGGTGGCGACTTTTCCAAGTGCCGCTTTGACAGGTCGACCTTCTGCGTTGACGACGTACCAGACGTGCGCTATGCCCTCTCCTTGAACGCTGGAAGAAGTGTCTGCAGCGAAGTAGTACAGCGGATGCTTATCGATTGTCAGGACCTTCTTGCCGTCTTTGAGCTTGTAGAAACCCAGCCCTTTGACGGTCTGTCCGATCTTGGTCGAACCGGAGACCGTTGCCAGCGGCCAAATTGCAGCGCAGCTTCCAGTGCAGGTTGCGCGGTTGGGTCCGTCGGTGGTGTGAATGTAGAGAGTTCGACCGTGGGCTCCGGTGAGGATGGTGCCGTATGGGGAACGCTTTTTTGCGAAGACGACTTTAGCGATCTTAACATGTCCGACGTGCTTCTTGGCGTGGGATAGGGGCTGTGCCTGCACCGATGCTGGTAGCCCGATGGCAACTACGGTCGCAGCAAGCGTGGTGGAGGCGAGGGCGAGAATCCTGCCGAGCTCGTGCGGCCGTGAGCCTCTGACGATTGTTGATGAGTGACGCTGCGGTATCACAGTGGTCCTTTCTGACTACTACTTGGAGAGGATGCTCTCATGACACAGTGAGCTACGAGCGAAAGTGGTCGATGGATTGCATGAATTGAATGTGCTGATCTTGGACGAGTGAAAATCTCTCAGCAAATGGAATGCGTAGGATAGTGCAGTGATGGAGTTCGATGAGATCTCACCCGAGACGACCGACGAAACGCTCCTGCTTGCCATGGCACAGGGCATTCCCGAAGCGATAACCGTTTTTGTTCGGCGGTTTCAGCGGCGCGTCTATGGGCTTGCTCTCATGATTGCGAACGACGAGCCATTGGCTGAAGAGATAGCTCAAGAGTCTTTCCTCAAGATCTGGCGTCACGCTGCCATGTACGATCCGCGACGCGGATCGGTCACGTCGTGGGTCCTGACGATCACTCGTCATGTAGCGATCGATAGAGTTCGAGTTCGGACTCTACCCAGAGTCGATCCCGAGGCTCTCTACCGTGACGAACTCCAGAGTGACAATCGATCTCCTGAGGAGGAGGTGGTCGTGGGGGATTCGGTGGAGTTTCTGCGGTACGCTCTTGAGCGGCTTCCACCAGAGCAGCGAAGAGCTCTGATCCTCGCCTCGTTCTACGGCCGGACGGCGAACGAAATAGCTGTCGATGAGTCGATTCCACTCGGTACTGCGAAGACGCGAATTCGCAGTGGCCTGCGGAACCTGCGCAAACAGTTTACGGCTGAAGGATACCTCAATCCGTGAAACGCTTTCCCACTCGATATTGTGAGTATTTTGACGATGATAGAGTCGCTTTTATCTTCGGCAATTTAGATCCTGAGCGTGCTCTCAACTTCGAACAGCACCTTGGGGAGTGCGAGCGGTGTCGGGGCGAGGTGGCGGTGGGCTCATCCGATATCGATGCACTGATGCTCCTTGCACCTGAGGTCGATCCTCCAATTGGATTTGAGGAGCGGGTTCTCTCTTCGATAGCGGCCGAGCCTTCCACGCTGCTTCTGAATGAGAGAGGACAGAGGATTGAAGAGTCGACTATCTCGTGCCACGCTCCGGTGGGTCGACTATCTCGTAGAAGTAGAGCGAATGGATCCCGACACCCTTATCGGCAACGCAGCAGGCTAGCGCTGTCAATGGTTGGCGTTGTGGTGATCGCCATCGGAAGTTTCGTCATTGGCGGGAGTGGTATTGGCCGACTCGGTGGGTCGTCCAGTTCTCCGAAGTCGGTCACGGTGCACGGAAGGGCACTAGCACCGCTGGTCGTAAGCCTCACGTCTGCACGATCTGATATCGGTTCAGCTGCGATCTATCAGGGTTCAACCGCATGGATGATCGTCGACCTTACCAACGTGAAAGATCGTGGTTACGTACGCTGTCGACTTACCGAGCCAGACGGGTCCACCGTCGACCTCGGACGCTTTCTCGTTGCTCGGTCTCGTACCTCCTGGGCGACACCGCTCCCGGCAGGTTGGAGCCATGCTCGAGAGATCGAGATCGTTACCTCAAACGGAAGAGTCGTGGCCACCAGTCACGTCAAACTGTGATGACAGCGAAATTGTGACCTCACTCTTGCAGTCGTTCAACGGGTAGCTCTCATTTGATCTACCGATATTTCGGGCTGGCTCCGCTGGGAATCTCGTCGGTGGTCAAGTATCAGTAGGCCTTGACAAGTACCATCTCAGTTGCCAGGCGCGTTCTCGGGCTCGGGTAGAGCGATTGGACCATGAAGAGCCGGCCACACCAGCAAGGAGGGTGATGCCGTCGTTTCACTCTTCAGCTCCTTTCAAAGCTCTGGGCTGTGCAATACACGACGCTTGCTCGGTGAATTCGGCCGGTAATGGGTACGAGCTCGTAGGTCCTGCAGTGCCGTACGGGCTACTTCTAAGCTTGGTCTCTCTATCATGGCCGATGTGGATATCTATCTTGACCACGCAGCATCGACGCCGATGACTCCGGCTGCACTTGCCCGCTACAGCGAGGTTGCTGCGCAGTATTTCGGTAATCCGAGTGGTCTCCATCGTCAGAGCCGGCAAGCGAAGGCCATTCTCGAGGATGCGCGAGAACGTTGTGCTCAACAGCTGGGTAGAGACCCATCGGAGGTCGTCTTCACCTCTGGAGGCACCGAAGGAGATAACTTCGCAGTCCTTTGCCCTGTGCTCCCACCTCATGCGCGGATCCTCTCCACCAGGGTTGAACACCACGGTGTCTTGGAACCCTTGCGATCTCGGACGAACGTCTCGTGGATTGAGGTCGATCGCAACGGCGTGATTGACGTTGAGAGACTCGAGCACGATTTGGCAGCTCTCGGTGACCAGGTTGGCCTCATGGTGGTTATGGCGGTCAATAATGAGACGGGAGTCGTGAGCGACCTGAGTTCCATTGCAGATCTCCGTCGTCGCTACGCCCCACAAGCACTGCTCTTTAGCGATGCGGTCCAGGGTGCACCTTGGCTCGACCTTGAAAAATCCTTGAGTGAGGTAGATTTGGCAACGCTCTCGGCGCATAAGTTTGGTGGTCCGAGGGGCGTTGGCATCGTTCTTCGTCGCCGTGGGGTCGAGACCCTGCCGCTGCTTCGTGGTGGGGGACAAGAGTTTGAGCTCCGTAGTGGTAGTCAAAATGTTGCGGGTATTGCATCGGCGGTCCTGGCGTTAGAGGAGCGGTGTGCGCTTCGGGATCAGAACAATCTCAGAGTTGAAGCTCTGCAGTCTCGTTTGGAGAGCGGCCTTGTCGACATTGATTCGTCTATCGAGATCGTGGGCCGGCTTGCGCCACGAGTGCCTGGGATCACAAATTCGGTAGTGAAAGGGATTGCGAACGAGGAGGCGATCTTTCTCGCTGATGAGCAGGGGCTCGCACTCTCGGGAGGAGCGTCGTGCGCATCGGGGGCCCTAGAGCCCAGTCATGTGCTCAAGGCTATGGGCTACAGCGATGCTGCGGGACGGTCATGTCTGCGCTGGTCCCTCGGTGTCACGACCACCGTTGCTGAGATCGATCGAGCGCTGGAGATTATCGAGGGTGTCATTCGTTCGCTGCGTGGAGGTCGATCGTGACCCTACGCTCGCCCATCCTCGATTTTCTCCTCTTAGCTCACGTGATCGTCGGGCTCTTGGGCTACGGGTCGCTGGCTATGACCGGTACCTATGCCCACCAAGCCCGTCGTCTCGGACCAACCGATGCCGTGCGGCGTTACTTCGATGGCTCAAGAAATCTTGCCCAGCTCATGGTCTACCTGGTGCCGGTATTCGGAATCATCGTTGCAATAGCAATGAAGTCCAAGGGTGAGCTCCACGACGCGTGGTTTTACGAAGCGGTAACTCTTTGGATCATATCGGCGGGAGTCGTCGGGATGGTAGTTTCACCGCTCTCAAAGCTCTTTGGTAGCGTTGTGGTGAGTAACCACGATCAGACTGTTACTGTTGCCCGGAAGCTCGAGCGAGGTGTCGGTATCTGCGTAATCTTGTACGTAGCGGCATTCTACCTTATGCTCTTTAAGCCTTAAGCCATAGCGAGCTACGCATTGCCGGTCCCAACGCTCTGTTGTACCCCTCGCTACCGAGCGAGCTTGGTGGTGGGGCGTGACGAGTTAGAGCTGTACCGCTAGCCTCTTCCGCAGTTTGGCTTCTTCCCGTGGTTTGCCTTCTTCTTCGTTCGGAGACGTCGTTTGTTCGTTCTTTTTGACATAGCCCAATAACTATAGAGGATGGAGGCACTATCACCTGCCGTCACCTTCTCCTACGGTCACCAGTACGCATCTCGATCACTGCCGTGGTAGTCCCACGAATCAATGAAAGCAGGTACCGACCTGCTGTCCGTTGCCAATGGAGGAGGGTCGGTCAAGGCCATCGTCGAAGGTTGCGTAACCAATACGGAGAGCCATGGAGAACGAGGGTGACGTTTGGTCCTGGGTCTGGTCCTACGTACACAGATGTGCTAGCTATGGTGGACCTTATGACATTGCATTTCAGCGGGACCTGGCGGTAGCGGTTCGTTGCCTTGGCTTTTGTGTGACGCTTTGGTGCTGGGAAATGTCAGAGTCGCAACGACGCTGCGGGACCGGTTGCGTTGGCGGAGGCTGATCGAAGAGACATCCTGCGTCATGCTGGAAGGAGGGTTTGCTCTCCAATGCGTTACGAGTCGCCGAGATTTTTTGGTCTTGGACTGCGATGTAAACTTGGTAATCCGGCGGACTGCGATGGTCGCATCGCGACGCGTGCACGTGCACTCACCTCTCTTGCCAAGGACCATCGTTGTTCCAATAGAGCTAGGGCGACGCTGGTCGGTTGTGGTTGGCGATCAGCTTGAGGTCTCCAACGAGTTGAGCTCCAATTGAGAAGTGCGTCATGACGAACGAGGTTGAAGGAATTGACCCCACGGCTGTCAACGATCCTCGAGAGGCGATTGTAAGCGACCACTCGCCGATGCCACTGATGGTTATTGGCACTCCGATCGGAAATCTCGGAGATCTCTCCTCTAGGGCTCTTGTTGCGCTACAGAGTGCTGATGTCATCGTTGCGGAGGACACCCGTGTTACTACCGTTCTGCTGCGAGCGGTTGGGCTATGGCCGAAAAACATTGTGGCACTACGCGGCCCACGCGCAGTCTCGGGTGAGACCGTGGCGGCATGGGTCTGCGGAGGTCGGTCGGTAGCGGTGGTCTCCGATGCTGGTATGCCGTCGGTCTCGGATCCGGGTACGTCCCTGGTCCGTGCTGTTGTCGATGCTGGCGGTAGTGTTTCAGTCGTACCAGGTCCGTCCGCAGTGGCGACCATCGTGGCCGCCGCCGACTTTGACGTCTCGCAGTTTCGATTTGAAGGCTTTCTACCTGCGAAAGCAGGTAAACGGAGACAGGTGCTGCAGCGCTTAAGCTTCAGCGAAGTGCCGATCGTGCTATTCGAGGCTCCTCATCGTTTTGCCGATATGGTCGTTGAACTGCAGTCGACGTTCGGGTCTGAGAGGCGAGTTGTCGTGGGTCGCGAGTTGACCAAGAAGTATGAAGAGTTTTTTCACGGAACCATTGGTAACCTCCTGAGGTGGATAAACGAGAGGACTCTACGGGGCGAGTTTGTCCTCGTTGTGGCGGCCGCTGATGCTGGGTCTTTGAGTCGAGTAGCGAATCTCGACGATCCTGTCGTTTCCAATGAGTTAATCGAGATTCTTCAACGGCATCGGCTTCCAACGAAAGTGAGCTCGGAGATCTTGGCGAAGGCTACCGGAATCTCAAAAGGAGATGCCTACAAACGTCTACTCCGTGGTTCGGAAGCCGACCAGATCCAGTTCGGCCAGAGAGATCCCTCCGATTGGGGGAGGTAGGCTCGACGGTGTCATTGACGACTGGAGAACGACGCGCTATGAATCAACGGCTTCAACCCCTCTTCCTCACGACGCCGATCTACTATGTCAACGGACGGCCACATCTTGGAAACGCCTACACCATGGTAGTTTCCGACGCAATTGCACGGTGGGCGAGGCTTCGAGGACGTGAAGTTTTCTTTTTGACGGGCACCGACGAGCACGGCCTGAAGGTAGCACAGGCTGCTCACGATAGTGGAGCGACACCGCAGGAGTGGGTGGATCGAATGTCGGTGAACTTTTTCAATGCGTGGAGAGACCTTGGTATCTCCAACGATCGCTTCCTGCGAACGACTGAGCCCGCACACTATCGAACCGTGCAAGCGTTCCTGCAGAGGATCTACGACAATGGTTATATCTTCAAAGACACCTACGTAGGTCTTTACTGTGTGGCCTGCGAAGCGTACTACAGCGAAGAGGAGCTCACTGACGGTGGGCTCTGTACCGTGCATCTCAAGCCGGTCATTGAGATGTCGGAAGAGAACTACTTTTTTCGTCTGTCTGCGTTCGAGGATCGTCTGCAGTCCTGGTACGACGAGAATCCTGGAGCAGTCTTTCCGGTATCTCGCCGAAATGAAGCTCTCGGTTTCATTCGAGGTGGTCTCGACGATATATCTATCTCGCGTACCTCGATCGATTGGGGTGTACCGGTCCCGTGGGACACAGATCACGTCTTTTACGTTTGGTATGACGCCCTGATCAACTACCTTACTGCCATCTCTTATGGAGAAGATCAAGCGAACTTCGACCATTGGTGGCCCTCGGTCTGTCATGTGCTCGGTAAAGATATTCTTCGGTTTCACTGTGTGTGGTGGCCCGCAATGTGTATGGCGGCGGGGATTGAACCCCCTTCATCGTTTGTGGTTCACGGTTGGCTTCTCGCCTCTGGCGAGAAGATGTCAAAGAGCCGTGGCAATAACGTTGATCCACTAGAGGTAGCTGCGGAGTACGGCCTGGACTCACTTCGTTACTATCTCCTGCGCGAGAGCACGCTTGGGTCTGATGGGGACTTCACCTTCGAGGGCCTCGTTCAGCGGCACAACAGCGATCTCGCCAATAATCTCGGTAACCTATTACAGCGAGTCGTGGCAGTTGTGAACTCCAAACTTGACGGTGTAGCGCCGGGAGCCCCTCCCGTTCCGCCCGATATCTTGGACTTCGATATGCGAGTAGAGCGAGCTGTGAGCTCGTGGGAGATACCCGCTCCACAGGACGCTCTCGAGGCGACGTGGGAGCTCATTCGAAGCGCTAACGCTCTTCTCGAAAGCACTGAACCATGGAAGTCGACCGATAGGTCACTCATCGAGCGTGTGCTCGGCACCTGTCTTGAGGTGCTTCGCGTGGTCTGTATCCTCTCCTCCCCAGTTCTCCTCGAAAGCAGTGAGCTTGTGTGGAAGCGGCTCGGACTCGAGGATCACCCGACCTCAGTGGATCTCGATGATGCACTGCATTGGGGTGGGTACCGAGGTGGTGTGCCGCTGGTGAAGGCAGCACCGGTCTTTCCACGCCGCAGCGAACCTTCCTAACTCCGCACAGCGAGCAAACGCTGAGGTGGTCTCACGAAAGGCCAGGAGGGCTGGTCTCTCGTCGTGACTAGGCCTGCCATTTGGTGTCGCTACCAGGTCGTTCTGAGCTCCCGGTACGAGTGCGTCCCGAACGGCCACAGAGCTGTGGGAGGCCTATGGGATGAGTGTTGTGGTGTCGGGCCGAGGGCCATGCAACGAGACAATCGGAGCGCAGTTTTGAGGTTCTAGAAGCACGGTGGAGTGTGTGGAACAGCGGAGTCGAGAGCTCAACACCGTGTCTGTCCATGCGCAAGAGCAGAGGTCCAATGGAGCGTGCGGACGGTGTGCTCGCTTGCGACACCTCCGATGCCACCTTGAGTGCCCTGTGGTATCAGGTGGTCGTGCGCGCTCAGTTTCTAGCAGCGAAGGACCGTCGACGCTTCTATGCAACCCTTGTCACAGGCTGCAGGTGCAGCGCTTTGTGCTCGCCGGTGCCGTTTGAAGTGAGTGGCAAAAACTCGATAGATGTGGTGCAGGAATGTCGCAGTCTGTGGGCGGAGCACTCTCGTCTTTCGAGCCCATAGCCTATGGTAGACCGTCTGTGCGAGAGCGAGTGGACAGCCTCTTGGGTCTTTTTGGGTGACTGCTCCATTCCGATCGTTCAAGCTTCGTCGGTCTGCCTGCCTTGCGTGGCGGGGTGATGAGGCGTAATGAGAGTGGAATCGATACGAAGGGTGTGATTGAGGAGTGAGAGAGCTCTGGCTAGACACGCACTGTCACCTTAGTGATGACCATCTTGAAGAGCTCGTAGAGGGCCTCGGGGAGGCTCGAGTAGGTGGTGTCGTGATCGTTGGTACCGATCTCGAGAGTTCTCGGAGTTCTCAGTCGGTGGCGAGGTCACTGCGCAGGCACGCCCCGGATCTCTCTGTGGGCTCGACGATCGGTGTCCATCCACACGATGCTCAGAACTACGACGACCAGACCCACCTGGTTCTGGAGCAGCTACTCGCTGAAGATGAAGAGCATCTGATCGTTGGAGTGGGTGAGTGTGGACTCGACTACTTCTACGAACACTCTCCACGAGAGAAACAGCGCTCCGCATTTGAGGCCCAGATCGAACTTGCTCGAGCGAGCGACCGAACACTGGTGATTCATACGCGCGATGCCTGGTCGGAAACTTTTGAACTTTTGGAAAGTCGTCCGCTTCCCGAGCGGATCGTCTTTCATTGTTTTATCGGTGGCGAGGACGAGCTTCAACGCTCGCTTGCGCTCGGTGCCTACATCTCGGTATCGGGGATCGTGACCTTCAAGAACTCCCACGAGCTCAGAGAGGTCGTCCAGATGATTCCTCGAGACCGCATCATGGTGGAGACTGACTCTCCGTATTTGACACCGGTGCCGTTACGCGGTCGGCCAAATGAGCCCCGAAATGTCGCAATTACCGGTGAGTTCATTGCCCAGCTTCGAGGAGTTGACATTAGAACCTTTCAAGAGGAGACGACTTCTAATGCCTTGAGGGCGTTTCAGCTTGACTCCCTACGGAGGTAAATGGGGAGCGAGTCGATGAGAGGGCCCCAATCTCGTCCGTGGCACGAACCAGGCGTTCGAGCTCTTGATGGGCAGTGCCGCGGTGGTTGCTCGGTACTTGTGCACGCCGTGCAGCACCCACCTCTCTTTGAGGATTGGTGGTCTGCCGGGTAGACCGATGACGGTCTTGAGGATTGGACGAGGCCGCTCTCCTGGTTCCGAAGTCGATCTGCGGATTGGCCCAATTTCTGTTCTAGGTGCCTGCCGCTCACGCAGCTTGGACCGGGTAGAGAGTCCTCGTGCTGCATGAAGACCAAGGCTTTCGGTGAGTGGAGACCTCGAAAGTTGCGTTGTTTGGCGGGACTTCTGTATCTGCTCGGCTACGTGCGGTTGGCGCCTCTTGTGCAAAGCGATCTAGCTTCGGTCAAGAGCGATCCATCTGTACCCAAGAGAGGGAGCGTTCATGTAGGCGTTGACTCAGGTGCTCGTGAGGACGGGTACGGCTCTCCCCGTTTGAGAGTCGACCTGTGGAGGTTGATCACTGAGCTCTCCGATGAAGCGGAGATGGCAGATACCGGTTCCTCACCTTGGTCGAACTGTGATGGAGAGTCACGCTCGCTTTGCGAAATGGGAGAGTTTCCATGCTACGCTCGCGACATGTTCCTAAGCCCTTGTCGGTCCAAGACGTCATCGGAAGCGTTCGCTGACTGAGAGCTTTCCCGATGGGGAAGATCGGGAGTCCCCACAGGACCAGCTCTGGAGTAGTGAGGGTTCGGAAGCTGCTCGGATTACCGCCATCGAGGGAATACCGGCTCTCTCACTCGATGCCATCAGTTCTGTCGCCTACGGACCGGAGGCAATGCTCGCAGTACTGGCAACTGCTGGGGCGGGAGCGCTTGCGAAGATTGAGCCGATCACCATTGCAATTGTTGTACTGCTCGCTATCTTAGTGTTCTCCTATCGGCAGGTCATTGAAGCCTTCCCAGATGGCGGTGGATGCTACGCAGTCTCGAAGGCGAACTTAGGTGTGCATGCGAGCCGGTTAGCGGCAGCATCACTCGTCGTTGATTACGTCCTCACCGTAGCGGTTTCTATCTCAGCTGGTGTGGCTGCTTTGGTGTCGGCGTTTCCAAGTCTCTCTTCTCACACGTTGGTTCTCTCTCTCGTCATCTTGGCAGTCTTGATGGCGCTCAACCTGCGTGGTCTTGCGACGAGTGCACGTGCCTTCATACTGCCGACGGCAGTTTTTATCGGTGGGATCTACATCGTTATCATTTCAGGACTTCTGCGATTGCACCCTGTTGCGAACTCCGGCATGCACCCCGTCGCTATTCCGAAGGTCGCAGGTGCCATTGGCGTATTTCTGATCTTGAAAGCGTTCGCTGCTGGATGTAGCGCTCTGACTGGCGTAGAAGCTATCGCCAACGACGTTCCTGCGTTCCGAGCCCCCCGAGTTCGTCGTGCGATGAGGACCGAGGTCCTACTCGGCGGGATCCTTGGGTCGATGCTGCTGGGCCTCTCGGTGCTGGCGGTGAGATTTCACGTGGCTCCAACTGCTAGTCAGACCGTCCTGAGCCAGATAACCGGTGCTTCCGTGGGTAGGGGTTGGCTCTACTACGTCATCGACCTAGCGACAACACTGATACTAGCCCTTGCTGCTAACACCTCCTATGGCGGCCTTCCGGTCCTAGCGAGTCTCCTGGCGAGAGACAACTTGGTGCCGCACGTCTTTGGACTTCGGGCCGATCGACCGGTGTATCGCTATGGGGTCGTCGTGCTCACGATACTGGCCGCGCTGCTCTTGATTGGTGTGAATGCGAATACCGATGCTCTGATTCCACTGTTTGCGATTGGGGTATTCACTGGCTTCACGCTTTCTCAAGCCGGTCTCGTGCGCCACTGGTGTCAACAGAGGCCACGGAGGTGGTGGGCTCGAGCGATGCTCAATGGTCTCGGCGCAGCGATGACAGCGGTGGCAACGGTGATCTTCCTTGTGACGAAGTTTGCCGGCGGCGCTTGGATCGTGGTCGTCGCAATCCCGATTCTCATCTTCGTATTCTCACGTATCGCTCGATACTACCGAGACGTGGCGTCCGAGCTCGGATTGGGTTCTACTCCAGGCATACCGCAACCTCAGAAGGTCCTCATTCTCGTGACCGTGGCTTCGGTCTCGAAGATGGCGGAGCATGCGTTAGCGACGGCGCTCTCCTTAGGGGATGAGGTGATAGCGCTGAGCGTTCAGTTCGATGATGATCGCGCCGACAACTTGCGGTCCGAGTGGGATCGATGGAGTCCGGGTGTGGACCTCGTTATCCTGCGACCTCACTCACGGGCAGTGGCAGCGCCAGCGCTGGAGTATCTGCGATCACCAAGGCTGCGAGATCGTCAGATTATGGTCTTGATCCCAGAGGTTGAGCCGAGAAAGTGGCGGCATCGCTTACTCCAAAACCAGCGGGGAGTAGTGTTGGCAAACGTGTTGAGGCGTCAGAGCAATGTCAACGTCGCACGGGTTCCGTACCGGCTCTCAAGTGACTGATGCTCGAGGGTTTCGAAGGCGGATTCTGACCGTTGACAGCGGCTGTATGGTCAGTCGCGAGATCGTAGAGGTCTCAAAACACCGACTTTCTAAGTTTTTGCAGAGTTATTTTTTGATGTTCATCGAAACATCTGTTGCGAGCCACTTCTCTGTGCTTTCTACACAGTTGTAATCCCTACAAAATCCATTCTGGCAAGACTACGTTCTGTCAGAGGCATGGACCATGCCTGGCTCTCATCCGCATTCTTTCACTCTTCTAGCAGTGGTAGTGCGAGTGTATGTCTGGAGCGAATCGGTTGTCGATATCAGAGTGACCGTTGCGGTCACACCCCCTTTGCTCATGGGACGTGAGTAAGAAGATGTCCTGGTAGTGAAGGTGGTACGCATCGATACACTCCCAGAGCTTGGTGCGTTGAGAGCTTGGTGCGGGCCGTGGCTCTGGGGTAGCTGCGGTGAGACCCTTGTCGGAAGCTTCGTGTCTTGGAGCAGTTTGTTTTGGCTCGCAAAAGATGACGCTTGATCGGTTCACGGGAGTCTTAGGTGTCTCTGCAAGATGGTCTAGGAGCGTTCTCGAAGCACGGAGTGAAGCGATCCGTGGCAGCGTTCGTTGGGGGCGGAGACGATGACGCTACCGACCGATGTTCAACAATGTCCGGTAGGCTACTCCGAGCCCTGAGGCGCATGGGTGAGACTTTCGTCACACTCGTGAGGTTTGTATTGTCGAGAGAAAGGCACCGTCCTGGCTGTTACCTACTTTTCAAGAAAGAGATTCGCCTTGCCCCTCGGGCTTGGAGTGTCAATGGCGTTGACACCTTTCTTGGCTTCTTCACTGTCGGCAACATCCCTATCGGTCTCACAGCGGAGCGTGAGCTCTGTAAACTTCACTAGCTCTCCAGGACGGAGTCTCCCAGGCTCTCAACTTGTCTCTGCGATTGAGCTCTCTTCACAAGCGACCGAGGCTATCTCTTCTCATGAGGGTGCGGTCTTGAAATCTAAGAGTGTCGCCGCTCTCGTGGGCACTCAGAGCTTAGACGTGACTTCACCGGCCCAAAATGTCTCAAGCGTCTTCGATCATCCTGCGGTCTTGATCAAACCGGCGCACTCCGTCCTGCCGCCACCGCCCACCATCGAGCTAGCTACTGTAACCCAACAGCCCTTGCCCTCGAGTGAGGTTGGATGGGTGTCGTGGTACGGATCATCGGCGGGAACCTGTGCATCGCCTTGGCTACCGTTTGGAACCGTCGTTCACATTGCGTATGGTGGGCGAGCAACGACCTGTGTGGTTGATGATCGAGGACCGTATCTTGACGGGCGAATCCTCGATCTTTCACCGGCAACCTTTGCGCAACTAGCTTGGCTAGGCACAGGGGTTATCGATGCCACGCTGAGCTGGTAGCTTGAGCGCATGGAAGGTGTGCGTGCAACGGAGGTTCGTTCGGCCTTAGAGGCTGCCGGTCGTACCCCCTCACGCTCTCTTGGGCAGAACTTTCTGGTCGATGCTAACCTTGCTGCGAAGATCGCACGGCTGGCGTGGGGAGAGGGAGCTCAGCGTAACGCCATCGAAATCGGCCCTGGACTTGGGTCGTTGACGGTCTTCCTCGCAGAGCATTTCGATAAGGTTGTGGCACTGGAGTCAGATCGATTCCTGTTGGAACCC
>JBMFXG010000031.1:0-18352 GCA_049964535.1 Acidimicrobiales bacterium | reverse complement strand
CGATCGTGGCGGCGATGCCCGAAGAGATGAGGGCGAGCATAGCTCGTCGAGTTGCAATGCTTGAACGAGTGGACCCAGCTGTCTTAGAGTCCACGGCCGCAGTGCTCCAGCGTAAGCTCGCAGGAATCGCGAAGTCCGGCCCGACTTCGGCGCGATCGGGACTGCAGTCGCTGGTAGAGATCTTGAACAACATCGACCAAGGAGCAGAGAAGCGGATCCTCTCTGACCTCGATGTAATCGATCCGGAGCTTGCGGATCGGGTTCGTAGCCAGATGTTCGTGTTCGAAGATGTGATGGCTCTGGATGATCGAACGCTGCAGCGAATCCTTCGCCAGATCGTTCCTAAAGATCTTGCGGTAGCCCTGAAGGGAGTCGACAACGACATGCGTGATATCGTGCTACGCAATCTATCAGAGCGAGCGGCTCTCGATCTGGTGGACGAGATCGATACCTTAGGACCGGTTCGCGTCTCCACGGTTGAAGCAGCTCAAGCCGCTGTCGTGCGCGTGGTGCGTGAACTCGAGGCTGCAGGTGAGATCACGCTTGCTCGATCTACTGAAGAGATGGTTGACTAGTCATGGGTCAGTTTCGGACCGGTACGGTCGCCTATCGTGACGAACGGTTGTTGGTCAACGGTGGCCGTAGCGACTCGGTGGTACCACTTCTGCTTCCAAGTGTCGACGAACTCTTGAGCGGCACAGTGGTGCGACCTGATGGTGCAGCGCGTCCGTCCATGGAGGATCAGCTCCTTGACGCATACAACCAAGGTCTCGCTGAGGGCCGAGCTGCGGGATACTCTCAAGCACGAGATGAACTCGCCCAGGAGCAGAGTCGATGCCGCGAGAGCGTAGAGCTTCTCGGCGGAGCTCTTGAGCAGCTGTACACTCACGCCAAGACGGCGCTCGAGGCACGAGAGTCAGAGATCGTATCTTTTGCACTGGAAGTCGCACGGGAGGTCGTTGGTTTTGACCCCAAGCTCTCCGCGGAGCGAGTTCGCCATAGTGTTGCTACGGCCTTGGAGAAGGTGGAGCCTGAGCTCAATATCTGCATTCGTGTGCATCCTTCGCAGGTCGAGATCGTCAATGAGCTCCTCGATAGCATTTCTAGCGGTATTCCCCCAACACCGATCGTCGTGGCCGATGAGACCGTTCGGGGCGGCGGAGTGATCGTCACTGCTGGTCCGATCACCATCGATGCACAGCTTCAGACCGCTTTCGATCGGCTCCAGCGTGCGTTTGAGGATCTGCGGGGAGATGTGTAGTGATACCACTTTTGTGGCGTGAGCGGCTCCTCGAGGTCGCAGGCCCTCGACAATCTGGCAGGGTCTGCCGCATGATTGGGCTACACCTCGAGATTGAAGGTGTTGATGCGGCGATCGGCGAGTCTATACACGTACAACTCTCCCAACGCGAAGAGGTCGTTGCGGAGGTGGTGGCGGTCAACGATGGCCGACTGATCTGCATGCCGCTTGGGGCCTTAGACGGACTTCGATATGGGGCACCGGCGACGGCGATGCGACGGCCTCCGAGTTTTCCTGTGGGACGCAACCTGTTAGGCCGCGTGATTGACGCTGAGGGTCGTCCCCTCGACGGCAAAGGACCGATCTTTCCCGATGCTCTCGTCTCGGTCGTTAACTCCCCCCCGGAACCAATGGCTCGACGGCTCATCTCTGAACAGCTCTCGCTTGGGGTTCGGGTCTTGGACACGATGGTACCATGCGGTAGAGGACAGCGAATCGGCGTCTTCGCGGGTGCGGGGGTGGGCAAATCCACCCTCCTGTCGATGATGATACGTGGGAGCGCAGCCGACGTCAAGGTCTTAAGCCTGGTCGGTGAGCGAGGACGTGAGGTCAAAGAGTTCGTGGAGAACGACCTCGGCGACGAAGGGCTTCGTGATGCGGTGGTCGTTGTGGCGACCTCGGATCAACCACCGCTCCTGCGGATTCGAGCTGCGTTAGCGGCAACACGGCTTGCAGAGTGGTTTCGAGACGAGGGCGATGATGTCTTGCTCATTATGGACTCCTTGACCCGACTCGCGATGGCACAGAGAGAGGTCGGGCTCTCTACCGGCGAGCCTCCAAGCGCTCGGGGCTATCCTCCATCTACTACCTCGCTCATGGCACGTCTCTTGGAGCGAGCTGGAAACGCTGCGGTTGGATCGATTACGGGAATCTACTCGGTTCTCGTCGATGGGGACGATATGAGCGATCCGGTTGCGGACTCGGCTCGGTCGATCCTTGATGGACACATAACTCTGTCTCGACACCGCGCTCAACTCGGTCGGTATCCTGCGGTGTCGGTCCTGGAGTCGATCTCTCGATTGGAGTCAGCGATCTTAACGAAGGAGCAGCGAGCGCTTGCGTTGCAGGTGCGATCCTTGCTTGCGTCGTTAGAGCAGGCACAAGATCTTATCGACGTGGGCGCGTACCGAAGCGGTTCGAATCCAATGGTCGATCGTGCACTTCAGATTCTTGAACCTCTGGAAACGGTATTTGGCCAAGGGGTTGATGAGCTGAGCAACGAGGTCAAGGCCTGGGAGGCTCTTCGCCTTGCCATGGAGGTGGTAGCGTGACACGCCCTCGACATCGAGCTCTGAGGGTCTCAATTCGACTCGCGAAGCTCACCGAGGATCGGTCGGCTCAGGAGCTTGCGAACGCTCTTGGTGAGCTCGACCGTGCACGGGAATCGGTCGCAAGGGTTCGAAGTGCGATTGACGAATCCGATACGCTCGCAACACACGATGAAGCGTTCGGAGCCGGACTCGCCTACAGGACTCTCTTGCAACGGCGCCTCCCTCTTGAACGAGCGGTGGAACGTGTCCAGCAAGAGCATGCTCACCGCAAGATGGATAACTTTCTCGAAGCCCACAAGGCGCGAGAGCTCTATTCGAGAGCGCTCGACGGGAAGCTGACTGCAGAGCGGTACGAACGAGATAAGCGTGAGACAGCTGCGATGCTCGAGCTGTCGCAGATGCTGACAGAGCAAGTAAGGAGGCGTGATGCAGAGCATTAATGCCATTGTCGGTGGGTTTCAGAACCTCGCTCAGACCTTTGCGCAGCTAAGCCAGGCATCTCTCTCGCCCGTGACACAACCGGCGGTAAACTCCAGTAGCTCATCGTTAGGGACGCAGGGTACGACGAGCTCATTCTCGTCACTGTTGAGTCAACTCCAGAGCCAATTCTCCTCGGTACTACCTGATGCGTTGAACGCTTCGCCTTCGACTGGCGCAACCTCTACAGCGCAGAGTGCTACGGCGACTTCTACAGGAGCTGCTTCAACTTCAGCGCTCCTCTCGCAACTCTCTCAGCTGGGAGGATCTGGCTCGGTTGGAGCTGGAGTCTCTGCCTTACTTGGTGCTCTAACACCCACGCCTGGTACTGCGAGCACTTCTGCACCGGTCTCGAGCGGATCGACACAAACAAGCTTTGGCTCTTCGGTCGTGGTCGACTCTCTGCGGTATCTCGGGGTTCCGTACGTGTATGGGGGAACCTCTCCAACGACGGGTATGGACTGCTCAGGTCTTGTGCAGCGAGTCTTTGCCGATCTGGGGGTAGCGCTCCCGAGGACTGCAGCGCAGCAGAGCCAGGTAGGGACGAACGTTCCTTCGCTCTCTCAAGCACTCCCGGGTGACCTGGTGTTCTATGGATCTCCCGCTGAGCACGTTGGTATCTATCTTGGGAACGGTCAGATCATTAATGCTCCTCATAGCGGTCAGACCGTAAGTATCACTGGCGTTGGAAATCCGACGGATATTCAGCGAATTGCAGCACCGGCATTCGACCAGAGCTCGCTAGGTCTGAATCCGAGTGTCTCCCCAACAGAATCGCAGGTTGCATCGGAGGTCGGCGTACCGGCAGCCCTCGAGCCGATCTTCGCTGCGGCTACGCAGCGCTTCAATCTCCCGCCTGGTCTCTTGGAGGCCGTCGGGAAGGTGGAGTCGAACTTCAACGTCAATGCCGTCTCGTCGGCCGGCGCTCAGGGGCTCATGCAGATCATGCCTCAAACGGCGGCTGGGATCGGGATCAACCCAAATGATCCGGTTCAGGCTATCAATGGAGCGGCACAGTTGCTCGCTGAGAAGCTGCAGACCTTTGGATCCGTTCCTCTCGCAGTGGCAGCTTACAACGCAGGCGATGGTGCGGTCCAGCAGTATCAGGGCATACCGCCGTATGCGCAAACGCAGAACTATGTCCAGTCGGTCATGTCTTATTTAGGGGGCCCGTAGTGCCGATCTCGTCAACGACCTCAACTTCAACCTCGACGATCTCTTCTGGGTCGAATGGAACCAGCGCCTCGAAGGGTACAGGTGGTAACCAGGGTGCAGGTTTTCAACTACTCATGGACCAGAGTTCCGCGCAAGGTGGGACCGAGCCTACGAGTGGGCCTTCGACAGCATCGAATCTCACGGAGGTGAACTCACCGCAAGCCGATTCTTCGCACGCCTCTGGTTCGGTGGTAGGTTCGACCAAGCCGACCCTCAGCGATCGACAGGCCGGTTCGAGAAGCAGCTCTAGCACGGCAAATACGTCGCTCCAAGGCGGCGAACTTTCGGTGATGGCGGGACTTGTGGCGTTGGGCTCGGTTCTTCCTCACAACGTGCTCACGACCCCTGAGACCAAGTCTGCGTCGGTGAACGGTCCCCTCACTACCCCCAGTTCGATCAGTGGAGCACCGATCGTTGCACTCGATCAAGCTATCACGACCCCTGAGACCACGTCTGCGTCGGTGAACGGTCCCCTCACTACCCCCAGTTCGGTCAGTGGAGCTACGGAGACGATATCTCTGCTGAGTACGCAATCACCAAAAACGCTCACCAACGCGGCGTCGAGTTCGACGAACTCGAATCAGATCGATGGTGCTGTGACTCCACCTTCCAACGAGAACCGGGCTGCACCGACTCTCGAAGCTTTGATAACACCACTGCCAGCTTCGATAGGATCGGTCTCTCAACAGGTTCACACAGCAGTAGACGCGGCGTTGGGTTCTCAAGCCGTGAGCGATCCAAGGTTGGTGAAGGGTGGTGCGACCCCGGATTCCCCTGGTGGAACGGTCGGCGGGCTGAGCTCTCTGCACCTTCGTGGACCTGATCCCGCCGGTACTGCAACGCCGTCTAGCCAGGCGGGCGCTTTCGGAGCCCTGGCTGCGCTCGCAGCGAGTCCGAGAGGGACGCAACCGGTCTCTAGCCCACCTTGGACAGTGGCCGGTGAGACGAACCTTCAGTGGACGGGGGGTACCGCGTCAGATCTCGGAGCTCTCGCCAGCGTCGTCTCGGCTCATGTGAGCACGAACCCATCGCTCCCGTCCACACTGCATCTGCGGCTCTCGCCGGGAGAGCTTGGAACGCTCGAGGTTGTGATGAGCTCCAGCTCGTCTGGCCTTCAGATTCATATGGCGGCCTCGTCCCCAGCTCTCGTGTCGGTGCTGAACCATTCGGCGAGCGAACTGACTGCCCAGCTGCACGCTGCTCTGGGAGTCTCGGTTCATCTTGAGCTAGGTGGATTTGGATTCGGCACTGGATCGAACCCCGGAGGAACGTTCAAGGACGGGAGATTTACTGGTGACCGCGGTGCTGGTAGCTCCTCCCTTGATACCAACAACGTGCGCATCGGCCCCGCACAAGGTGTGGAGCCAAGCTCACAGGTCGATTCCACGAGATTGCTCGATGTACGGATGTAACGCTTCCCCTGGTGTACGAACTCACTCAAACTACGAGAGAAAGAGAAGGTAGATGACAACAGCAGTCAGTAGTGTGGCAACAACTACGCCCGCAACGACCCCTACTGCCAGTGCGACTCAGGCCGCGGCAGCTACGACCCCAAGCAGTGCAGCTTCGTCGTCACAAGCGTCGTCGGCTGGACAAGCGCTCGGGTCGCTGAACTCGAGCGAGTTTCTCCAGCTGCTAGTGACGCAGCTCACTCACCAGGACCCTACGAGTCCTATGAGTCCAACTCAGATGGTATCGCAGACCTCGACCTTGACGATGGTGCAGGATCTACAGTCTCTCTTGACCACCGTGACCACAATGCAGAGCGAGGTTGCGGCACAGTCGGCCCAATCGCTGATTGGCCACACCGTGAGTTATGCCTCTCCGAGTGGAACCTCGGCTTCGGGGGTGGTCTCTGGGGTAACTCTCGGTTCTTCAGGTCCCACCCTGACAATATCGGGCCAGCAGATCGATCCGTCAGCGGTGACCGCTGTGACCTCGTGAGGGTGATCGAACAACGGGTGTTCACGAGTGGAGTGAGGTTCTCGACGCCAGATCTCGAACTCGACGCAGACCCTTGCTCTGGAGGTTCCGATGCGACACGCTCTGTCGGTTGCACGATGGATTCTCGGGTCGTTGTACCGATCTGCTCTTGACCGGTATTTGAAGATAAGTATTCACACTAAAGAAATGGAGAGAAAATATGACTCGTTCACTATCTGCAGCGATCTCAGGGATCGATGCCAATCAGGCCATGCTGGACAACATCGGAAACAATATCGCCAACGTCAACACGGTTGGCTATCAATCGACCGAGCTTCAGTTCTCAGACCTTCTCTATCAGCAGCAAGCTGCCGCTGGAGCGCCGCAGATCGGTGTGGCCGGTGGGACTAACCCTGTCGAGATAGGGTCTGGGGTTCGGGTCGCTGCGACGACGACGAACTTCTCGCAAGGCACGCTCTCACAGACCGGCGTGCAGACCGATCTGGCGATTCAGGGTCAAGGTTTTTTGGCCGTCAATCAGGGTGGAACGACCTACTACACGAGGGCCGGTAATCTTCAACTTGACGGTGCCGGACAGCTTGTAACACCGTCGGGGGCGATCGTTCAGGGTTGGCTACCGGGGGCCAATGGCGCGATCACGACCTCTGGACCGCTCTCAGATATCGTCATTCCTCAGGGCCAGGCTGCCAATCCACAGGCTACTCAGAACATCACCCTGGGGGGTAACCTCCCTGCATGGAACGGCTCTGGCACCGCTCCGTCGTACAACGTGACCGAGACAGCGTACGACTCTCTCGGAAACCCGATCCCGATCACGTTGACCTTTACCGCATCGACCACCGCAAATCAGTGGAACGTCAATGCTTCGGTGACTAATCCCAAGACCGGCGCGCAAGAGTGGCTCCCCTCCGGGTCGACGACCGCTCCGACAACGTCGCTCACAACGGTGACGTTCGACCCCACGACCGGTCAAGTGAGCGGGGTTGGCTCGTCCACGACCGGACCGTTTCAGTTCGCTCTCACGGGATTGAATACCATCTACCCAAATGCGGCCTCGACGGTCAACGTTGACTTCCCGGCCTCCGGCTCCACGGGAGCGGTGACCCAGTTCGCTGGTACCTCGTCGGTTCAGGCAACCTCCCAGGATGGATCGTCCTCGGGCGCCTTAGACGGGTACACGATCGGGGCAAACGGAGTGATCTCGGGACAGTATGCCAATGGCGACACGCAACCTTTGGGACAGATCGCGCTAGCGACCTTTGCGAACCCTGAGGGCCTGTCGAAGCAGGGTAACCTTCTCTACGCTTCCTCGAATAACTCTGGCAATGCGCAGCTCGGTGCTCCCGGCGCCGGCGGTCGAGGAACCTTGATTGGCGGTTCGGTTGAAACTTCGAATGTGAATCTTGGAACCGAGCTGACGAACCTCATTGTTGCCCAGACTGCTTATCAGGCAAACACCAAGGTCGTCTCGACAACCTCGACCGTCTTGCAGGCACTCGTGCAGATGTAGCGGCTCGCCCTTGGGCGTGATCCAAGTGTGAGATGAGAGAAAGTTCTGGAGTTAGGACTTTTCTCACTCAAAGTGGGTGACCGAACTGCCGAAGCTCTCCATGAAGGTACTTGGGAGGTCTTTGGTGGTTCGGTTAACACGGCTTTCGGGCGAGGCACTCGTCCTCAATGCAGATCTTATCGAGCGAATCGAGCCAACGCCTGATTCGGTCGTGACTTTGACGAACGGATCATGCTTCGTTGTGCGCGAGTCGGTGGATGAGATCATCGAGGCCGTGAGGGGTTTTAAGTCAGCGATTATGAGCGGGGCCTTCGTCCCGGTCGTTCGTGATGGTGGCTCCGTTCCTCAACTGCACCTCTACGGACACCCAACAGGAGAGGAGTAGAAATGGATTTCGCCACACCAATAGGGATCGGTGTAGCTCTTGCCGCAATCTTGGTTTCGATGGTTATGGATGGAGGAAACCCTGCTTCGCTCATTGCGCCATCGTCGATGTTGCTCGTTCTCGGTGGAACGATCGGCGTATCGATGGCCGGCGTTCGCCTCAAAGATATGGGGCAGGTCATCGGTGCAATCAAGTCAGCATTCCTGGCGAAGGTAGCCGTTCCTGAAGAGAGCATCGCGGAGATGGTGAAGTTCGCTGAGATTGCTCGCAAGGAAGGAGTGCTGGCGCTGGAGACCGCAGCGAAAGATATCGCTGATCCGTTCCTCAAGAAAGGCATTCAGCTTGCCGTCGATGGAGTGGACTCCGAGCGCATCCGTGAGCTCATGGACGGCGAGATCGACTCGATGAAGGCTCGCCACAAGGCAGGAGCGAAGTTCTTCAAAGATATGGGTGGATTTGCTCCTACGATTGGGATTTTGGGAACGGTCATGGGACTTATCCACGTTCTCGCCAACCTCTCCTCCCCAAACACTCTAGGCCCGGCGATCTCCGCTGCCTTCACCGCCACGCTCTGGGGAGTTATGACCGCAAACGTGTTCTGGCTCCCAGTTGAAAACAAGCTGCATCGTGTCTCGGAGATCGAGGTTCGGACTCGACTTCTCATTGTCGACGGTATCTTGGCGATTCAATCAGGATCGTCGCCACGCCTCCTCGAGCAGCAGCTCATGACCTATCTCGCACCGAAGGAACGTGACGCCATCGATGCGGCGAAGGAAGCCTCGAAAAAGAAGGCGGCGTGAGCAAGAAGAAAGGTCATGAGGCCGAGGCGGAGGCCGAGAACTCTGAACGTTGGCTTTTGACCTATGCGGACATGATCACGCTCCTACTTGCTCTCTTTGTTGTCCTCTTTGCGATGTCAACGATCAACTTGCAGAAGTTTGTTGAGTTCAAGACGGGGCTGATTCATAGCTTCTCGAACAACTCGATCAACGCGATCTTGAAGGGCAATACTGGTCTCTTGCAAAATACATCGCTCGTGTCTCACCCAGGGGTCACACCGGGACCGCCGTATCCTCAGATCCAGATCTCTGCCTCAAACGCAATACCGAGTCCTATCGTTAGCGAGAGTCAGCTCACCCAGCAGATACAACAGGCCATCAACCAACAAGGCCTGCAGAGCTCAGTGCAGGTCGTCCAGACGACTCAAGGAGTTGTGGTAAGGATCCTTACCGACCAAGCCTTCTTTGCCTCTGACTCTGCTCAGCTTGGTGCGACTGGAAATCGCATCGTCGATACCATAGGCCAGATCCTCGCTCCGCTCCCGAACCAGGTTGTAGTGCAGGGATATACCGATAACCAACCAATCATTGGAGGTCCCTATAGCTCTAATTTTGAACTCTCCGCAGTACGTGCGGTGAACGTGGTCGAGCGACTCTCGACCGTAGACAAGATCAATCCCGTTCGGCTCGCCGCTACTGGATACGGTTCGACTCGTCCAATCGTCCCGAACTCGTCACCGGCGAATATGGCCCAGAATCGAAGGATTGACGTTGTAATTCTCAATACGAGTCCATCAGGAACACAAGTTAGTTAAGTACATCTCCATGGAGGGATCGATATGGCCGCTGCAAAGTCGGATAAGGATGACAAGAGTGACGAGAAGAAGAAAGGTGGGAAGAAGAAGCTAGTAATCATCGCTCTGCCGGTACTGCTTCTTGCAGGTGCTGCAGCCTATTTCTTGGTGCTCAGCCCGAAACCGGCTCAAGCAACTTCGGCGAAGGCAAAGGCCGCAGCAGCAAAGGCACTCGCAGCGTTACCACCAGTTCTCGTGAGCGGACCGTCTGTGACGACGAACCTATCCGATGGGCATGTGGTCGAGGCCTCAGTACAGCTCTCTTTTATTCATGGCACACTTCCGGCAACTGTGACCGCAGTGAGTGCGCAGATGAAGAGTGCGATGATTCAAGCCTTGGCCGCTTGGACCTATCCAGCGCTACTGGCGCCATCCGGTAGAACAAAGCTCAAGGCGGAGTTGATCACCGATCTCAATGCCATCTTGGCGACTCAGCCGACCAAGGAAAAAATCTTAAATCTCTATTTCACCAACTTCATCATGCAGTAGCGACGAACTCTGCCTCGCACCACGGGCTGCTTCTGTGATCTACAGACTGTGGATGACTCAAGGCGCGTGCAACCAAGTCCTCACTGTCACATCGAGGTGACTTGAACTCGATTCTTGAGAACAACCCCGAGACGATTGCAATGGTCGGTGGACGGGAGGATGCTGTGCGTGGCCCTTCGGCTCAATGACTGTACGAGCAAGCCGATGAGGTGGTCAAGGCGCGCTAGTGGATAGCTCGTCGAAGTGGGTCGTCCTCTTCGTTCTTTGCACGGTTCGACCGGTGGGTCTTGGTTGAGAGCTCGCGCTTTGGGGGCGCCCCACGTTGCCGACATGTCGTTCTCTGCTCTGCGCTGGGTGTTGACCGCAACGGTCGGCCGATCGACGGAATCCGTGGCAGGGCTCGCATGGGAGTGATTGCGCAAGCACTGTGGGGGAATGGTAAAGAGAGCTGAGAACCTGCCGATACTATCAAGGTGAGTAGTACTGACGGAGCTGTCATTGGGATGCGGTCCTCGAAGCGAGGGGCGAAGCCTTTTGATTTTCGCCAACCAAAGACCTTGGAGCGAAATCAACTCAAAGCACTTCAGATGGTTTTCGAAGGCTTTGCTCGCCCCGCATCATCTATTCTCGGCGCTAACCTTCGGGTCTCTTCTCGTATAGAGGTCATCGAAGTTGATCAACGAACGTGGGAAGAGCTCCTGAGCGACGACGCTGATCCATCGGCAGTCTCAGTCTTCAACTTGGCGCCACTTCCCCCAAGGGCCGTTTTGATTGTACCTGCGAAGTTGGCACTTCTGATGGTTGATCTCCGACTCGGCGGTGGCGGCAGCGAGGTAGAGGCGGTGCGCGCACCTACCGATATTGAACAGGTAATCATCTCGACGGTCGTTGGAGAGGTCATAGCGCAGATCCCCATTGCCTTCTCATCGCTCGTGGAGCTGCGGATCGACCGTCTCCATCAAGAGGTGGCGCTCCAGTTTGTGCAGGGCATCCCGTTGAATGAGATGTGTGTTACCGTCAAGATGAGCATGACCATCGCTGAGCGCGACCCAGCTGAGGTGACGCTCGTACTCCCATTCACCATGCTGCGACCGATCCTTGATCAACTCGGCAATCGTCCAACCTCTGTTGTCGAGCGTCAGTCGGAGAGCTTCACCAAAGCACTCTCAGAGCGGCTGCTGGATACCGCCGTGGAGGCGAAGGTGGTCTTCAAGCCAACGCACCTGACCTCGGGAGAGATCTTGAGCCTCGAGCCGGGTGATGTCATCCGCCTTGGGCACCGCCAAGGTACGGCGCTCGATGTCGTGGTTGATGGAGTGAGGCTGTATCGGGCACAGCCAACTCAAGTTGGAACTCGTGTAGCGATCTTACTCGTGGAGGAGAACTAGTGGAAGATCTTCAACCGGAACAGGGAACGAGAGGCCTCGATGCGGCGGTGCGTCGATTTGGTGCGGATCGCAACACTCCACTCTCGGTGTTGAAAAATGTCGAGATGCAGATCTCGGTCGAGCTCGGACGAGCTCGTATGAGCGTTGGGGGACTCCTCTCGCTGGCCGCCGGTGATGTCGTGGAGCTTGATCGATCGGCCAACTCACCGGTCGACGTCTTGGTCAATGGGACGCTCGTCGCTCGGGGTGAGGTCGTCGTGGTCGACGACGAGTTCGGTGTACGCGTCTCTGAGATTGTAGGGCGTGAAGAAGCCGCTCCAAGTGAAGGCGAGTAGCTCCAGTGTCGGAGGTCATGCTCGTTGGACGCTCCATAGCGTCGTTGGCCCTAGTGCTTGGACTCGTTGTACTTTTTGGTCGATTCGCCAAACGTGGCTTTAAGGTAGGCGGGGTTCGGCGCTTAGCGCCACTGCAAGGGCTCGTGGTGGAGTCCAAGGTCTCGCTCGGAAAAAGTCAGAACATCGTTATCGTGCGTGACCGGTCGACTCGTATGGTCCTCGGCGTAACTACGACGCAGATAACGCTTCTGAGCTCGAGCGAGATCGTCAGCGAGGTCGGTGGGTCTGAGGGCGAATCCCGACCGGTCGTGGAGTCGATCGATCTTCGAGATTCGGCCGATCCTACGGTCGCACTGTTATCGCAGTGGGGGGAGAGGAAACCCTCCGTAGTATCAGGATTGTCAAGGGGCTCATGGATGGCGTTCCTTGAACAGATGAAAGGAGCACGCGCTCAGCGCTAGCTCCCCCAACGGAGGAACTTTTGCCATCCAACTCACTGATCGGGACCTTGGTTCCCCATCTCACATCCCCGACGGCTCTGCCGTCAGTCCATCTCAACCTCTCAGGGTCGTTTGCGAAACCGACCAGTTCGATCATTATCATCATCGTGCTTTC
The DNA here is from genome assembly GCA_049964535.1 of Acidimicrobiales bacterium. GTDB lineage: Bacteria > Actinomycetota > Acidimicrobiia > Acidimicrobiales > Acidimicrobiaceae > JAJYZP01. The sequence continues at coordinate 5,790 of JBMFXG010000031.1, read as the reverse complement.
GGTGCTGGCGGTCGCTCCGTCCCTGCTGATCATGCTCACCGGCTTTGTTCGCTCGGTCGTGGTGCTCTCACTCACCCGTCAAGCCCTGGGACTTTCTGCCGTTCCACCGAATCAAGTCCTTGCCGGACTTGCCCTATTTATCTCGATCTACGTGATGGCGCCGACGATCTCAACCATCGACCACGTTGCGGTTCAGCCGTATCTAGCAGGCAAGATCTCGGCCGTCCAAGCCTACGACGCGGGTCAGGTTCCGCTCAAGGTTTGGATGCTGAAGCAGACTCGAACGACTGAGCTCAACATGTTCGAGCAGGTCTCTGGGTCTAAGGTTCCGCAGCCGAAAGACGTTTCTCTTACGGCTTTGATCCCGGCCTTCCTGCTCTCCGAACTTCAGTCGGCGTTCATCATTGGATTCGTCATCTTCGTACCCTTTCTCATTATCGATCTCGTGGTCTCTTCGATACTGATGTCAATGGGTATGATGATGCTTCCGCCGACGTTGATTTCACTACCGTTCAAGATTCTGCTCTTCATCTTGGTTGACGGCTGGACGCTCGTAGTTCATTCGCTCTTGGTGAGTTTTCGATGAACGAATCGAGTCTCATCTCGATCGCAAGTTCGGCTCTCTTTGTGGGCATGCAGCTCGCCGGACCTGCGCTTGCGGTGTCGCTGATCGTGGGATTGCTCATTTCACTCTTTCAAACCTTGACGCAGCTTCAAGAGTCAACCCTGACCTTCCTTCCAAAGCTTCTTGCGATCGCCGGAGTTATCTACTTCACGGCACACTGGATGATCTCCCAGTTGACCACCTTCACGATTTCCTTGTTCGGAGAGATCCCAAAGCTACTCGGCGGGGGATAACTTGTGAACCTTACCGTTGAGCCGGCCGTTCTCACGGCCTTTCTCTTGGCGATGGCTCGAAGTTTTGGATTTGTCTATTTTGCCCAACCCTTCGCGCTGCCATCCATTCCTCGCATCGTCCGAGTTGCACTCGGTGTGGCATTCGGCATCGCCGGGGGAGCGCGCATGGTCCACCAAGTGGCGGTACCGACCTCAACGGGGTCCTTAGTGATCGGGATCCTCCTACAGGGGGTCGAGGGAGCATTGATTGGCTATCTCGTGAACGTCTTCATGAATATTGGAAGTTCAGCAGGCGCATCTGTCGGCCTCTTCGGTGGATTCTCGCCTCCACCCTCTCTCGATCCGCTTTCTCTGAACCAGTCGCCGAGTACCGGCCAGCTCTACGGATTACTCTGGATGACCCTGTTCTTTGTGTCAGGCGGGGCGACCTTGGTTGTCGGTGGTCTGTTGAACACCTTTCGCGTCTCTACGATCTTCTCGTCACCGGAGCTCGGTTTCGTCATTGTGGTCAAGAGCGTCTCGGTGCTCATGGGGGCAGCGATCCAGATCGCAGCCCCCATCTTGGCGGTGCTCTTCCTCACACAAGTCATCGTTGGGGTCTTGACAAAGGTCGCCCCTCAGCTCAATCCATTCATGTTTTCCTTCCCGCTCCAGATTCTTCTCTCGCTCGCGTTGATCTCGTTATCGCTCGTGTTGCTCCCCTCATTCTTGGGCAATGCTGTGCAGTACATGATCAGTGCAGAGCACGATCTCATCGGAGGATGACGAGGTGGCATCTCCCGACAAAACTGAGAAGCCTACGGCGAAACGCCTCAAGAAGGCGAGGAGCAAAGGTCAGATTGCTCGGTCTCCTGAGATCGTCTCGTGGGCTCTCCTCCTCCTCCTCTCCTTTCTCGGACCACTCATTTTCCAAGTTGCGAGTCCACTGTTTGTTCAGTTGTTTCTCTCGTTCTACAACCTCACCCACGGTCAGCTGACGAGTGCGACCGCTCTGATCTTCCTTGAGAGAGGTTTCCAGGTCTTCGTGGAGGTCGTCCTCTTGGCGGCTGGAGCGGGGTTCGTCCTGTCTCTACTGGGCAGCGTTGCTCAGGTGGGATTCAATCTCTCTCCCTCTGTTCTAGGGATGAAGTTCTCCCGGTTGTCGCCGGCAAAGAATATCAAGAAGATCTTCTCAGGCGGAGGGTTCTTTGAACTAGCAAAGTCAGTGATCAAACTGACGCTGGTGGCGCTCATAGCCTGGCTGATCATCCACGCGAAGGCATCGGCCCTCGCGTCAGGACAGCTGTCGCTCTCCGAAGCGATCGCCGATACCGTCAGTGGTTCGGTAACTCTGTTGCAGTCCATAGCGGTTGTTGGTTTGGCCTTGGGTATCGCCGACTACGCACATCAAAAGCACAAGATCACTAAGTCGTTGTATATGACAAAACAAGAGGTGAAGGATGAACACAAGGAGTCCGATGGTGACCCTGCGGTGAAGGGTAGGATTCGTCGTCTTCAGCGTCAGATGACTCGCCAGCGTATGATGAGGCTGGTTCCAGAGGCAGATGTTGTCGTGGTGAACCCAACGCACTACGCCGTTGCAATCAAGTACGACCCGAGGAAGGCGCTAGCACCGGTGGTCGTTGCGAAGGGAAGCGGTCATGTGGCCGCTTCCATCAAGCGTATCGCTGGTGATCACACGATACCCATTGTGCGCGATCCAATTCTCGCTCGAACGATGCACGCCACGTGCGAGATAGGGGTAGAGATCCCTCCTGTCTTCTTCATGGCGGTAGCGCGTCTGCTTGCTTTTGTCTACCGTTTGGAGGGCCTGGCGAGATACTACGAGACCTCTTTCCACACATCTCCCGCTGACCTGCCTCAAGATCTCGTGGAGAAGGCGGCTGCGATGTCGTGATCGATGGTCGATTCGGTGAAGAGCTTCGATCAGAGAGAACGCGAACCAGCCTCAAGGTCGACGGTGTGCGTGACGATACTACTAGTGCCAGGATGGCCAATCAGCAGACACAGGGATGGTCCTTCCCTCAAGGTGTGTGACGTTGAAGCCTCATAGAGCAGCTCTGGCAGTACCTCTCGCTGTGATCTTGATCGTGGTCATGCTCGTCGTGCCCCTCCCCTCGTTCTTGTTGGATTTTCTCATTACGACGAATATCACCTTTGCAATGATCGTCTTGGTGGTTGCGATGCGTGTCAAAGATCCACTCGAATTCTCTGCGTTCCCATCGGTATTACTCATTGCAACGATGTTTCGGCTTGCGCTCAACGTGTCGGCCACGAGACTTGTCCTGCTCAGAGGTTATGCCGGAGCCGTGATCGAGAGCTTCGGTCATTTCGTTGTCGGCGGCTCGGTCGTCGTCGGTCTCGTCATCTTTCTGATCTTGTTCATCATCCAATTTGTAGTTATTACCAACGGTGCGGGTCGGGTCGCTGAGGTTGGAGCTCGCTTTACGCTCGATGCAATGCCGGGCAAGCAGATGGCGATCGATGCGGATCTCAATGCGGGACATATCGATGAACACGAGGCCCGTCGCCGAAGAAGCCATATAGCTCGTGAGGCGGACTTCTACGGGGCAATGGATGGTGCTTCGAAGTTCGTTAAAGGTGACTCGATCGCAGCTGTCGTGATCACGATGATCAATCTGCTCGGTGGCTTTGTCGTCGGCGTCGTTCAGAAGCATCTTGGAGTTACCCAGTCGATCGATACGTACTCGCTCTTGTCCGTAGGTGATGGGCTCGTCTCGCAGATTCCGGCGCTCTTGATGTCTGTGGCTACCGGTCTCGTCGTGACCCGAAGCTCCAATCAAGAAGACTTTGGCCTAGATCTGCTCTTGCAACTCGGTCGACAAGGTAAGGCACTGCAGATAGGCGGTGGGGTGATCGGTGTGCTCGGTCTCTTGCCGGGACTCCCAAAGCTGCCATTTCTTGCGGTGGGGGCCACGATCTTCCTGCTTGGTCGTCGAGCTGACTATCGCCAGAACCGCGAGGTGGAGCAGGGAACTAGCGTTGAAGCTGCTCCCGAAACTCCAGTTGTGGAATCAGATTCCGCTCAGGTCAACGTCGAAGCTCTCGAGCTCGAACTCTCTCTCGACCTCTTGGACGTCGTTGATACTCAGATCGGCGGCGACCTCTTAGACCGAATCAAGGGACTGCGACGGAAGCTAGCAGGTGAGCTCGGAGTCACGCTTCCCCCGGTTCGTACCAGGGATAATCTCTCGCTTTCTCCCGGGGAGTACGTTATCCGGGTCTATGAGGTCGAGGTGGGTCGAGGTCATGCACCGGCGGGACGCGTGCTGGCAATGGGTGATAACCTCGATTCTCTTCCGGGAGAGCTGACGCTCGAACCGGTCTTTCAAATTCCAGCGAAGTGGATACCGATCTCAGCGCGCCAACAGGCGATCGTCCTAGGTGCAACGGTGGTAGACCGGGTCTCGGTGATCGTCACACACCTCTCGGAAGCGGTTCGACGCCACGCCGCTGAGCTCCTCTCTCGTCAACAGGTGAAAGAGATGCTCGATGCATTGAAGGTCGCCTCGCCCGTAGTGGTTGAAGAGATGGCTCAGGCGCAGGTGAGCTTAGGTGAACTTCAGCGAGTCCTCCGAGATCTACTCGAGGAGGACGTGCCGGTGCGCAATCTTGCACCCATCATCGAAGGGGTCGTCGATCGTTCCCGTATCTCGAAAGAGCCTGACCAGCTTCTCGATGCGGCGAGGAGTGTCCTCGGTGCCTCGATAGCGAATCCTTACGTCATTGGTGGCTCGATAGCGGTTGCAACGATCGATGCAATGAGTGAGGAGCGCCTACTTGACGGGCTTCGGATCGTTGATGGACGTCAGAGCCTTGCTCTCAACCCAACTGAGCTTGCTGGGCTTAAGCGGCAGGTGGAAGATGAAAAGGAGCGGGCGACGGCTCAAGGCTTCGACCTCGTACTCGTCTGCTCGACGCCGTTGCGCCGGGCGCTTCGGACGCTGTTGCGCAGTGTTGGTTGCGAGTGTGCGGTCTTGGCAGTGAGTGAGATCCCGAATACGGTTCGGGTCGTACGAATAGGGACGGTGAATATCGATGACACAGCTTCGGTTCGAAGGTAAGTCGGTCGAGGAGGCGATCAGTAAGGCTCGATCCGCGTGTGGCGAACGGGCCAAGATCGTCTTTGCTCAGCGCATTAAGCGCAAGAGCATCTTCGGACTGCGGACGCGCCATCACTATGAGATCGTCGCCGAACCATCTCAAAGCGACCTCGTAGCTGAACCCTCAGCAGAGATTGATCGTTCTGCTTTTGCACAAGAGCTTCGCGCTGCCGTATTTGGGGGAATCGAGTCGAATGTCGATCGAGATACCTTTGAGCGACGGTCGACGCCGATGGAACGATATCGCTCCTACAGCGAGACGTCGTCGTGGGGTGAGAGCAACAGTGTTGCGAGCGTCGAAGAGACGATCGCAACCAACGATGAGCGTCACCGCCAACTTCCTCCATACTCCGACCATGTGCGCGTCTTTCGGCGTGATGGCTCGAAGGAGTTGAGAGCTTCGTTCGCCTCCCCTCCATGGCTCGACAGTGATGAAGAGATCGGAGAGCATAGCGAACGGAGCATAGCTGACTTTGGTGGCTCTGATGGGTCGCCAGAGACGTCGGAGACCCTAGCGATGGCAGACGAGAGCGAGCTTCGGGAGAGGCGAATCGAAGCGCTCCGAGGTCAGGGCTGGTCCGAGGTCGTTGACTTTACCTCCTCGCCGTCGATCATCGATCTCCGGTCGTCTGAGGTATTGCTGAGCTACGTCCCCGATCCAGCGGAGCGATTCCACCTCGTGGATGAGGCCCCGAGCGGTGGTCTTGCATCCTCCTCTGCTCTGAGCATGCTTCACGATCTTCCACAGCTCTCGGGTCCAACAACGGTGATCTTTGCAGGACGCGCTGGATATGATCAGGGCCAGACC
>JBMFXG010000030.1:0-18580 GCA_049964535.1 Acidimicrobiales bacterium | reverse complement strand
AAGGATGCTGCTCAGGCGCTTGACTGAACCGACCACCTCGTGATCGCGCTGGGTAGATTTTCGCGACAGCCTCTAAGAATGCTGCTGCGGCCAGTCGCTGTCGGTATCGGCGACACCGGGAACCACCATGGAATCGACAAGAAAGTTGAGTTCATAATCCACATTAGTGCTTAATGTCAGAAGTGGCAACCCTCGTAAGACTGTAAGACGAAGCACCAAGGCATCCGAAGTGGTTGATCACGAAGCCGCTTGGAATCTCTCATAGCGGACCCGAAGTAGTGAGGGGTCGGGTCGAGCGGCTCTCTCGCGTGGAAGCTCGATTTTCTGACCGTGTACCGCCTGGAGCGCGTGGCGCAAAGTTGGGCCGTCGCTCTCGTCCAAGATATCCGCTCTGACCTCGATCGTGAAGTCGGGTCGGATACCCAGGATGAGGTGGTCGAACGCTCCGTGATGAATGCGACACAGGGAGATTCCGTTCGGAACGATCGGTGTACCACCTTCGCTATCGGCCAAGATATGGGCGGCCTCCAGGAGCTCTCTGTGGCGCAGGCGACAGATCGCGCATCTGGTCCCGTATGCAACGAGCACACGTTCGCGAAACACTGGCTGATGTAACCTAACCTTGGCTACACGATCGGCGTAGCGACGCTGGACAGCGACATCGAGAACGTCGGCATGATCCCAGTGGTCTAGCTCCTCATCGTCGAGAGCGACGATGAACTGTTGGGCAAAGGGTTCCTCGCCGGCCAGCCAAATCGGATAGATAGGCCAGTAGAGCCCCGAAGCTACGCCTTGAAACCAAATCAAAGGAAGCCGACGTTCACAAGCCTTTCGAAGGGCCTGGTTCTCGTTCTGTTCAGGGTCCGCGCCCCTCCATTTGTAACGGAGATACCCATCGGAGCCTACTTCATCTACATAGGGCCGATCTTGCGGACGGCGGGCGTAAACGGTCCGAAAGCTCAACGCCGCATCGAGCTGTTTGGGCTTGCGAATTCCACGTTGGGGATCCATGAGCGCGATCCGCTCGTCACCGAATCGGAACTGGGCTAGATCTTCGAAACGAACAGGGCCCGGCCTCAATACCGAGAGGCCATCAAGGAAAGCGAAAGCTGCAGAACGCAGGGACATATCATATTCGTCCTGATACATGGTCCTCATCGAGCCGGAAACCTTAGTACGTCCACCATCGGTCCGTCAGCGCCAATTCATCGATCGAACAGTTTTTATGCAGCAAAGCCAAAACTAGGATCCTGAGACAACACAGAAAAATCGGGGTGGGGCTAGCTGGATTCGAACCAGCGACCTCAGCATTATCAGTGCTGCGCTCTAACCAACTGAGCTATAGCCCCGGGGCCTTACCAGAATAGACGACTATCTACCCGACACCTCGCGCGTTCGCACGTAAATTGTAATTCCTCCAAGCAACGACGCGACTGCACTGAAAATCCGTACCGCTATCACCGTCACAATTGAGGAAAGAATTACCCAAACAATACCCAACCCGGCGAATATGACCAGCACCTGGAATCCGATAACGTGATACGTTGCCGATCCGAGCAGAGAATCGAGAAGGTGATTGAGTTTCGTCTCATAGCCGCTCGCCCCAAAGAACTGCCAGAGAATGACCATGGCTACCACTGCGACAAGAAAAGCTAGGAAATAAAAGACCAAGGATGCCCGCAGAACTGAGGCAGACGAGATCCTGGTGATTACGAGTGGCTGATCTCGAACGGCCTCATTCGTACGTCTAGCACGCGGGGATTTTTCAACCGGTTTCGAACGAGATTTCGGCACAGCCGGATCTCTCCGAGGGGCCGATGTCGACTCTTGTACCAATCATCTCTCCTAGTATCGACCAATATCACTCTTCCGGAAACCGTGATCCAACACAACTTACTCCAACGTAACCGGTACCAACCCCGCCGAGGCAACTCTTTCGCCGTCCCCGAGTTGAATCAACTTTACACCAGTTGCATCTCGTCCTTGTGAAGCGACCTCTGAAGCAGTTGTACGAATCGTTACACCAGAGGTACTCACCAGCAGAATCTCTTCATCCAGAGAGACAAAAAAGGCGGCTACGAGCGAACCTTTTTGCTTCACAATCCTGATGCATCTCACACCTTGACCGCCACGCTGTTGAAGGGGAAACAGAGTAGAGCGAGTTCTCTTGCCGTATCCAAGATCGGTGACCAAGAGAATTTCTCGATCTTGATTGATCACATCTCCTGAGACAACGAGATCACCGGGGCGCAACTTCATCCCTCGTACTCCTGATGTTGCACGTCCCGTCGCACGAATATCACTCAGAGCAAATTTTATGCCTTGACCATCTTTCGTAAAGAGGATCAATGCATCGGTCTCGCTAGCTTCTACGACCTTCACCAGGGAGTCTCCGTCTCGAAGATCGATCGCAATCAGACCATCTCTTCGAGATTTGTCGTACTCCTCCATCGCTGTCTTTTTGACCTGACCATGAGACGTGATAAAAACGAGCTCATGACCCTCGGGAAAGGTACGAGTATCTAAGACTGCTGCAACTCGCTCGTCGGCTTCAAGCGGCAAGAGGTTCACAATCGCCGTTCCACGAGCCGTGCGCTCAAACCTCGGAATTTCATGGGCTTTGAGCCGATAGACCTTACCCTTTGACGTGAAAAATAACAGGAACGAGTGTGTCATTGTATGAAGGACGTGATTGACGATATCCTCTTCCTTCATACGAGCGCCAACGACTCCCCTACCTCCACGGCCTTGCGTGCGAAAAGATGTATCCGAGAGGGCTTTGACGTAACCTGACTTGGTGACCATAACCACCACGGGTTCGTCCGGAATGAGGTCCTCATCCTCTAAGTTGCCAGGATCTGAGATGACTTTTGTGCGACGATCCTCGGAGAACTTGTTGCGCACTTCTATAAGCTCCGCCTTCAAGACCTCGTTTCGTCGTTCGGAACTCTGCAAGATCGCTTCGAGCTCAGAGATCAGCTCAAGAAGCTTCGCCATCTCCTCTTCAAGCTCAGATCTCCCAAGCCGGGTGAGACGACCCAATGTCATATCAAGAATATGGTTAGCTTGCACCTCGGAGAAGCCAAAAGGAGCGGTCATGAGTCGAGATCGAGCATCAGCTCGATCCTCTGAGGATCGAATCGCCGCTATCACCGCATCGAGCTGATCGATACAAAGGAGCAACCCCTCCACAATATGAGCTCGATCCCTCGCCCGTCGAAGTCGGTACTCACTTCGCCGAGTGATTACTTCAACTTGATGCGCGACGTAGTGCCCGAGCGCTTGAGACAGGCTCAAGGTTCTGGGAACGCCATCTACCAATGCAAGCATGTTCGCCGAGAAGGACGTCTGCAATGGTGTGTGTTTGTAGAGATTGTTAAGCACGACCGAAGCTTTAGCATCGCGCTTGAGATCGATGACGATCCGTGTGTCTCGCTGAGCGCTTGAGTCCGTTACCTCCGAGATTCCCTCAATGACCTTCGACTCGACCAATGCACCGATCTTCAGTGATATCTGCTCTACTGATGTTTGATACGGGATCTCTGTGACGATAATTTGAGCCCCCGAACGACCCTCTACTACCTCAGCTACGGCTCGAAGCTTGATCGAACCTCTCCCGGTCTCATAGATGTCCCGAATCCCGCTACGTCCGAGTATTTGAGCACCGGTCGGAAAGTCAGGACCCTTTACAAAAGCCATGAGATCGAGTGGAGTGGCATCTGGATGATCAATGAGGTACAGCGTCGCATCGATAACTTCAGCCAGATTATGAGGAGGGATCTGCGTCGCCATACCGACGGCGATCCCTTGAGATCCATTTACGAGTAGGTTTGGGAATCTCGACGGGAGTACGGCTGGTTCGCTCTCCTTACCGTCGTAGTTAGCGACGAAGTCCACCGTATCCTCGTCAATGGAGGCCATCAACTCCAACGAGATCGGAGCCAACCGGCACTCCGTATATCTCGAGGCGGACGGACCCATGTTTGGATCCGGTGAACCAAAATTACCGTGACCATCGATAAGTGGGTGGCGCAAGGAGAAGTCTTGAACCATTCTCGCGAGTGCATCGTAGATCGCTGCGTCGCCGTGCGGATGGTACTTGGCCATCACATCGCCCACAACACGGGCACACTTAACGTGACTTCGGTCTGGTCGCAGCCCCTCGGCGAACATGGAGTACAGGATTCTTCGATGGACGGGCTTTAAGCCGTCGCGTACGTCCGGTAGTGCTCGAGAGATGATGACCGACATCGAGTACTCGAGAAAAGATCTCTCCATCTCATCTTGGATCTCGATTGGCTCAATACCGTCAGATTCGTTGAAGAGACCATCGTCTGTCGTTGAAGTTGGTGACATCTACATCATCTCTTTCTCTATAACACACTTCGTTGAGCATGACGACTAGACATCTAAGAACCGAACGTCTTTCGCATGAGTCTGGATGAAGTTACGTCGAATCTCTACGTCATCACCCATTAATATCGAACACACCTCGTCAGCCAGGGCCGCTTGCTCCACATTCACCTGCAATAAGGTTCGAAGCTGTCTATCCATTGTTGTGTTCTTCAACTCATCCCAGTCCATCTCACCGAGTCCCTTTAGTCGTTGGAACTCATTTTTGTGATTCAGATTTGACTCCAAGAACAATCTCTTCGCGGCCTCATCTTTGAGATAGATTTTATCCTTACCAACAACAGTCGAGTAGAGCGGTGGCTGAGCGGCGTAAACATGGCCACCTTCGACAAGAGCCTTCATTTGCCGGAAGAAGAAAGTAAGTAAAAGCGTGCGAATATGAGAACCATCGACATCTGCATCTGCCAGAATTATGATCTTGTGGTATCGAATTTTCGTGACATCAAACTCATCACCAACGTTTCCACCAATTGCGGTAATAAGTGATTGTATCTCAACATTGGCGAGCATTTTATCGAGCCTCGCTCGCTCCACGTTAAGAATTTTTCCTCTGATTGGGAGAATGGCTTGTGTTCTAGGGTCCCTTCCATCTCTCGCTGAACCACTCGCAGAGTTACCCTCGACGATGAAGAGTTCTGACTCTTCCGGACGTCTCGATGTACAGTCAATGAGCTTGCCGGGAAGACCTGCACCCCCAAGAGCCGATTTCCTTCTGGTTAGCTCTCGAGCTTGACGTGCAGCGACCCGGGCTCGCGCTGCTTGAAGAGCCTTCTGAACGATTGCCGAACCTTCTTTCGGGTTCTCTTCCAACCACTCGGCTAATTTCTCATTCGTAACCTTCTCAACAAGTGAACGAATAGAAGGATTACCCAGCTTGGTCTTCGTCTGACCCTCAAATTGAGGATTCGTTAAACGAACCGAAACAATTGCAGTTAAACCTTCCTGGATATCCTCACCTTTCAGGTTTTCATCCTTCTCTTTCAATAATCCCTTCGCTCTTGCGTAACGATTAATGACCAGAGTTAGAGATTTTTTGAAGCCTTCTGTATGGGTTCCCCCTTCATCGGTCGATATCCCATTCGCAAAGGAGTGAAGACCCTCGTAGTAACCTGTATTCCACTGGAACGCTACCTCTACTTCTTGAGAAGAATCTTCAGATATATCCTTCGCCTCGAAGTACCCTATCTTTTTAAAGAGCGCATCCTTTGGAGCGTTCAACGCCCGCACAAAATCAATGATTCCACCGTCATAACGGAAGCTTTTCTTCTGTTCACGTCCAGATCGCTGATCTTCGAAATCAATCAAAAGCGAACGATTCAAAAATGCCATAATCTCGAGTCGTTCCACGATCCGTTGAGCCTGGAAGTCAATCTCTTCAAAGATAGACGCGTCGGGCCAGAAGGTCACGGTTGTTCCGCGTCGACCTCTCTTCGAAGGACCTAAATCAACAAGCGGCCCCACTGGAGATCCTCCATCTCGGAACTCCATGGCGTAGTGTCGTCCTCCACGATCAATCTCGAGCTCTAAACGGACCGAAAGTGCATTAACGACCGATACTCCAACTCCATGCAGACCGCCAGAGACTTGGTAACCTCCGCCACCAAACTTTCCACCGGCGTGAAGTTTTGTCAAGGCAATCTCAGCTGCACTCTTGGATGGGTCGCTTGGATGTGGATCCGTTGGAATCCCTCGTCCATTGTCAATGACCCTGCAACCACCGTCTGGAAGAATCGTCACCTGGATGTGGTCGCACTCCCCTGCCATGGCTTCATCAACCGAATTATCAACGATCTCCCAGATGAGATGGTGTAAACCACTCGCTCCAGTCGAGCCAATGTACATACCTGGTCTCAGTCGAACTGGATCAAGCCCTTCGAGAATCCTGATGCTTTCAGCACCGTACTCTCGAGGCGGTTCCTTCGGCTCAAGCAAGTTGCGCATCCCTTCAATTTTCGGACGAAATCACGACATGGACGAACCATGGATATCACGGGAAATTATGCCCATGTCATCCTAGCAGGGCAGATAGGCGAAAATGATAGGACACCACGACGACAGGGAGAAAAACGCACAACTCACTACGTGCAGTCACTCAATCTCTAAACGCTGGACGTAACCCTGCTCGGTGAGCGAGCGACGGATCCTCCCAATCTTGGTCCGCAGTGCCGCCGATCCATGGCTACCATGCCCCAACAAAGCGATCGTCTGATCTGAGATCCTTCCAACGGTAATCTCCGAGGCGAGTCGTACACCAACAACCGAGCCGACAATCGCTCGAATTCGCTCAATATCTTCTTCGCTTGCTACGTCAAGCTGACCACGTAAGATCTCCAATGCGTCCCGTAGAAGTATCGGCCCCATCGAAGCACTACGACGCGCCATGTAGGGTTCCTCTCTCAATCTCCACGACCACCGAACCGCTTAATCCCTCTGGAATAAAGGTACCGGAGACGAATATTTGACCACTAGGAAGAGATTCAAAAAGGCGAGTTACTCTCTTCGAATCAAATTCAGACACAATATCATCGAGCAAAACTACAGGGGTCTCCCCTGTTACTTTCTCGATCATCGTTGCGCTTGCTAGCTTTAGGACAACAGCCAGCGTTCTCTGCTCGCCTTGGGAGACACTGTTTCGAGAATTGAACCCATCTAGGTTAATAACGATGTCATCTCGATGCGGACCAATTCCAGTGGACTGTTTTCGTAGATCATTCTCACGAGTTTTCCTAAGAGAACTCAATACTGAATCGCTCCACGACTGAGCGTACTGAAGCTCGATTCTCTTGTTGTCTCCCGATATTCGGCGATAGGAGCTCAAAATGAAATCTGATAGCTCTTCAAGTCCTTCTTTCCTTCGCAAGGTTATCTTTTCAGCAGCATCCGAAAGTTGTTCATCCCAGACATCAAGCGTTAAAATCTCAGACGGAGCGGGTCGATTTCCAATGCTCCTCAAAAGGTTATTTCTTTGCCGCAGCAACCTATCATACTGAGAAGAGAGTTGACCATACTGTACATCGACGGACTCTACTGCCTCGTCGATGTAAGACCTCCGATATGATGGAGAGTCTTTGATAATCGAGAGATCGTCTGGTTGAAAAACAACTATCGGAAAGTCGTACAGCAATCCGTCGAAACGCACCGTTTGCTTACCGTTGATAAGTACTCGATCACGACCATACCGATTGATCTGGGAAGCTATCATCCGACGACGATCTCGACTCAACACTTCGATCCTGATAATGCTCTGCTCCGCACCCTCTCGTATAAGAGGAAGTCTCTCACTACTTCGGAAAGATTTGTGCCGAGCCCCAAAATAAATTCCCTCGAGGATATTCGTCTTACCTTGAGCATTATCGCCGAGAATAAAGGTTAATTTGTCGCTTTGGAATCCAATATTTAACTCACTCCAGTTTCGGAAGTCGACTAACGATAACTTCTCGACGTACATCGAATAGTTATTTGAGTTTGATCGGCATTACGATGTACTGAAAATCTCGATTGTCTGCATTTGAGATGCACGCAGGTCGATTATTTTCAGTGAATTCAATCCGAACTATATCAGACGTCACCGCATTAATTCCATCCAAGAGAAGCTCCGGATCGAATGCAACTCCAAAATCATCTCCAGAGAAAGTTGCATCAATACTCTCCTTAGCTTGACCTACTTGCGGTATCCTCACCGAGAGATCCATTGAGAGAGAGTTGATATCGCACCGCAGATGAGTCATCTCGCGCGCTTCTTTTGCTAGCCGGCGTAGACGTCGCAAAGCTTCAACAATGGCTTGTTTGTCTACAAGGAGAACCCTCGGATAACTGGGTTGAAGCAGTTGTTTATAATCTCGAAACTTTCCATCGATCAGTCGAGTCGTCAGAACAGTTTGGTCGAACGAGAAAACTGCCTCCCGAGAACTAATGCTCACTGATAGATCCTCTACCCGACCTCGCGCACTTTGGATAATCCGATCAAATTCGACGAGTGATCTCGCGGGAACTATAACTTCTTCACCCACTGCCGCATTGAGGACGCTCATGCCAACCATATCTCTCAACGCAAGACGGATCCCATCAGTTGCCACGAGCCGGAGGCCAGAATCGGTCGACGAGAAAAGTATCCCGGTATACATGACATCTCTCGTGTCATCCTTCGAGGAGGCTCGGACCACCTGTTGTAGACCCTCCCTGAGGGAGTCACAAGGAACGACGACTTGATCGACCGATTCTCCCTTGATGAAAGGAGGATCGAGATCAGGGTAAGTTTGTACGGACAGTTCAGTTCGAGCTGCTTTGAGTATCGCTGTGTTATCATCTGCGCTGCACTCGACGACTCCTTCCGGCATCGATCTCACGAGATCAGCGAAGAGGGTCGCTGGTATCACAGTGATACCATCTTCAATACCGTTGACTCTTATATCCACCTCGATCATGAGGTCAGGGCCACGGCCCGCCACGTGGAGTGAGTCCGATACCAACGAGAGCTTCACCCCAGAGGTGACGCGACCCAGTAGTGCTCTCCCTGCTGCGCTCACGGCTTCGTAGAGTTCGTCCCGTTCACATAAGAACCTCATTCGGCGTCCTTTCTTAAGTATCTAGCGGTAGTAGTAATAGGGTCTGTGGACTGTGGATAAATCTCTCATTCGGCAGCTAGGGCGTGGTAACTCGTCTCCACAATGGTTGTGTGTAGTTCGTACGATATCCCCACTCCTCGTTGACCCCGGTCACTTGTGAGGGGATCTTGTGGATATCGAGCGCGTTATACACAGTGTTTCTCCTAGTTGTCCACTGGGTTATGCACTGTCAGGCCACTTTGACGGCGAGGTCCTCGAAGACGCTGTGTGAGCTCTTGTAGATCCCGATAGAGTTCGGGTGAGTCTTGGAGCAGGAGAGAGATCTTCTCTACGGCGTGCATAACTGTCGTATGGTCTCGACCCCCAAACTCTTTACCGATAGCGGGATAGGAGAGGTCGGTCATCTCTCTGACAAGATACATCGCAATCTGTCGTGCGTGTGCGAGTGGACGTCTTCGGGACTCGCCTAAGATTTCGGAGAGTTCGATCGAGTAGAACGCTGCTGTGACGTCAATAATCTCTCTTGGTCGAATTCCACGTTCGTGGGCAGGATCTGAGAGGAGATCGGCCAAGACCTGTTGAGTCGATTCCAGTTCTATCTCATGTTGTGTAAGGCGTGAGTATGCAGCGAGTCTCGTGAGAGCACCTTCGAGCTCCCGAATGTTGTTTCTGATGGACTCCGAGATATACGTCACAACCTCTGGCGGGAGAAAGATATGGTAATCGTCTGCCTTGCGTTGTACGATCGCCATCCTGGTCTCGATGTCCGGCGGCTGTATATCTGTGATGAGGCCCATAACAAAGCGACTGCGTAGTCTGTCCTCGAGTGTTGACATAGCTCTCGGCGGACGGTCTGAGGTGATGACAATTTGACGATTCGCACCATAGAGCGAGTTGAAGGTATGGAAAAACTCCTCTTGAAATGCCTCTTTGTTCTCTAAAAACTGGATGTCGTCGATGAGTAGAACATCGCACTCTCGATAGCGTGTCTTGAACTCGGACATGCGGTTCTTCCGGATGGCCTCCACGAACTCGTTGAGAAAGACCTCGGTCGAAACGTACTTGGCGTAGAGATGGGGATACTGATCTCGAATGTAGCTCCCAATTGCATTGAGGAGATGAGTCTTACCGAGCCCGGCCGCTCCGTGAATGAAAAGAGGATTGTACGATCCCGATGGGGACTCTGCTACTGAGAGTGCCGCTGCGTGAGCAAATCGGTTTGATGATCCTATGACGAAGGATTCGAAGCGGTATTTGGTGTCAAACTGCGAGCTACGGTTGACTTGGTGGACCTTCGATGGCGAGGAGTCTTCGAAGAGTGGCGACCGAGCCTTCAGCGCTTGCGCCTTACCGCCTTTCTGACGTGAAATGAGAGCAGCTGGCGACTCTTGTGGGGATGCAATCTCCAGACTTACCGAGATCGGTCCTCCAACTTGTTCTGCGAGAAGTTCTTGGATCGTATGAAGGTAGCGGAACTGAATCCTCTCACGTGCAACCGCTGATGGTGTCTTGAGGATGATTTCGTCGTCACGTGGGAAGACAGCTTCAACTGAGAGGAAGTTTGAGCTCCAAGCCGCTTCTCCAAGGGATGAACGGAGAGAACCGACAATGGTCTCCCAAGCATCCTTTGCCTTGTTCATAGCGTTGCCTCAGTCTTTCATCGTTCTTCTCACTGACGGACTTTGGTAGATGAAGCCAACCAGTCGTTCGTTCAGCCCTGTGGATAGTAGAAGCTAGCGGATTTCTCGTCGACTTTCATGATCTTTGGCAAGAAATTCTCGTTCTACCATGTAAGAAACCCCAGGTTGAGGGCTATATTTTGCTCAAGCGAGACTTGAATCTCTCGAGGATAGACATAACACTAACGCTCGTTGTGATCTTTACTTTCTGCCGATAGCACACGCCGTTTGGGACTGAGTGAGAAGAGATGACGCTCTTTGGTCGTGGGAGGATTAGAGTTAGTAGTTTTGTACCGCCGGGTAGACCGATGGTAAGTACTTGAGTGAGGGTTTTAAATGAAGAGGACATATCAACCGAATAATCGTCGGCGTGCGCGAAAGCATGGTTTCCGTTCAAGGATGTCCACGCGAGCTGGTCGTGCAATCTTGAAAGCTCGTCGGCTCAAAGGTCGTAAGCGTCTCTCTGCGTAAAGGGGTCGGTTTATGGAGTCCTTGCGTAAACGGGAGGACTTCCGAAGGCTACGGGTGAGCGGCCGGTCATTTCGTGGGCGCAATTTTGATGTCAGAGTTCTTCGAACGAGATCGACCCAGGAGCTCTTGATTGGATTTGCGATACCAAAGCGGGTTGGTACGGCCGTGAAACGTAATAAGGTCCGTCGCCGTTTGAGAGCGGCGACGAGAGTTCTCAGCGCTGAAGGTAAGTGGAACCCCGGGCTTTATTTGGTTTTTGCTAAGGAGGGTTCAGCTCTAGCAACCTACAATGATATTGTGGGCGAGCTTGCTGGGCTCGTGGAGGCATCCTCGAGTGAGAAGTCTCGAGGGAGAGGAAAAAGCAGCGATGGCTAGGCGCTTATCTGTCCAGCATCAGATGGTAACCGTTATACGAATGTATCAGAGCGTGCGTGCTGGGAAGCCGTCACCTTGTCGATTTTCTCCGTCATGTTCAGAGTACGCCATTGAAGCGATAGAGACTTTTGGTGCTGCTCGTGGTGGTCTACTCTCGATTCGGAGGATCTTGAAGTGCAACCCCTTTGGTCCGAGTGGGCTGGATCTCGTGCCACCAAAGACAAACAACTACAAAGGAACTGAGCTATGAGCTTTCTTGGAGCGATCTTCCGGCCTATTTTCGAGGTTCTAGCCGGTCTTATCGCGTTTTATTTCGGACTAGTGCATAGCTATGCGTTAGCGATTGCACTTCTCACCGTGACGGTAATGATCTTCCTGTCGCCTCTGACCATCATTTCAACTCGGTCGATGCTGCAGATGCAGAGTCTTCAACCGAAGATCAAGGAACTACAGAAGAAGTACGGGAAAGACCGTCAAGGCATGGCACAAGCGCAACAAGCGCTCTTCAAGGAGAACAAGGTTTCACCGGCCTCCGGTTGTCTGCCAATGCTCTTGCAGTTTCCACTGTTGATCGTGATGTACGACGTGATTCGCGGACTCGCGAATACCGTTGGTACTCATCACACTCCGTCTCCAAAGTACATCGGTCATACTACTCTCTTGTACAAAGACCTGGTTGCTTCCGGCGGCGTTATGCACTCTCTCGGTATCGATCTTTCGGTCTCTGCGACCTCGCATAAGGGCCCCTTTATCGATGCAATCCCCTACTTCTTGATGGTGCTTCTCGCCGTTGGTCTGCAGTTCCTACAGAGCTGGCAGATCACTTCGAAGAATCCAAGCGCGGCAAAGGCAAATCCCTCTGCGCTTTTGATCCAGCGATATACACCTTTGATCTTCGGCGTGATCTACATCGGGATCCCCTCAGGCGTCAATCTCTACTTCATCGTTTCTGGTCTTTTCAGAGTGATTCAGCAAGAGGTGATGTGGCGTCACGATCCGGTTCTGCGTGCACATAGCCAAGGAGCGAAGGAGGCAAAACTCCTGAGCGAGAAGGCGGTGTTAGAGAGTTCAGAGCCAAAGGATTGGGTCTCTAAGGTTCGTCCTCCAGCGACTGGGCAGACGAAGAATGTTCCCGCAAAGTCAGAGAACGGTGTTAACCGGAGCTCGAATGGGACCAAAGGTGGGTCGATAAAGCGAGATAATCTCTCGAGTCGAGCGAACGGTCGGTCTCATGGATCGAGCCAACGTCCCGTGGGAGGCAAAGCCGGTCCTAACCGAAAGCGTCGATCACCGTCGTAGGTTTTGGCGTATTCGATATCAAGATGTGAGACATTCGGTTTCTAAAAAACGTAGCGATGAAAGAGGTTATGTCGTAAATGGATTGGGTTGAGACGGTAGGCAAGTCTGTCGAAGAAGCGAAGGAGGCAGCCCTTGACATCTTAGGAGTTGATGCCTCTGAGGCCCAATTTGAAGTACTTGAGGAACCGAAGTCAGGCTTTCTTGGCGTGAGCAAGCGGCCAGCAAGGGTGAGGGCGCGAGTTATCCCCTCCACACCACAGTCGAAAGATGGACGTCGGCAACGTCGAAAAGCTAAGCCGGACGGTTCAAAGACAGGGGAAGAGTCTGTGGATGACTCTGGATCGAATGAGAAGACAGAGTTTGTGGGTGCAGGTGGTCTGCGTCAAAACGTGAGAGAAAAGAGAGCGGCAGTGAACGAAGTGGCGACAGAGGATTCCGGGTCAGATTTTGAAGAGGACGTAGAAGAGGCTGAGCTCCCGACCCGTATGGAGTTAGCGGTAACTGCGCAACATTTCCTTGCTGATCTACTCCATGAGTTAGAGCTAGCCGGCACTGTTGCAGTGGACCACCTCGATGAGGATTCTATGGAGCTTTCTGTAAATGGGGATAATTTGGGAACTCTCGTTGGTTCCAAGGGTTCGGTCTTAAGCGCCGTGCAAGAGCTTACCCGTGCTGTCGTACAGACGCAGGTTGGAGAAGGAGCTGGCAGGGTTACCGTTGATGTCGCAGGGTACCGACAGCGTCGCAAGGAGGCTTTGGAGCGCTTTACCAGAGATATTGTTGCTGAGGTGATTTCGACGGGTGAAGAACGAGTGTTTGAGCCGATGAATGCTGCCGAGCGCAAGATCGTTCACGATGTTGTCGCTCTTCACGAAGAGGTGGCGTCTCGTTCTGAAGGTGTAGAGCCGGATCGATATGTTGTGATCAGTAAGGTTAGCGCGCAATAAGTTCTAGCGAAGGAAACTCTGTGGCAGCGAACTTCGACTGGGTGAGGACGTCACAGAGTTTTGGATTTATTGGACCGGGGGATCCAGCGGTCCATATAGAACATACGCTGGCCTTTGGGACGTTTGTGGAAACATTAGGGGTACCGCTCGATGGCGGTACCCTATTTTCTTATGCTGACCTTGGCACTGGAGGAGGTTTTCCTGGTCTCTATATTTGCCAGGCCGACTCGATCTCCTCAGGGGCCTTGATAGAGGTGAGGAAGAAGAGAGCGGAGTTTCTTGAAGGGGTGCTCGATCAACTCGGTCTGTCTGACAAGGTGCGTGTGCTCTGTGAGCGAACAGAGCGGTTGGCTCACACCGAGCTCCGCGAGGTCTTCGATCTCATAACGGCTCGGGCGTTTGGTGCTCCAAGTGTCACTGCGGAGTCTGGTAGTGGACTTCTTGCGCTGGGAGGACTTCTCGTCATCTCTGACCCCCCTGGTGCGACCTCGCAAGCTCGTTGGAGTTCTGAGGGCCTGGCGATGCTCGGACTTGAGCACGTGGCGAGTGTCTCGGTTCCATTTGCTCTCACTGCCTTACGAAAGGTGGAGCCTCTCGATGAGCGATACCCGAGACGTACCGGCTTGCCTGAGAGGAAGCCACTCTTTTAAGAGTCGGTAGTCGCGCTCCCCCCTCTCGTCGAGTGTGCTTCTCTCGGCTGTCATCGCTGACCTTATCCAGACTGTGTTTATATCGTAGGACCGCTGGGTATCGTGGGCAGTTCGGTTGTTTTGGGGTAGCCCTCCTCTTTGATCTCGGCGCTAGTTTGTCGTGGCCTCATTGATATTCTCCGTATCTGTATTCGTTCCACGTGAAACGGCGTTGCTGACTATCTCATGCACTATAGGCTGTGTCGGGGAGAGACTCCTAGCTTGCTCTGTTTCATGTGAAACCGAACCAAGGTACTGGAAGGGAGACCATTGTGGTGATGGAGGATGTCACAGCAACGCGAATTATCGCAGTTGCTAATCAGAAAGGTGGCGTCGGTAAGACTACGACAACCGTCAATCTCTCGGCAGCGCTAGCAGAGAAGGGTCGTCGTGTTTTAGTGCTCGATCTCGACCCGCAGGGTAATGCTTCGACTGGACTAGGACTGAACCCGCGAGCGCTGGAGCGCTCCATCTACGACGTACTCGTCAAGGATCTCCCTATTGATGATGCAATAGAGGCGACGCAAGTCAAGAATCTCTTTGCCTGCCCAGCGACCATTGATCTCGCCGGCGCAGAGATAGAGTTGGTTACTGCGTTGAGTCGGGAGCTCCGATTACGGCGGGCCTGCGAACCTCTTATTGGGGAGTACGACTACATCTTCATAGACTGTCCACCATCTTTGGGGTTGTTGACGATCAACGCTCTTGCGGCGGCACGGGATGTCTTGGTGCCGATTCAATGTGAGTACTATGCTCTCGAAGGCCTTTCGCAACTGTTTCGAAACGTACGACTGATTCAATCGAGTTTGAACTCTGAACTTGATGTGCGTCATGTTGTTATGACGATGTACGATGCTCGTACAAAACTTTCAGAGCAAGTGGTGGCCGATGTGCGTGAATACTGCGGTGATGTGGTCTGTCAGACTGTAATACCACGCAATGTACGCATTTCAGAGGCTCCCTCCTATGGGCAGCCGATTACCGTCTTTGATTCGTCGTCTCGTGGAGCGATTGCATATCGAGCGTTGGCTGAGGAGGTCGATGATGTCGAGTAGGCCATCTGGTCTTGGTCGGGGCCTTAATGCCCTAATCCCCCAATCAACTACAGCAGAGGGATCTCGTTATTTTCGTGTCATTGCGATCGGTAGCATCGTGCCTAATCGTTTCCAGCCGCGTACACATTTCGATGAAGAGTCTCTCAGTGCTCTCGCTGATTCCATCGCTGCCTTGGGGGTCTTGCAGCCGATCCTCGTTCGGGCTTCCGGTAGTCACGAATATGAGCTCATCGCAGGTGAGCGCCGTTGGCGTGCCGCCAGGAGGGCTGGACTGGTAGAGATACCGGCCCTCGTGCAAGAGAGTGACGACGTGGTCGCTCTAGAGCAAGCGGTCGTCGAGAACCTTCACCGGGCCGATCTCAATGCTCTGGAAGAAGCTGCAGCCTACCGTCAGCTTATCGATGATTTCGGCTTGACGCACGATGAGCTGGCAACGAGGGTCGGTAAGAGCCGGGTTGCGGTTACGAATACACTGCGTATGTTACAGCTTCCCGCTGCGGTTCAGCGAATGCTGGTTGAAGGGGAGTTGACAGCGGGTCACGCTAGAGCTCTGCTCGGGTTGAGCGATAGGTCGAGACAGGAGCTCTTAGCGGCTCGGATCGCTCGTGGTGGTTTTACGGTTCGTGACGTTGAGGAGCTGGTGCGTCAGGAACGAGATGGTGGGTCATCGGAGTTAAGTGCTTCTGCACGAGTCCGTAAGGCAGTTGAGGAGCCATTGGAGCAGTCGACCCGTCCAGCGGGCGTGGTCGAGCTCGAGGAGCTCTTGAGTTCGACGTTGAATACGGTCGTCTCTGTGGAGCTTGGTCGACGCTCTACGAGTGGGGTTCAGGGTGGCCGGGTAGTTATCAACTTCGGTAGCCTCGACGATCTTGAGCGGATCTTTCGACTCTTACTTCAAGCTGAGGTTGATGCTGAGAGTATCCCTGAATGAGAGCGTGAGTTGTGCACAACTGTGCACAACCTTGGGGATAACTATCTAGAGCTCGGGGTTGTTCGTGAAGTCGAGGATCGCCTGCACCGTGGCCTCTGCGAGCTGCGGTGCCGTCGCTACCCATATTGAAGCAGGGGAGAGTTGAACTGCTACGGTGAGCATTTTGGTCTCCCGCAGAATGGGTAAAGTCATTCCCTTGAGGGTGAGAGTGGTTGGGAGGAGATGCGCGTAGTTACGTGCAAGGAACTTGGCGAGCTGTTCACCACCGGGTGATGAATAGGAGAAGCCCGAGTAGTAGGCGAGTTGCGCTCCAGAGGTCGAGAAGTCCAGATGGATACTAACGTCCCCTCGTAGAGAGTTCGCTATCTGGGCGAGGGAGGACTGGTCGATATCGTGGAGTGAGCTGGAGATGACTCCACTCTGGCGCAGCCGAAGGCTAAAAAGGTCGGCAATGCTAGCGAGTTCATCGACAGCGCAGATGACTACGGAGAGTTCTTTTGAGGTTCTTGTACGATTGCGGAGGTACTCGCGTTCGCGTACTCCATGGATGTGTTCCTTCGAGCGTCCGAAGAGTCTTTTTAGCTCATCGATAGTGCTTGGTCCGCAGATGCCGTCGGCCGGGAGGGCTAGATTTGCCTGGAACTCCATGAGTGCCAGCTGGGTGCTTTCGCCGAAGTAACCGTCGACTCTTCCTGGATCGAATCCGAGTGACCCAAGTCGAACCTGGAGCTCTCCGACATCGTCGCCACGCATAAGGGGATTGTGGAGATAGAGGACGCGATCTCCGAAGTGGTAACCGGCCTCCACGATCGATCGCCAAGTAGTAGGGTCGCACTCTCCCGTGGTGGGTAGTCCACGAGAGCTTTGAAAGAGGGTTATGGCGACCTGGGTGGTGTCGCTAAAGAGAGCGTTTGGATCGGTGATTCGATATCCAAGTCGACTTAGTCGCAGCTGTAGATCCGCTACCTGCTGGCCCTGCGAGCCAAGAGCGAGTTTGAGAACCGGCTGCGACTGAGTCCATGGTTCGTCCTCTTCGCCTAGAGGTGAGGCGTGATATCCTTCAGAAGCGCTGACTTCGGCTTCGCCCCGACGATTCTCTGGACTGGCTCGCCGTTCTTGAAGAGAATCAGAGTCGGGATGCTCATTACCTCGTAGCGGCGTGCTATCTCCAGCGACTCGTCCACGTTCAGTTTGGCGATCGAGATCTTGTGCTCGTCCGCCTGTGCTATCTCCTCGAGTATCGGAGCAATCATCTTGCATGGTCCACACCATTCTGCCCAAAAGTCGACCAAGACTGGGAGGTCTGATGCCTTGACCCATTCATCGAAGCTTGTGTCATTGAGTTCTGTTATTGTAGCCGACATAGGTACTCCTTTAGTGTGTGTATCCTTGTAACGAATTTGCTGGCAGTTCGATTCCCTACGATGCGTGCGCCTGGCTCTCTAACCAGCGCTCCACGTCGATAGCGGCCATGCACCCCGACCCGGCAGCGGTAATGGCCTGGCGATAGATGTGGTCTTGGACGTCACCACAGGCAAAGATCCCTTCTATGCTCGTCGCCGTCCCGTTCGTGGTCTCAATGTATCCTGTCGAGCTCATCGAGAGCTGACCTTTGAAGATATCGGTGTTTGGGGCGTGTCCTATTGCAACAAAGAGTCCAGTGACTGCGTGATCGCTCGTGGAGCCAGTGAGGACATCTTCTGTGGTAACTCCTGAGAGACTGCCATTGGAGGCGTGCAGCTCCTTGACAACAGAGTTCCAAAGAAATTCGATCTTGGGATTCTGTCGCGCTCGGTCTTGCATGATCTTCGAGGCTCGGAGTTGATCTCGTCGATGTACAATTGTTACTTTCTGCGCGAATTTAGTCAGGAAGAGAGCCTCCTCTAGAGCTGAGTCGCCTCCACCGACCACCATGATGGACTGGTTGCGAAAGAAGAATCCGTCGCAGGTAGCGCAGGTAGAGAGTCCGTGGCCGATGAGTTCAAGCTCGTTGTCGAGCCCGAGCATGATCGAGCGCGCTCCGGTCGCAACAATAATGGATCGGGTTTGGTACGTCGGTTCACTTGGATCTCCGTCGGTCGTGTAGATCTCAAAGGGGCGACTATCGGTGTCGATACGTGTGACCTTAGCTGAGACGAACGTGGCTCCGAAACGAC
>JBMFXG010000029.1:0-19184 GCA_049964535.1 Acidimicrobiales bacterium | reverse complement strand
AGTGTTCACGTGCGAGGGAAGTTGGCCGGCGATGAAACCTGATGAGATCACAATCACTCCCCCATCAGACTCTCCCGACCCGATTCGATTTGGAGGAATCGAACGATCTACATACAGTGGGCCCTGAGGACCATTGACGTCGAACCGCATAGACGACGGACTCACCTTTCAGCTCTCTGCTACTCTGCTCACGCTATCTGTGCTCCAGTACGCTAGTCGATAGAGATTCCAAGCCAAAGAGTTCGTGCGGCCGAGAGCCCGATAGATTGAGGATGTGGATGACCCTAACGCACTCTGGATCGTCATCAATCTCGGTCTCGGTCCAAAATTTCAAGATCAAGCCCGACGACATCTCATTGCATTCAACCAGGCGGGCATTGACGCTCGCGTTGTTGACTCGTGTTCGCTCATCACAACCGTCGGGGCGTCGATCTCACTCACCACAGTTGACGGTCAATCTCTCCAAGCTCCGAAGGTCGTCATGTTCGGTGTGAAAGACGTTATCCTCGGGAACGCACTGGCACAGTTGGGGTCAGTCGTGCTCAACGCCCCCGAGTCGATCGCCCTCTGCGACGATAAGAGAGCCACTCAGCTCGCTCTCCAACGGGCCAACGTAGCCATGCCAGCCTCGATTTTTCCACCACATCTCTACCCTGGCCAACCGAGACCGGAGTTTCTTGAAACTGCCGCTCATCGACTTGGCCTACCTCTCATTGCAAAGGAAGTACACGGCTCATTCGGCCGCCAAGTCACGCTCATCCCCACCATCGACGCCCTGAAGGACTATGTCAACCAGCTCGGCGACCGACCCTACCTACTCCAGGAGTACATCCGAGAGGCTCACGGTAGCGACATCAGAATCCAAGTAGTCAACGGCCGATGGATTGCGGCCATCGCGCGCCAAGCGTCGGGGGACCAGGTCCAAGCGAATCTTACTCTCGGCTCGACAGGCAAGGTCTTTGAACCAGATAGGGCGCTCGCAGATCTAGCCGAGCAGGCCGCAAACGCTCTCGGCCTCGTCAATGCTGGAGTCGATATCGTACTTCGTCACAGCGGGGAACCCCTCGTCCTAGAGGTCAATTCAAACGCCCATATCGCCCGGATCTCAGAGATAACCGGCATCGACTGTGCAGCAGCCTTTGCAAGCTTCGTAGCAACAGAGTACTTCTCGTGAGTCTCCACATTCTCGTTGTCTACGACCGTATTGACCTGCGAAGGAACCGATTTTTCGCTCGCGCTCTGCGAGAAAGCGCTGAAGTTCGAGGCTTAAGCGCTCAGATCCTCACGAGCGAAGAGCTACAACGAAGTGACCTTCCCTCTGACTCTGCAGCCTCCACCAGATTGCGTAAACCTAGGGTTGTCCTTTCGCGCTCTCGAGATCTCGAACTCCGAAGATCACTCGAGAGCCGAGGAATCCCGGTCGTCTCGCCATCTGAGATCCTCGCAGTAGCAAACGACAAGGTCGAAACGGAACGCTTTGCACGAACAATCGGGGTTCCGGCACTAACCATTGCTAGCAACCTCAACCCAGCCAAACCCCCGATGGGCTACCCGTTTATCTTGAAAGATCGCTTCGGTCACGGCGGAAGCTCCGTACGACTGATCAAAACCGCCGAAGATTACCACACCACCCTGACTGGTCTCCCCGCCATCGCCTGGGTCGCACAGCCATATCTTCCCACCGCTACCCTCGAAGCTCGCGCCTACATCCTTGGTCGATCCCGGCCGTGGACAATCGAGAAAATATCTCGCGATGGGCTACGCTCCAATCTCTCATTCGGTGCTACCACAAGACTGTCATCGCTTGACGACAACGCAGCTCATGTGGTTGAGGCCTGTCGCTCTCAGCTGCCGGATGGATTTTACGGAATCGATATCGTTTGGGACCAAGACAAGAGACCGCTCCTACACGAGATCGAAGATCCCGTAGGGACTCGAGCGCTCTATCAGCACGGCATCGACGCAGCTCGTGCAGTCATTGACTACATCAGCGAGCTAATCTACCTGTCTTAAGATGATTCAGGGGCTTCGTTCTTGTCTAAACAAGCTAAGTACGAAGCAAATGCACGAGGTCCCCAGACCGTGCCAGGTCCACCCATCATTGCGATTGCCACCCCAATGGTCTCAACGATCTCTTGACGGGAAGCTCCACGACGATGGGCGGCTCGCACATGGGAGTCGATGCAACCATCACATTGATCACTAATTGCAATTCCCAGTGCAATGAGCTCCTTGTGTTTAGAACTCACTTCGCCATCGGAGTAGGCCGCCCTATGAAGTTGCGCAAAACCTTGATAGACCTCAGGAATTTCGGCTCGAAGCGCTCTCCCTTGCTCTTGCAGCTCACGCTCTCTCGTGTGACGATCCACTCTGCAACCCCTCTCCACCAAAATCACGCTCTGCCGCAGCGGGAACCTACTATCGCCACTCCACCGCAGCACCCAAATCTAGCACCGAACGAGGCCTCTAGCGAGAAGTGCTCCGATCAGTCTTGGTAAGAGCGTTCTTCGAACGTCGCAACGAGCTCGCCACATTAATAATGACGACGATCATCACCAAGACTCCCAAGCCCTCCCAACCGAGTGGAAGCGACCCTAAGAGACCCCCCAGTCCCGCAAGCGAGAGAAAGAGGACGAGAAAGTTCAAGGTGGAGAGGCGCAGGAAGCGGCGAACTCCTCGGGGCTTGATCTTGCCGTGTTCTCCCGAAAGGTTGGCGTAAACATCGACGAGATGCTTCGCACGGTCAACGGATGCACGTCGATCCTCAAACTCATCGTAGTTGATCTTCCCCGAGCGCAGTTGTTCCATGAGAATCTGACGAGCGGACTCTTTGTCGAGATCCGTAGCTCGTATGCTCCGCTCGTTCCTTCCCATCTCCCTCGTCCCTACGCCACCGTGGTCTACGACCTTGCTTGCACCTTAGTAACTATCGTACAAAGGAGAGAGTGGATTCGACGCAAGATGAAGATCGAACCCAGACGGTTTTCAGGCTGAATAGTCTCTCTTCACCACTGTGCACTCCTCATCAACGACGTAGTCTCGTCGCACTAGAGCCCTATCCTCTGTGCGATGACCTCTCGATAGTGAGCAGAGTCTCCAAACATCAGCTGCGAGGACTTGGCTCTCTTGAAGTAGAGATGAGCGTCATGTTCCCAGGTAAAGCCAATACCACCGTGGATCTGGATATTTTCCGATGCAGCAGTAAAGTACGCGTCACCGCAGAACGCCTTGGCTAATGGCGAGGCGATCCGAAGCTCCTCCGGGTCGCTTGCGCCCGCCCACGCCGCATAGTACGCCGCCGATTTTGCCGACTCTACTTCAACGAGCATGTCCGCACATTTGTGCTTGATCGCCTGGAAGCTCCCGATCGGTCGACCGAACTGAATGCGCGCCTTTGCGTACTCAACGGCCATGTCGAGACATCGCTGAGCCCCGCCAACCATCTCGCAAGAGAGCATCGCATTCGCTACGTCCAGCAGAGTCGCTATTTTCTCCTGTGTATCTTCACCTGTGCCAATGGGCTCGGCCTCTACCGCCTCGAGGCGGATAGATGCAAGATGACGTGTTTGATCGAGCGACAACACTGGATCCCGTGTAACTCCAACGGCGCTGGAAGGAACAAGAAAGAGGCGCAGTCCGTCGCTCGTATTGGCCAAGATCACGAGATCGGTTGCCGTCGCTCCGTCGA
This sequence comes from Acidimicrobiales bacterium, assembly GCA_049964535.1. Lineage (GTDB taxonomy): Bacteria > Actinomycetota > Acidimicrobiia > Acidimicrobiales > Acidimicrobiaceae > JAJYZP01. The sequence continues at coordinate 15,496 of JBMFXG010000029.1, read as the reverse complement.
TGACGTAGGCCTTCTCGCCGCTCACGCGGAAAGATCCGTCTTTTTGCTCCGCAACGGTGGACGGATGCGAGGTATCAAATCCAGAGGCCCCTTCGAAGAGTCCGACCGCAAACCGACGCTCACCCGAAGCAATACCCGGAAGAACTGCTCGCTTCATATCCTCATCGCCGAAGAGCAGGATCGCCGTAGCGCCCAAAACTACCGACGAGAAGAACGGCAAGCAGGCCAGAGTTCGACCAAACTCCTCCAAAACGATGCCGAGCTCGACGGTCCCGTAACCGAGTCCACCGTAGCTCTCTGGAATAGCGAGTCCACAGAGTCCTAATTGTTCAGCAGCCTGCGTCCAGAGCGGCTCGTTGATCTCGTCAAGAAGCTCCATCGATCGTCGAACGGTAGTAATCGGTGACTTCTCCTCAAGAAATCGACGAACCGACGCTCGGAGCTCGTCTTGCTCCTCGGTAAATGCAAAGTTCATATCATGCCTCCAACGACACATTTTCACCGTGACTTCGTCAACTGCTCGAGCAACGTTACCCACGGGTTACTTGCTAGCGCCACTATCATACACACAGAAAGGTAGGACGTATGGGCGAGGTATTCACGAGCGAAGGTATCTCCATTCATCAGGTCGTAGTTGGGCCACTTGCGAACAATGTGTATGTCGTCCGATGCACCGAGACGGGTGCATCCATACTCATCGATGCCGCCAACGAGCACGAACGGCTTTTGGAGCTCTGCACCACACTCGGCGTCGAGCGGGTAGTGGAGACACACGGTCACTGGGACCACATAGGTGCTGTCGAGCAAGTGCGGGACCGCGGTCTCGACGTCGCCATCTCCGACGCCGATGCTCACCTCCTACCCTCCTACGACTCCATTCTCCACGATGACGATCGAATCGAATTCGGCCGTCAAGCCCTTCGCGTACTGCATACGCCTGGGCACACTGCTGGGTCACTCTGCTTCGAGCTCATTGGACACAACCTCATCTTTTCAGGCGACACTCTTTTTCCAGGTGGTCCGGGTGCAACGAGCTTCGAAGGTGGTGACTTCCCCACCATTATCTCATCAATTGAGACACGGCTCTTCCGACCATTCTCACCAGAAACGATGGTTCTGCCCGGTCACGGTGCATGGACGACGATCGGTAGTGAGGCTCCGCACCTCGACGAGTGGATCGACCGAGGATGGTAAGCTAAGGCAGTTCGTGAGCGAACAAGCTCCCGAAAGCGCCAAACCAAGGAGATCTCTTGTCTGTCACTTCCCCGCTGTCGGACCTCATCATCCATCGCCGCTCGTGCTCAAAGCTCATCGGACCCGGTCCGAGTGACGAAGAGCTTGAGACGATCCTAAGGGCGGGTGCGAATGCGCCTGACCACGGTGATCTCAGGCCGTTCCGCTTCATCATCTTCGACAAGTCTAACAAAGATGCATTCTCGGACCTCTTAGAACAAGCTCTGCGGGCTCGACTCGACCACGAGCCAACTGAAGGCCAACTCCTCAAGGAGCGCTCAAAACTCGATCGAGCACCACTCGTTCTCGCCGTTGTAGCAAGGATCCAGCCGGAGCACAAAATCCCAGTTATCGAACAGATGCTCTCTGCGGGTGCCGCTGCTCAGAACATCCTCCTTGCAGCCCTCTCCCTACACTATGACGGAATCTGGCGAACGGGCGAGATGGCGTACGACCCAATGATCAAGTCCGCACTCGGTCTCAATGACCATGATGGAATCGTTGGCTGGATCTACCTCGGTACCGCTCCCGTTGAACGAGTCCCCTTCGAACGAGATCTCGACATTACCGATCTCTCCTGGGTTTGGACGCAGGCAGAGTAGCGACGAGCAAGTACCTCGTTGCCATCATCACCGACTCCTTGCAACGGCCGCTCGATGATGAACAATGAACACAACATCGAGGCTTTAAACTCAAAGGTCGGTCGCGTTCGTCCAAGAACTCTTCACAACAGGCTCCTCTTGGCAGCGGCACGGTCGACCTCGTTCCTGGCACACACCCGCACTGGCCTTAGGCAAGCTGGAGTCCCCTGGGGCGAACTACATCGAGGCCGATACCACTTGCAACTGACAAAGGCAGGATACTGCTACGCGCAATTATCTGTCTTAGAAGACTTGCAGGTCGAAGCAGAGTCCCAGACACCTTTGAGTTGTGGCTACGACGAAGAGATTTAGGTACGCACATCGAGCGCCGTGCTCCTACAGCTTCGCATCCATTCAAAGAGGAGCAGTCGTGCATTCATGGACAACCTCTCCCTTGCTAGAAAACTCAAGATCGACCGAGCATGAGTCAGTCTTCGTACCCCGATCACGACTGAGCCTTCTTGGACCTAGCAGCAACTATCTGACAGACGCCGCACAGCTACATCGCGAAGACCATGATGGACGACCTCATCACCACGCAGAGCGGAGCTTAAAGGCAGCAGTCAAGTACGATGGAGACCGTACTCTAACCATATCTCTACTCGATCCAGAGCTCTCCCACCTTCACCGCTACGTCGAGACCGGGTAGATCGCACTCAGAGCGCGCTTTCCAGCTACGGAGGCTTTGTACTACCTACGTAGTAGTAATTAGTTCGACTAGACTGCAGACTATGGCTCTTCCCCTTCTCGCGATTGAGAACCTTCAGGTACGTGGCGGCGATAATGCAATTCTCAAAGGCGTCAATCTCGAGATTTTACCCGGGGAGGTCCACGTCATCATGGGTCCGAATGGAGCCGGAAAGTCAACGCTCGCTAACTGCCTTCTCGGTAACCCTAGCTACGAGGTAACCGCTGGTACTGTCGCACTGAATGGCGCTGATATCACCACTTGGTCTCCAGACGAGCGAGCTCGGGCCGGGCTCTTCTTAGCATTTCAGTATCCTGAAGAGATCGCCGGCGTCTCCGTCATCCAGTTCTTACGCCAAGCGGTATCGGCCAGAAAGGGGCAGGACGTATCTGCTCTCGAAGTTCGTTTCGCTCTCATGGAGTGGATGGACCGGCTCGGCATGGATAGAGCTTTTGCTGAACGGCACCTCAACACTGGATTCTCCGGCGGTGAAAAGAAGCGAAACGAGATCCTGCAGATGGCGCTCCTTGAGCCAGTAGTTGCCATTTTGGACGAGACCGATTCCGGACTCGATATCGACGCACTCATCCTGGTTGCCGCTGGCATTGAGGCCGTTCGGGCCGCACGACCCGAGATGGGTACCCTCCTCATTACGCACTATCAACGAATCTTGGACTATCTCAAACCAGATCGAATTCACATAGCCATTGACGGTGTCATCGTTGCATCGGGTGGTATCGAGATCGCTGAGGCGCTCGAGAAAGAAGGTTACGAACAATGGCGCAGATAAGTACTACCTTGGCTTCCAGCGAACTCACTCCAACGAGTGCAATTCGCAGGGAAGACTTCCCTATCTTTATCGATGTCGAGCAGAAGCCCTTTGTGTATCTCGATTCAGCATCCTCCTCTCAGCGCCCCCTCGTCGTGCTTGAGGCTATGGACCGCTACTACCGATCCACCCACGCCAATGTCCACCGCGGTGTCTACCGCATTGCAGAAGAGGCGACAGCTCTCTACGAACGGGCACGTACACACCTCGGAACCTTCATCGGCGCTCCAGATCCATCTCGAGAGATCGTCTTCACCAAAAATGCAACGGAAGCAGCAAATCTCTTCGTTCAAGGACTCGGGCGACGGCGACTCGATGCCACCAGTACGGTTCTCTTAACTCATCTCGAACATCACGCCAATCTCGTTCCATGGATGATCCTCAAAGAGCAGCTCGGGTTTGCAATTCGTTACATTCCCCTCACAGACGACGGTCGTCTCGACCTCTCCGATCTAGATCAACTCCTCGATGGAGTCTCCCTGGTAGGGGTCTCGCTCGCCTCGAACGTTCTCGGCACCATCAATCCTGTTGCAGCCATAGCAGAAAGAGCTCATCGGGCAGGAGCGCTTGTCTTCGGCGACGGTGCACAGTTTGTACCGCACAATACCACCAACGTGGTGGAGCTCGGAATCGATGCTCTCTGCATCACAGGCCACAAGATGCTCGGCCCAACAGGAATTGGTGCCCTCTGGGCTCGCCACGAGCTTCTCGAAGAGATGCAACCTTTCCTAGGTGGAGGCGAGATGATCGCAGACGTGCGGCTCGACGGATTTACCCCAAATGTCATACCGTATAAGTTCGAGGCAGGCACGCCCCCGATAGCGGAGGCCGTCGGCTGGGAGTGCGCTCTTTCCTACCTCGAATCGATCGGCATGGAGAAGATCCGCCACCACGAAATCGAACTAACCCGATATGCATTGAGCGCTCTTGAAGAGGGACTCGGAGATGCCATCACAATCTTTGGACCACACGATCCCGAGTCGCGAGGAGCGGTGATCTCCTTCGAGCTCAAGGAGATTCATCCCCACGATGTCTCCCAACTCCTTGACCAAGAGGGCGTCTGCGTGCGTGCCGGACACCACTGCGCAAAGCCCCTGATGCGTCAGTTAGGCGTCGCAGCTACCGCCAGAGCGTCGCTCTACCTCTATAACGGACACGAAGACGTGGACGCCCTCGTAGGTGCACTTCAAAAGTGCCAAGCCTTCTTTCGCTGATCAATCCTCAGCGCTCGTATCGTCGAATCCACTCAGGAAGGATCGCCATGTCAGGTCTTGAGGATCTCTATAGAGAGATCATCCTCGATCACTATAAGTCTCCAAGAAACCAGGGACGCCTCGAATCCCCACCTGCCACCTTGGAAGAGGGGTTCAATCCGCTGTGCGGCGACGAGATTACCGTGTCCGTTCTCCTCGAAGATGACATCGTGACCGATGTCAAGATCGATGGACAGGGTTGCTCAATCTCTAAATCGTCAGCATCTCTGATGTCCGCAGCGGTGAAGGGTAAGAGCCTTCGCCAGATTGCCACAATAGTGCGGACGTTCAAGTCAATGATGTCCATTCCCGAGGACGAAGCGATCCCGTTCGTCGGTCCCGAGGATCCATCGAACGCCTCCGATCCATCAACCCTCAGTGAAGCTGAGATGGGAGAGCTGATCGCTCTTCAGGGAGTTGTGAAATTTCCCGTACGAATTAAGTGTGCGACTCTAGCGTGGAATACCTTCTCTTTGGCGCTCAAGAAGGCACAAGACACCAAGATTCCACCAAGCGAAGCCCCATAGAGAGTCTGCTCGAACCTCAAAAAAATACTTGCACAACAACCTGCCCCTTCGAGCCCCTAGCCCTTCCGCTTTGCCTGAGAACTCACTGTGGCCGAGGACGAAGTCACGGTAGCAGGCGGAGATGGAAATGAGAGCGGAGCAGGTCGGGCAAAGGCTCCAACGAAATCTCGATCGGTAATAGAGAAGTAGCGCGAGACCGGCCGCAGCATCCCTGGAAGCAACTGAGATCCATTCGCAGGACTCGCAGGCGTTCCCACACTCTGATTGAAATAAAAGAAATTAACCCAGTCAGTGTTGATATCCAACTCCATCGCCCTCACCGCACCTGCTCGTACTAAGAGGTTAGCGAGAGAGCCAACGGAGAGCCCAGGACCAGCGACGTAAACGATTGCTCCATTCTTCGTCACCCCCGCTCCCGATCGCCACACAAGAACCTTATTGGCGACGGTTTGGCCCCACACTGCATAGTTCGTGTTATACACCTGTGGATTGATCTTTCCATTGTTGACGATCAGGGACAGATTCTGACGTACGACAGCGACATTCGGAGGAATATTCGAACCAGAACCCCACGACACGACGTTAACGTCGCCGTTCTTGTAGATGACAAACGATGCGGCATGGTTGACGAGTGGGACCGCCGTTGTGCCATAGGCATAGTATCCACCCTGAGCATCTTGCATCCGGAAACCTGAATTAAAGGTTGCGACGAGATTTCCGAGCTCTGTGCCTTGAAGAGGCGAGGTGTACTTCCACTTGAGTTGTCCAGGAGGCTCTTGGTAGCCGGCAAACTGACGAAAAGACAAGATATGCGGATCCATCCATGCGACTGCAGCGATCAACGAAGTGTGGATGGGATCAGGCCGAAGCAACGTCACGTACAGGCCGGGGTAACCGTCAACAGTGAGACCCTCCGGTGTCCACTTTCCCTCTCCAGCCATAGCTGGATACGCCAACGGCTTCAACGGCGCAGGTGCAGGAAGGTGTGGTAGTGATGGAGAGGCAACCGTGGTGAGACGGGCGCGACCTTTTGGTTTAAAGGCTCCCTTTGGAGGCTTTCCTCCAACCTTTGGGGCATTCAGCGAGTACCAGGTGTTCTCCGCAAAACGCACGAGCGAGGCTCCACCGTGTCCACGAATCCACTCGACGGTCGTGACGCCAAAGCTCGCACCGCCAGGGGCAGTGAGAGCACCGATATAGGAGTAGCCCGCAACCAGAATAAAAAGAGCCACTACCCCCACAACGGTGCGTCGAATTATGAAGACCATGCGAGAGGGCCTACGTTGACGCGATTTCACATACACTCCACTTCACATATTGTCAGGCAACGAGCCTCAGAATAGACCTTGAACATGAGATCCAATACTGGCGCCCATCAAGTTCTCATTCTCTCGAGGAAGCTCGACAACGAAACACGCTCCGGAGTACTCCGGATCGTCTCCATCATGAACCGTCACAGATCCACCGTGAGCTACCACAATACTTTTTACAATTGCGAGGCCAAGCCCCGAACCGCCGAGATTCCTGCTCCTCGACTCATCTAGTCGAGTGAAGCGTTCGAAGATGGAGTCTCTCTCTTCGAGCGGAACTCCAACACCGTCATCGAGCACTTCTAGAGTAGCGGTGGCGTCCCGTTGATAGAGCGTAACCTTTACCCGCGACTCAGCGTGGCGCACGGCATTCTCCAAAAGATTCCGAACGACCGACCGCAGACGCTCCACATCGCCAATGAGTCGAGTCGGAGACATGTGGTTGAGGTCGATCCTTACCGGAGATATCGATCGCAGTCGTCGTGACTCCTCGACAATGAGATCGTCGAGATCTAAAACCTCTTTTTTGAGTAGTAGCTGACCAACATCTGATTTAGCCAACAGGAGTAGGTCTTCAATGATGTACTGCATACGCTGGCTCTCATCGATGGCTCCATGAGACACCTCCACCCAATCTGTGTTCTCGGGGTGACGAAGAGCAATCTCTAGCGAGGTCCTGAGCGAGGAGAGGGGACTTTTCAGTTCGTGCGATGCATCCGCGACGAAGCGTTTTCTCTCCTCTACGGCGTTTTCCAATCGTTCCAACATCTGGTTCATAGTGTGTGCGAGGCGTCCAATCTCATCATCGGTCCCAGGTTCAAAGACCCGACGGGAGAGATTAGAACCAGAGATATCGTCCACATCGACACGAATTCGCTCCACGGGCAAGAAAGCCCGGCCAGTAATCACCCATGTCGATCCCACAACGACGGCCAAGAGTACGGGAAAACCGAGCAGGAGTATCAATATGAGCGATCGAACCGATTGATCTACGGCCTGGACCGAAGCCCAGACACTCACGTAGTAGGCCCCGGGATCGGTCGTGGTAAACACGACCTTCCCGGACTTTGAGGAACCAGGTTTCGAGTGAGAACCGGAAACGACCCCAACGTAGGTTTTGTTCAGCTGGGCTACCACTGATACAGTAACTGGAACTTTCGCTGCAACAAGGATGAAGTTATGGTCATGTTCTCCGGCCTGGAGGGCCGGAACCGACATCTCACGCTCAATTGGGACTGAAGAAAACCCTTTCGTTTTCGGATAGTGAAAGAGGGTGGGACGTCCAGATAGGTTTGCCGTCGAAGCGACGACCTTGCCGGTCGAACTCACCACCTGAGCGGCGATGTCACCTCGCGGAATGGGGATCGGATTCGGGAGCTCGCCCCCTTCAACAAGGGATACCACGTTTGCCGATTCGTTGCGAGCCGTCGCATTAACCGACGACAAGAGCCTCGACCGCAAAAGTGCTACCAAGACGACTGAGGACACTGCCAAGGCTGACCCAACAACGATAGTCGCCACCAGCGTTGTCCGTGCTCGAACCGATGAGAGACGAGTTCTAGATCGGCGGTCACCGCTCACCATCATCACCTTACAAGATCACCCATGGAGTTGAGTACCCAGATGGACGCAGCCAACTTGAAGCTGCGACTGATCAGTACTCTAAGAGCATCTCTCACACCTGGATCGGCGTACTCGATTGAGTATCGACCGCAGACTCCTCGTTCGTAGAGGTACCGCCATCCTCGTCAAGAAGATAACCCACTCCCCGAACGGTCTTAATGGTCCGTCGGCCAAAAGGTACATCGATCTTACGTCGAAGATACCCAATGTAGACCTCTACGATGTTGGAGTCACCTTCGAAGTCGTAGTCCCAGACGTGCTCGATGATCTCTCGCTTAGTGAGAACCCGACCCTTCTGCCGCAGCAACAACTCTAAGAACGAGAACTCTCGAGACGTTAAATCGATGTCGACGTTCCCTCTACGAACGATATGACTCGCAGGGTCAAGGGTCAAGTCACCGGTACACAGAACTGGTGGTCTACTCTCACCACCCCGACGAAGAAGCGCTCGAATTCGAGCGAGCAAAACCGTGAACGAGAAGGGCTTTTTAAGGAAATCGTCGGCACCGGTATCGAGGGCTTCCGCTTCATCAAGCTCACCATCCTTTGCGGTCAGCATCAGGATGGGCGTCCAGATCTCCTCTTTTCGAAGGGTATCAGTTAACTTAAAGCCATTCATTCCGGGCAACATGATGTCAAGCACCAATATGTCATACGACGTCTCTTTAGCCATGCGAAGACCTTCAAGCCCATCTCGCGCAAGATCGACTGCGAAGCCCTCGGCCACGAGACCACGCTTCAGAGCGTCTCCAAGACTCACTTCGTCGTCAACAATGAGAATTCGCACAACGAAACCCTACCTTTCAGCACTGATGAAAGCTAACTCCGCAATCTGAGAGATAGCGGAGTTAGCCCTAGGAAGAGCGTGAATGTCCCTCGGGCGCAGACTGCCCCACTGGTAGATCTATCAAGTAACGACATCCACTGCCAGAGCCTAAGATTGCGCAGCAAGCTAACATGAGCGATAGCGCAGATCGTCGATATCCATAGAAACTGGAGGTTGCGGTGAAAATAGAGGTTGACTTTGATCGATGCCAATCGAACGCGCTCTGCATGCAGAGCGCCCCGAGCGTCTTCGAGGTGAGAGACGACGGATTCCTCTACGTTCTTCAGGACTCACCTGGTGAGGAACTCCGTCAATCTGTCGAAGAGGCAATCGCAAACTGTCCGACACAGGCCATATCAATTCAAGATTGACGAGCAACGAACCATTTGGCGGAGTACGAGCACCTCGCCAAGTACCACCACAATTGATCGCCTCCCTCTTATGACAGACACAGTACAGCAAGGCCCCTCATGAGCAGCCCGGGCCATAACTCTAAGACAGTGATCGTCGGTGCATCTCTCGCAGGTCTCCGCTGTGCCGCCTCATTGCGTCGGGAAGGTTACGAAGGAGAGATAGTGCTGCTCGGGAGTGAGCGGCACGCGCCATATCAACGCCCGCCTCTCTCAAAAGCAATCCTTACGGGACGGGCCCCCATCGAACGTGCGACGCTTCGTTCTCAAGTTGCACCTCCATTTGAACTCCGACTCGGAGTCTCTGCAACGGCTCTCGATTCCGAGAATCAGATCGTTACCCTCGATGATCGATCGTCGATCTCCTACGACCACCTTGTTCTCACCTGTGGGGCGCGTCCTCGCCGTCTTTCGATCCTCCCTCCGAGTGAGACAGTGCTGTACTTTCGAACCCTCGACGATGCCATTCGCCTTCGCTCGCGCCTGCAAGAGTCGATCGGGAGACTCCTCGTCGTCGGAGCCGGATTCATTGGATCTGAGATCGCATCTTCCGCTCGTGAGCAGAATTGGCAAGTGACCCTCGTTGACTTAGACTCACGCATCATGTCTCGCGTCCTCGGTGAGCGTGCGTCGAGCATCGTAGAACAGCGACACCGAAAGAATGGAATCGACCTTCGACTGAACGATAGCATCCGCGACGCAGAGATCGATCGCAACGGAGAGCACTCTAGAGTTTCACTGAGCGGCGGGTCCACTCTTGACGTCGACATGATTGTCGTCGGCATCGGTGTCGAAGCGAACACTGAGTGGCTGGCTGGTAGTTCGCTCAAGTTAGACAATGGAGTGACCGTTGACGCCCATGGGCGAGCCGAGGGGGTCAACAATATCTACGCCGCTGGGGATGTATCTTCATGGTTCCATCCCGCTTACGGTCGACACCTACGCTTTGAACACTTTGAAAGTGCTACCAATCAAGCACAGAAAGTTGCTGCTACCATTGTCGGCACAGATCCCAGCCCACTCGATGAGTTACCGTTTGCATGGTCCGATCAGCACGGATCGGTCATTCAGTTCCTCGGTCTACCCGACCCGAGCTATCTGGAGCGACCTCTCGAATTCTCTGATGAATCACCACACGGACAGGCATTTGGCTACTACGACGATCACGGTCGGTGTCGGGCGGCCGTTCTGATCGATCAATCCGCACACTTGGGCGAAGTCAAGTCTACGATCACGCAAAATCTCAGCTCTCTCTAACGCCCGCACCGACAGGTGCCAGATAGTGAGATCGGTATGATCAGCGTGTTCAGATGAGAGGGCAACCCTTGGGCATCTCAAGAACTCAAAGAATCAGAAAGCCGGCGCCCCTTACCGGCTTTCTGCTCGTCGCAGTGCGACTTCCCCTCCGAGAAGTTAGGAACTTAACCTAGCTGAAACAGTAGCACATCGGTGACAGAGGTCACAAATCGAGCGCAAACTTTCTCAAAGAGGTAGCTAGAAACCGAAGATCGAGTCAGATGGTTTCTCTTGGCTCTCTGGTAAGAACTCTGCGTAACCGGTCTTTTCCAACTCGAGTGCAAGACCGGCGTCTCCTTCCCGTACGATCTTCCCACCGGCTAAGACGAGAACCTTCGTCGGAACGAGCTCTCGAAGCAACCTTGCGTAGTGAGTGATAGCAAGCACTCCGAGCCCACCCTCACGCACCTGATCTCCCACTCTTCGTGACACAGCCCTCAAAGCGTCGATATCGAGGCCCGAGTCGATCTCATCTAACAAGGCAATCTTCGCACCCGACAGAGCTAAGAGAACCGTCTCGAGTCGTTTTTTCTCGCCACCAGAGAGGTCAACGTTCAGCCAACGAGAGAGCAGCGCCGTCGAGAGGCCAACGCCGGTAGCTTCTGAGAGGAGATCTTGAGCAAAGCTATCCAATGGTAGACCACGAGTACGATACATCTCTTCCACAAGTTGGTAGGCATCGACTCCCTCGACCTCGCCGGGATATTGAGATACAACAGCGAGTCCTGCGTGGGCTCGATCAGACGTCGACAGCGAAAGGAGATCTTTACCTCCGAACGTTGCACTCCCTGCCCGAACCAGATAACCGGGCCGACCCATCAGGGCAGACACGAGCGTACTCTTGCCCGATCCGTTCGGTCCCATCACTGCGACGACCTCACCGGGCTTCACTGCGAGATCGATGCCTCGCAAAATCTCTCGTCCAGCTACGTCGACAACGAGACCTTGAACCAACAATCCTTCAAAGCTCATGATCGAACCTCGATCCAGACTTGTCCATCATCAACGGTCACGTCATACACGGCAACTGGCTTAGTTGCCGGCAAGCACTGCGGCTTTCCGGTTACGAGCGAGAACGTACTGCCATGCTTCCAGCACTCAATTTCGAGGTCATCAACGTAGATATCACCCTCAGAGAGCGAGAAGTTAGCGTGGGAGCAGACGTCTCCCAAAGCATAAAAATCTTCCTCTATCCGCACCACAACAACGGCCCGGTCTCCAACGACAACCTTTCTACTCTCGGGGGACTTCCACTCCGAAACCCGACCAACACAGACCAATTGACCAGCACCTCGACTCACCACTTCACCACCAGCCTCTCTTCAAGTACCTGCCGTAGAGGATCGTATCCCGCACTTGAGACGAGATCTCGAAATGAACCCCCAACGATCATTCGCTCAGCCTTCTCTCCGTTGATCCCTTTACTTTCGAGATAGTAGACCTGGTCCCGATCGACAGGACCCACGGCCGAGGCGTGCGAACACTTCACATCATTCTCCTCGATATCGAGGTTCGGGACCGAATCAGCTAGTGCATCGTCTCCTAAAATCAAGTTACGGTTGGTCTGAAACGCTGTCGAACCGCTAGCACCCTTGGAGACCTTGATAGTTCCGGTGTAGATGGCGTGAGAGGCTCCGGCGAGAGCGCCCTTGTACAAAAGGTTCGACTTCGTATTACGAGCATCGTGATTTTGAAAGGTCCGAAACTCAAGCGTCTGATGATTACCACCGAGGTAGCCGGCTAAGAGTTCGGCTTGAGCTCCTTCTCCAACGAGGTCACACTGTGTCCGCAACCTTCCATACTGCGACCCCAACGCTAGATGCAGAGATCGAAATACCCCATCACGATCTACAGAGATATCGAGATACCCTAGCTCGGTGCTGCGATCGTGAAGGTCTTGCAGCGTCAACAGAGACAGATCTCCTTCGGCCCCTACGGCGACGGTCGTTCGACTGAGGTGAACCGCGTCGTCGCCACCGCCTACGTGAACCTCTGCAACCATGGCACGCGCACCCGCCTCAACGATTACCGACACAGAAGCCGTCGAGACTTCACTATCGTCGCCGGCGAGACCAACGATCATGATCTTTGGAGCTTCACCTAACGCAGATTCACCTCTTGCAATTCGAACCTCACAGATCCGAGTCGACAACAGATCTGCAATATCAGCGAAAGGCTCGGTCGCAAGGCTACGACACGTCGTGACGGAGGACTCCCGCTCTCCAACTGTCACCTCCGGCCTGCGACCAGCTCTGAGGACCCGAACGTGCGATCCAACCACGCCAACCACGTAGTCAAAACTCTGACCGAGACGATCTTCCCAGAGAGCAGCCCCCGCCTGCAGCTCGCGATCTCGTTCATCGGAAACTACATTGATGGAACGAACTTTTGAAAAGTTCAGGGTCTCAATCGCCCCGTAGCGCCAGTCCTCCTCCGAGGAGGTCGGCAGCACCAGACTTTCAAGGTAGCTCAACGCCGCCGGATCTAGCTCCGACTTCTGAGACTCCTCGTCCACCAAGTACTCTTGTCCAAAAAGCTTCATGGGCTCGCTCTCAATTCATCGCCTCGATAGCATTCCACATAGAAACGCTACGCGCGACCTCGCAGTTGCACAAGTGAATTAACACTATGAAGATCTTACTAATCATCTCGTTATGCGTCGCGGTCTAACGACGGACTAGCTTGATCAGGCCAAAGTTTCTCCAACAACTACCGAAGCTGCCACTACCATCGACCTAGAGCGGTGTACTGTACCGGTAGTACCCACGGGTAAGGAGTCAGCATGAATGTCATCACGATCACATTGAAGGATCACATCGCCATCCTGACCCTCGATAGAGCAGAGAAACACAACGCCATGGGAAACGAACTCTGGCGGGAACTTCCCCTTGCGCTCCAGGAGATCGCACAGCATCCAGAGATCCGATGTCTCGTCATCAACGCAAATGGTCGACACTTCTCGGCAGGCCTGGATCTCGACGAAGCCAACATCAATCCACACGACGGCGAGAAGAACCAGTCCACCGCTGCAAAGAACCAGGTCCTCTATCGTCGAATACGCTACCTACAAGCGGGAATCACAGAGCTCAGCAAGGTAGCGATTCCGACGATTGCGGCAGTACATGGCGCCTGTATCGGCGGAGGGGTCGACCTCATCGCTGCTTGCGACATTCGACTCGCCACCACCGACGCGACGTTCTCCATCCGAGAAGCAAAGATCGCCATCGTGGCAGATCTAGGATCGCTTCAACGGCTACCATCCATCATCCCTAAAGGAGTCCTCTTCGAACTAGCGCTGAGCGGACGGGACTTCACCGCGAGCGAAGCGCTTCAGTGGGGACTCGTAAATCGCACAACCAGCCATAAGGACCTCCTCCCGGCTGCCCTCGAGCTCGCAGAGGAGATCGCCACGAACTCGCCGCTTGCTACCCAAGGAACGAAGGAAATTTTAAACTCTATCTACCGAAGGCACGAGGAGAGAGATCTCGAGTGGGTAGCGCTCTGGAATACTGCCTTCCTGCAATCTGACGATCTCAGCGAGGCACTTCAAGCGTTTCACGAGCGACGCCCACCACAGTTTCGAGGAAGCTAGTCCAGATTAACCGCACCACCTGACGAACCATAACACGTCTACGTATCGTGCCGCCGACGAAGTCCGCCGAAAAGACCTCGACCCTTCGGCCTCACGGCCTTCGATGCCTCAGAGCCGACGATCTCTTCAGCATCTTGGAGCATCTCCAAGGCGTCAGCCGAGCCCGCTGAAGAGGGAGCGCTCTCGACCGAAGGTGGAACGATGCTGCCGTGCACCCAAGCGACATCTGCAAGACGAGGGGCATATGACGAACAATCGTCGGGACACCTCCACGGCGCCTCAGGGGCCAGCCCGAGAACACAGAAACGAGCTACCTCTCCGGAATCGTAGGTGCGACTCTGAAAGTTCTTGCACTGCTCACGCATTGACACGACGGCCCTCCACTCGAATTAGCACAAACTAGTTTCCTAGCCTGAGGAAAAATTGAAAGACTGGGGTAAGGATCATATGATCCTTACCCCAGTCAGTCTTCCACGTTCTCCAAGCCGGAGAATCAGACGTCCTAAAAGCCTCCGACGATAGGTCCGTTCAGCTTCAAGTTCGCTGCACTACCATCAAACGGTGCATCACCGAAGGTGAAGACACCACCATCTTTAGCGAAGAGGTAGTAGCCACCGCCACTCGCGTCTACCTTCATACCAACGATAGGAGCGTTAAGCGTCATTGCACCGGTCGAACCGAAGTACTGGGCATCACCGAAGGTGAAGATACCCCCGTCCGCTGCGACGAGATAGTATCCCTTCCCATCCGGGGTAGCAGCCCCACCGACGATCGGCTGGTTGAGGTGCTTTCCACCCATCGAACCGTAGTAGGTCGCATCGCCAAAGGCGAAGACTCCACCGTCGGCAGCGAAGAGCCAGTAACCCTTGTTATCGGGAGTCATAGCGACACCCACGATCGGCGCATTGAGATGCATATTGCCGAGACCACCAAAGTTCTGCGCATCACCGAAGTTATACACGTTACCCTGGTTGTCGACGAGAATGTACCCTCCGCCGTCGCTTGTCGCAGCCATCCCTACCACTGGGGCCTTCGCCTGCACTCCACCGAGCTCCGCAGCACTTCCGTAGAAGTGAGCTCCTCCTAGAGAGAAGACGCCTCCATCGGACGCCACAAGCCAGTAAGCGCCGTTCTTGCCTTGATCGAGAGCTCCACCGACAATCGGCTTATTCAGCGAGATGTTCCCGAGAGAGCCGCCAAAGGCTACTCCAAAGGAGAAGACCCCGCCGTCACTACCGACCGTATGGTAGCCATTCACAATCGCTGGC
>JBMFXG010000028.1:0-19375 GCA_049964535.1 Acidimicrobiales bacterium | reverse complement strand
GTGCCCTATTCACCGAGCCTAACCCAATGAGCTGGGAGTATTGGGGTTAGGATCGAAAGATGGGTCAAGCGTATCGAGCAGGCTATCGCGCTACCGCTGAACTATTGCTTCCTCCGTACCGAGACATCCATCTAAGGCGGCGTGTTCGCACGTATCCAAAGAGCGATGCAACAAACTATTGATGCTCTCCCGTCACCTCTCTATACTCCGCTCAACATCTTCGACGTGAGTGCCGCTAAAGACTTTGCGCACTCCACTCAGGGTGTGCGCTATACAACCTCGTTTTCGGGCCAATGGGACTCTTCAGAACCCGTAACTCGCTCTCTTTGTCTAAGGTCACCAGATTCGCAGACTCGGTAGCCCCACGAATCTCAGACCAAAGCAGTACGCGCACTCAATCACCGGTACGAAGATCTCGGATCAACTGCGCAGCGTCCAACGGTGCCGTGGTGCTCCAAAGGACAGGAGATCTTGAGCAGAGCTCTACGGAGGTCAGGGCCGACAACACCCTCTGCTCAACGTAACGTGACGACTTCGGACCGACCTTCGGGCGATTGAACACCCACGAGGCTCATGAGCACAGAGTGCTACACAGAGTGACGTGTAGTCCTTCCCTTCGATCAGAGTACGCTGCAATCGATGCCACGCGTCGTCTCACTCGTACCCTCGGCAACGGAGACGCTCTCTGAATGGGGAGTGCACCTGATCGGCTGCACTCGATTCTGCGAGCGCAACGACGTAGCGATCGTCGGAGGCACGAAGAATCCTCAGATCGAGACGATCACGGCACTCCAGCCGGATCTTGTGATCATGGACCGTGAAGAGAATCGTCGAGAAGACTATGAGGAGCTTCTGCGCCGAGAGGTACCAGTGCACACCCTGGCGATCCGATCCATCTTCGATGTCGAATCGGAGTTCAACTTGCTCGCCGAACGCTTGCATCTTTCCACTCGATCTCAAATCGTTCTTCCCGAACCGAGCAACCTAAGCCCACTCCGCGTGACCGTCCCTATCTGGAGAAGGCCCTGGATGGTGCTCGGCACTCCAACGTACGGGGCCTCACTCTTGACCTATCTTGGTCTTATAGTTGTTCCGAGTCATCAAGGGCCGTACCCAACGCTCACACCGCTTGAGTTCGAAACCATAGAGACAGGGTTTCTCTTGACCCCAGACGAACCGTATCGATTTGGCGAACGGCATAGAGAAGAGCTCGAGCGAACGGCTCCAACCTTTTTCTGCGACGGGAAAGATCTCTTTTGGTGGGGTGCACGGACACCGCATGCTCTCCGACGGATCGATCGCTTGATCTCAGAGATCCGATCCGCCCTCCATTCTTGACCCAGCTCGCAATCTCGCGCTTTGACTAGGCAAGTACTAGGACATCCGACTATTGTAACTTCTATGGAACCTCAGAGTCCTCAGCCTGCGCTCTACGTCCCGCAGTTCCCGCTCAGAGTCGTGACTGCGGCTAGCCTTTTCGATGGACACGACGCATCGATCAACATCATGCGACGCATTCTGCAGCGCCAAGGCGCAGAGGTCATCCATCTCGGACATAACCGTTCTGTGGACGAGGTCGTTAACGCAGCGGTCTCAGAAGACGTCCACGCTGTTGCGCTCAGCTCCTATCAGGGTGGTCACGTGGAGTACTTTACGTACCTCGTCGATCGACTCAGAGAGGCCGGACGGGGAGACATCAAGATATTCGGCGGAGGAGGTGGTGTCATCATCCAATCCGAGATCGACCAGCTTGAAGCGTATGGAGTCACCAAGATCTTCTCACCAGCAGACGGTCAGACTCTCGGACTTGATCGAATGATCAACACCATCTTCCAGCTCAGCGATCGAAATCTCGCTCTCGAAACCCCCGCATCGCTCGAACGGCTCGTCCTCGGTGAGGTCACAACTCTCGCTCGTGTCTTGACGGCCCTCGAAGCTAACGCCCTCGACGAGCATCTTACGAACGAGATCTTCGCTCATGCACGTGTACGCTCAACACCGGTGCTCGGAATCACCGGGACCGGAGGATCCGGCAAATCTTCACTGACAGACGAGCTCTTGCTTCGACTCAAAACGGACCAAGGCAACAAGGTGCGAACCGCCGTCTTAGCGATCGATCCCTCTAAACGAATGAGCGGTGGAGCTCTGCTCGGTGATCGCATCAGGATGAACGCTATCGAGAGTCCACAGATCTTTTTTCGATCACTTGCCACCCGCAACACAAAGAGCGAGATTCCTCCGTCCCTACCCGCCATGATCGCTGCGTGTAAGGCGGCGCAGTTCGACCTAATTATCGTTGAGACTCCCGGCATCGGCCAGGGAGACGCAGCTATCGTCGATGTTGCCGACGTCTCTCTCTACGTCATGACTCCGGAGTTCGGAGCTGACTCGCAACTCGAGAAGATCGACATGATGGACTTCGCCGATGTCATTGCGATCAACAAGTTCGACCGAAGAGGATCGCTGGATGCTCGAAGATCGGTTGTTCGGCAGTGGAATCGCATTCATCGATCGCCCAGCACCCCCAACAACACCGCCCCCGTCTTCGGTACGGTTGCATCCCGATTCAACGATCAAGGCACCACCGCCCTCTACCACCATCTCGTCTCGCTGCTCAAATCCCACGGTCTCAACGTCTCGTCCGGCGTACTCCCGACCGTAACTGACCAGGTCTCGCCACCCTCGTCGCCGATCCTTCCCCTAGAACGCGCTGGCTATCTCAAAGAGATTGCTCGCACCGTACGTAGCTATCACTCGTCGACCAAAAAGCTCGCAGAAAAGCTCTCAACGCTCCAACACCTGCAGTGTTCAATCAAAGAGCTGGAAGAGCGCTCTCTACCTGTGCCCTCTGAGCTCAAGGAGTTCTGCGAGGAGTACAGCCGTCAACTTCCCGCTGAGACGTCCACCCTCGTCAGTGAGTTCGAAACGCTGCGAGCTCACCGCCGCGAGCGTACTCCCACCGATCCAACGGCCGAGTTCGATGCATCCCTCTTTCGACGTTCGCTCTCTGGCACGTTCGTGCCGAAAGTCGCTCTCCCTTCCTACACCGACCACGGCGAGCTGCTAGCCTGGCTTCGAGAAGAGAACCTTCCTGGTTCCTTCCCATACACCGCAGGAGTATTTCCCTTCAAACGCACCGGAGAGGATCCTGCGCGCATGTTCGCCGGGGAAGGTGACCCACAACGCACGAATCGGCGTTTCCATCTCCTTGCCGAAGGTCAGCCAGCGACTCGACTCTCTACCGCCTTCGACTCAGTCACCCTCTACGGTCGAGACCCAAGCACCGCTCCCGACGTCTACGGTAAGGTCGGGACATCGGGCGTCTCGGTAGCGACGCTTGAAGACATGAAGGAGCTCTTCAAGGGTTTCGATCTTTGCGACCCCAAAACCTCGGTCTCCATGACCATCAATGGCCCGGCTCCAACGATCCTCGCCATGTTCTTCAACACCGCTATCGATCAGCAGATCGAGGCCTTCGAGCAAACTCAGGGACGGCCACCGACAGAAGGCGAGCGAGAAGAGATCACGGCACAAACACTCTCCACGGTTCGAGGTACGGTCCAAGCAGATATCTTAAAAGAAGATCAGGGGCAGAATACCTGCCTCTTTTCGACCGAGTTCTCGCTCAAGGCCATGGCCGACATTGAGGAGTACTTCGTTCAGCACCACGTCCGTAACTTCTACTCTGTCTCAATCTCGGGCTATCACATTGCCGAAGCTGGAGCCAATCCCCTGACGCAGCTCGCCTTCACACTTGCGAACGGGTTTACTTACGTCGAGGCATACCTAAATCGTGGGCTCCCTATCGATGAGTTCGCTGCCAATCTCTCGTTCTTCTTCTCTAACGGGATGGACCCGGAGTACTCCGTCATCGGCCGAGTCGCGCGACGACTCTGGGCGATTGCGCTTAAGGAGTACTACGGAGCAAATGAGCGTTCCCAGAAGCTCAAGTACCACATCCAAACCTCAGGGCGATCTCTCCACGCACAGGAGATGACCTTCAACGATATTCGAACGACGCTTCAAGCGCTCTGTGCCCTCTACGACAACGCCAACAGCCTCCATACCAACGCATTCGATGAGGCAGTTACGACGCCTTCGGAGCAGTCCGTGCGCCAGGCGCTCGCAATACAGTTGATTATTGCCAAGGAGTGGGGACTCTCCTACAACGAGAATCCACTACAGGGAAGCTTCATTATCTCGCAACTCACCGATCTCGTCGAAGAGGCAGTACTCGCAGAGTTTGAACGGCTCTCCGATCGAGGTGGCGTGCTCGGAGCCATGGAGACTGGATACCAGCGCGGCAAGATTCAAGACGACTCATTGCTCTACGAGGAAGAGAAGCACAGCGGGGCACTACCAATCGTTGGAGTCAACACCTTCGTTCGCCCCGAGAGTGACCAGTTACCTACTGGACTCAAACTCTCCCGATCCTCGACTTCGGAGCGAGATCAGCAGATCGAAAAGGTCAACGACTTTAAGCTCCGCCATCGAGACCATTCGACATCGGCACTTGAAGAGTTGCATCGTGCGGTGCTGACTAACCAGAACGTCTTCGATTGCCTTATGAGAACCGTTCGTCATGCCACACTCGGCGAGATTACACAGACGCTCTTCGATGCCGGTGGCATCTACCGACGCAACGTCTGAGACGAAGACTGAACGCCGAAGGAGTTTTGAAGCGACGCCCCTTACTCGAGTTCAGAGCTCTTCGAAAGCCTCGAGCGCCCCGGTCGAGACCGGTCATTACTTCCTCCCCGATCCAGTTCGCCACCAGCTCAGCCTCGGTCCCTCGGTGCGCTTCTTCCCTCGTGCTACCTAAGAGCGCAACGGAGCATCGACTCTCGAAGCTCCCTCTGCACCACGCCATACCGTGGAACGGCCTGGGTACCGGTCACGGACGAGACGGGGGTACGATCGGATGAACCACTCTACGGCACGCCTGCTTACTCCACGTCCCTTCTCACACGAGCTCCTTTGCGACCGACGAGGACAGTGCGCTCCCACGGTAGAGACTCCTGAACCCCCCTGCTTGGACCTTCTTCCACGGTAACGAGGAGCAACTGCCGCACACTCGTAAAAGAAACGATTGACTGCGAGGTCAACACAACAGGAAGCGCCGGCGGGATCTGAATCGTCCTCAGATCGCTGACCTCTACGACAGGAGAGAATCCTTCCAACGATGTGCGAGTAGACTTAGCTCATCTATGGTCTCGTCTCGACCCTTCGATCCCCTCGATGAAGCGTATCGCCAATGGAACGATCGCTGGCCTGAAGCTGCGCTGTCGATGGCAACGGCAACGGCAATCATGCGCGCGCAACAGATCATCCTTCAAAGTGTCGATACAGCGCTTCGGCCCTTCAACCTTACCTTTGCCCGCTACGAGGCACTCGCCCTACTCTCATTCTCCCGTGCGGGTGAGCTTCCCATGGGCAAAATCGGACATCGCCTCATGATCCATCCGACAAGTGTCACGAGCATCATCGACCGACTCGTTCGTGATCATCTCGTCGAACGACGACGACACGAGACCGACCGCCGAACCACCCTTGCCCATATCACCGACCTCGGTCGAGAGCTCGTCCAACAGGCCACTGACGTACTGAACGCTCAAGGTTTCGGTGTTCGTGCGATGAGCGACACGGAGATGAAGGATCTCATAGCTCTCGTACGTACCTTACGAGCGCACGCAGGCGATCCAGTCTCGTAGCTTTCTAACACCATAAAGTTAGACCTCGACTTCCCACGCTTGACGAGCTCAGAGGCATGAGACACCCTCAATCTCACCCGCGGCCAACGCTTTAGCGCCTCAGACCGACGTTGGTGGAGCACACCAAAGGACCGCTCTCTCTCCGCCGGTCTCTCGCAACGAAGGTTCTACAAACAGGAACTCTTAGGACTAGGTATCGGACCGAACGATCACGGACGCGCAGGATCCATCCGGACTCGTCAGGCCGAAGGATCTCCAATCAGCACGATCTTCATCCTTTCGGAGAAAGGTGCTATGACCGGGATCGACTCGAAGGAGTCGAGCAGCTCAAGTGGATCGATCGGCTCTAAAAGTACCTCGGACTCGATGTCTCGGAGCACCACAAAACGCTTGCGACGCGAAGCACCCTGCCGAGCGGCCTCGAGATATGGCCGAACTCGATCTAGCCACAACTGTCCAAGCGATCCGGGATCGAGCAAGACCTGCGTCTCATCGACAGACTCTCCACTTCGTGATGCGCCAAGGATATCGACGACCTCCCGCCATCGATCAACGGTAGCAACATTACCACGGGTACCTGCAAGTTCGAAACGTTGCATCGCAACGCGATGTAGCTGTAAGAAACCCTTGCGCAAACGTTGCGGCAGCAGCTCGAACTCAACAGGTCGAAGCTTCGCCTCCATGGTTCGCAAGATCTCTAGTGACGACGCAGAGACAGCTCGACCGGTTCGATCCTCGTCGATCAACAACTCCCGGAGACGGTCGACGATCTCCACGAGATCGAAGCGTACGGATCCACCATCGGACGATTCGATGAGCATCCACCTTGGCAGAGCACCAACACCCGAGGCCACGTCGACAAATAACCATGGACGCTCAGCGTGAACAACTCCGACAAGCCTACGAGAGCGATGCATCTCGCTCAAACGACGGTACACAGCTGGATCAACGAGCGACTCACTCCCTCCGATGAGAGACCTCACTGGATCGAAGACATCAGTGAGATGAAGGGTCTCGCTAACACTCCTGAGTGCATCTCGCTCACGAACCGGCTCGAACTCCCCGAGCCCAGTCGCCAAGGAGCGCACCGAAGTCGAACCTTCTCGACCGGGAACCTCGATGTTACTTCCTAGAAGTTGATCACTCTCCACCGCCCGTCGAGCGAGCAAGCGATCGGCAGAGGTCAGAAAGGCTTCACCATCGGATGGCCAATAGAGCTCGACCTTATCGAATGGAGAGTCCAACCGATCTACTCGTCCCACACGCTGTTCTGCAACCCGAAGTGTAGACGGAACGTCGAGATGGACGACAGCGGAGGCACCTTGCAGGTTCAGACCCTCGTTGAGTGCATCGGAGCAGAGACCGATCATCGTGACCTCTGAATGTGCACCGAAGAGTTCCCCCATACGAGCTTTGACTCGGGAGCCTCCTTCGCCGGTCGCAACAATGACCTCCCGACCACGGCGCTGAAGTATATCGGCGAGGACCGCTAGCGTAATGGGATGGGCATCGAAGGCTAGGACTCGGCGGTGCAGATCATTGACGGAAGCGATCAGTCCTGCCTTGCCATCCTCGCGCGCTGAACTCACCAAGGCAAGTAACCGAACGATCTCTCGATACCGTTCGAGCTCGCTGCGACACCTCTCACTCCACTGCTCCGCAGAGAATATCTCCTGCACCGAATCGGGGCGATCAGACGATCCGTCCACGACGACCGGCGGACCTAGGCGCTCGAGCTCTCCGATCTTGGAGATCATGCCCCCGGAGGTGGAGCTCTTCCTCAGAAGCGTTGATACCGCATAGAGTCGCTGAGCCTCATTCGTCCCGAGAAGATGCTCTGCCAAGGCCGCACGCGAGGATCGAAGCGCAGCGAGAACGTTGTACCGTGCGAGGCCCGCACTCGAGCGCAGGCGAGCTTGCACCCACTCCGAAGCCGACGACTGCCACCACCTCGGTGGTGTCATTGTTCCTTGATCGAGGAAACCGAGTCCAACGAGCTCTCCCGCAACTCCATCGATACGACGCGCAATCTCGCTATCTTCTGCAGTCTCTGCGGTATTGTAACGAACGAGCTCATGGAGTGGATAGCGACAGACCCTGTTCGTGACTGGGTGACGATAGCGCTCCGGCTCTCGTTCAACGAGTTCATTGAACTGCGCCTTGGTTCGTCGAACCGTAAAGCCACCAATCTCACGTCGAAGCCGAGCAATCTCCTCGTTCGACATCTGATTAATCTGGGTACTCTCAAGCGTCTCGAGAGCATCGAGCGTAGCATCCGCAAAGTTCTCGGGACCAAGAAGACCCACTAGGGATAAGATATCGCGAGCACCCCCAGAGATGGGTGTTGCGGTAAAGAGCAGGACGTGTTCGGCTACGGCCTGGCGCAGGTAGGTCGACCGCTGCGAACCAACGTTCAAGAAGTTATGAGCTTCATCAATACAGAGGACCGACGCGTTCTGCACGCTGCGCTGTGCGAGATCGAGACCGTCGCTATCCCCACGAGAGAGCTTGCCCTGCGATATGACCTCCAGCTGCAGTCCACACGAGAGTGCCTCATCTCTCCAAACGCGAGTAACCCCCGGTGGCGCCACGAGCACGACGTGACCACTCTGGGCTCGTCGAACACGCCCACTCGACCACAGCGAATCCCGTACGGCCTTGGTGAGATACGCACCCATTTTGGTCTTGCCGCTTCCCGTAGAGTCTGCAACCAAAACGCTGCCAAGCTGAGAGAGGATCCAGAGTGCCTCGGCGATACCAGAGAGTTGGCTTGGCCAGAGACGTCTCGCTCGAGCCCCTCGTAGCTCTCCTTCGATCTCACTGAGATACGACGCCGCCCACGCTCCCTCCAAGAGCTCATGACACGCGACCGCTAAGGCCTCTTCCCACGAGACGAAGGAAAGCATCTCCTCGATCAGCGCCACAAGATCATCGGTAAAGTCGCTCGCACACGACCACAGATTCTCTCCAACGAGGGACAGCTCTTCGAAACGCTCTCGATCGTTCTGTCGCTCAAAACGCACGTTGCACTCCAACTGAGTCACGAGACCCGCTTGGGTGAAGTTCGACGAGCCTACAGTGATAGCTTCATCAGAGATCGACAGCTTCGCATGCAGCGGCGACGTTGTCGCCAAGTGGCGCGCCTGGATACGCGAGCTACGAATCATCTCGATCATACGAATGAGGTCGCGAGACTGCAGCAACGATATCGATGGGTTCTCCTCGAAATATCGTCTCATCTCCTCGGTCAGGCGACGCTTCGGGTCTCCGAAGTTCCTGCGAACGGAATCGAAAGGCTCACTTCCAAAGAGCAACCGAATGGGACCTTCGCTGCCCCGACGATCCCAAGATGCTGCGAAGTCAATCAACTTCGTCAGCGAAGAGTACCCGGAGATGATCAAAGGACTCGAAGCTTCGACCAACTCCTGCCAAATCACGCTCCGAACGCTCTGACGTCCTACATTCATTGGGATTCGACCCATGGAAGGCCAGCTCAACTCTGCGAGTCTCTCCCAGGCCAATACCCCTTGATCGAGATCTGTGAAGACTAGTTGCGATGTGGAGTCTCGATCGTGTCGACGCCGAGAACGAGGAGATGGGACCAAGGCGCTACGCCAACCGCAATCGATCGAGCCGAGTTAGGATTTCAGAGATAACTTTATGTTCTATCGCCGTCAGCTTTTTCATCTGAACGATCGTTCCAGTGAATCTACGAAGCCGACTCTGTACGTCGTTACAGACGCTCTGCACCAAGTCAGCCGGAAGCCCAAGCACTCCTCCAAGCTCAAGATAGTCTCGTTCAGTGAGCGAGCACACGGTCTTCCCTCCAATAGTCAGTGCCATAGATTCATCACCGTAGATGGCGGTCGATGCCAGATCGAAGGCGGGAGCGAGTCTCCACTCCCCCTTTGCGTTTCGCAGCACCGCAACATTGCTTGCATGGAGATCGCCGTGACCGACCAGGGAGGCAAACACAACGAGACGAAAAAACTCGAGCCTCATCGCAAGAACCGCAGCACAACGTTCCGACAGCGCGAGGGCAAGCTCCTCGGTCGAGACCGAGTAGCGCATCGATACTGGGACGCCGAGTACCTGACAGCCATCTTCGACCGCCAACCTCAGAGGGGATCCGTGACCGTCCCGGACCTCACCTCGGTCGAACCGCTCTACCACAAGCACAGAATCTCCCTCTGGACCAGCGACAAGCAGACCGAGAGGGACACGCACCCGTGCAGCGAAGGCGGCCCGTCGAACAAGTGCTTCATTCGTCAAAAGACCAGGAAAACGAGGATCCTCAAATTTAGCTAGCATTGGGGTCCAACTCGACCCGTCGTCCCTCGGACCGCTATTTGCGATCGATCCCTCACCACGTTGAGACGGTCCTCCCGACCATATTGAGCTCCTGGAGTCACCGATCGAAGTCGATATGGCGTCCGTCCTCACGTGCACGCTCATCTTCTGTGACCCTCCTGGCAGGCAGAGCAATGCCTGCACCGCCACTGGGTCAGAGCTCTCCTTCAGAGCAAGGATCTCCCGACTCAAGTGTGTGACATCGTCGAAATCGATCGACGATCTCTCGCTCACATCCCGTAGCGGTAACGAGGAGGAAAGAGCAATATCTCCGACTAAATCACCTCCAAGGCATCGGAGGAGCCCAAAGCCATCATCCGACGAGCAGCCAAGTTTGCTCGCCAGCAGCCGTCGCCGGGAGGCATCCGGCAAGAGATGCGCGAAGAAGCTCGGAATTCGTAGCTCCTCATCCAAAGGTCCTAATCTGATGGGCCGGCCCACCTGTGAACGAAGCGGTCGGAAGTCAGAACCAGATTCGCTCTTGACCAGAAGCCCGAGCGACTCATTCGCTATCGAGACTACGAGAGAACTATCGGAACGCTCTGCAGATATGCCGACGCTCTGCCGACCAGAGATCGTCTCTCCGTTCACGTCAGCGTCACAACGAGCGGCTCAGAGCGAAGCTGCAAGGACAAGTGCAGACCGAGCGCGTCCAGTACCTTGGACATGGTGTCCAATCGCACTGAGGTCTTGCCGCTCTCCAGCATGTGGACGTAACGGCTCGAGACGCCAGCGAGCATGGCCAACTCGTGTTGGAAGAGACCAAGTTCCTCTCTTCGAGCTCTCAGGAGGTTCCCCAATTCCAAACCATCCGCCTCGTCCGCCGAGAGTGCAAAGGAGTGGAGATCGAGGTAATGATGAAGTCCTGTAACTTCACCAGATCGAACGTACTGATCACCCATAGCTCCGACACTAGCACCTCGTTTCCACTCCATTTACAGACAAAAGGGAATCGACCGACCTCACAGCGATGCGGCGCAGTACCTTGCATCGGACTTAGCTCAGGTCTTCGACATCGAGCTCACCAATCTTTTTTCCAGGTCAGTCTTGAGACGCTAGTCACGGTAAGAGGAACGAGCAGGGACGCCACTTGGCTCATTGCGAGAACGGTCAGAGCTTGCACACCAGATCCTCTGACTACTCCTGAAGGAGAACTTCGGCACGCTCGTATTCGATTCAGCTTCGATGGAGCTCCTTCGGTAAGCCCTCCTCCGAGCTACAACGGCCGGAGAGAGCCACACACCTTTCTCGAAGCGATACGAACGGACACTGTGGGTCTCCGTTACGGGATCGCTACAAACCTTGCCAGCAGACTCGCAAGTCGTACTTCCTATCCTTCTGGCATTTGAGGAGCACTCGTTTCAACCGAGCAAGTCTCGCCACACTCCGCTGAACGGTGCACGAACCCGTCGGCACATCGGTAGCCAGAGCTCTCCAGCATGACGCTGATAGGCATCGTGGGAACCGTGAAGAGGTTGGGATCGAGCGAGCGGGCGTGCAACACGAGCGACACCACGTCGACCCTCTCCACATGCGACAACCACGTCCGGGCAGCTTCCGCTAAGAACCGCCGCTCTACCTCTCCGTCGTGAGGAGGCTCCGCAAGCCACTCGCAGCGCAACCGTGCTCCGACCCGGGAGAGTGCCACATAGTGCGCAGAGGGGTCACGTCGCTCAGGAAGTACAAGTGTTCCGAAATCGCCGCCAACGCCATCGGTATCATCTTCTTCTGACGCTACAAAACCATCGAGGCCACCAGTGCTCACGCTCCACCGAATCGGTCCCTGGAGACCCAGAAGGCCCAGCTCCAGATTGGGAACTACCGAGACAGTACCCGTCAACTCATCGGGTCCCACCAAGTGGGTAAGCATCACCGGCGACACAAGCTTCTCGAGAAGAGAGAAGGAGCGATCGATCGAGTCCCAAAAGTGTTCGTCATTTCGGAGAATCTCAATGACGTCGTCTCGAGCGTTAGGGTCTCCTCGCATCGATACCGGACAATCTCGTGATTCCAGTACTCGTCGAACGAGCTCAGCTTCACTCAGAGCGCCCCCGGCTAGCTCTCGCTCTGCGATCCGCACTACAACCAGATCTTCGCTCACGCTACTAGAACCTTTCACAACGATGTCATCGCCTGCGCAGAGCCGTAGAACAATCTTGGCCGCTCACCTACGTTCGGCACCACCGACCATCTCCATCCCTCGATCCTTCGCCGACCAGAACCAAGCAGAGGACCCCCCGCTCTCACGGGCGCAGAGCATGACTAGATGACGGTCAAGCTCGCCCAAACGAGGTCCCTGACGCTTGTAACGGTTTACTTCGACGTAGGAAGAAGATAACAATTCCACCCAACAGCGTCATCGACATCTTTCCTACAATCTGGCCCTCAAGTGCAACGGCGAGGGGAATATGTGCCAGAGTCAGAAAGACGACCGAGTCGACGACATCACCAATCGCCCCTGAGATGACAACGGCGAGCGGGAGATTGCGACTCTGCAGTGGCGTAAAGATCGCAAAGTCGACCGACTCCGATATCAAAAACGTAACTCCGGATGCGAGTGCAAGAGTTGGAGTGGAGAGCAGAGCTGACAAGAGTGCACCAACAACAATAGCGACGAGACCAAAACGATAGCCAAGCGTTCGCTGCACGAGATCTCTCGCCACGAACGCCAAACCAGCAAAGTACACCCCTGATGGAGCCGTCAGTCCAAAACCAACAGGAAGGACATGGCCACCCGGAATCGGAGTACCAACGTGGGCTATCATCCAGTTAGCGGCAACGATCGAGCCAACGTAGAGCACGAACGATGCCCAACCCCAGCCCTTCTTCACGGGCCACCTACTTTCGTAGATCGTGAGCGGTAGGTCCGAACTGTCATCGCAAAGACCTCCGCAACGCGTCAAATTCTGCCATCCGAGCACTATCTCGTAAGCGTTCTTCCTCTGAGAGGGACTCACTTGCGTAGGAAACAAGAGGCTTAATTGCAATACCTCCACGAGCATTGAAGTCGCCATAGACTCGCAGAGCTCGGGGGGCTAACCGAGTTGCTAGATCATGAGCGATCTGGTTCACACAGGACTCGTGAAACGCACCGTGATTTCTAAACGCTCCGAGATAGAGTTTCAAGCTCTTGCTCTCGACACAGAGCTCTTGGGGAATATAGCTCACGTAGATCAATCCATAGTCCGGCTGTCCTGTCACTGGACAGAGGCTCGTGAACTCCAGACAATCGAGTCCGATAACAAAAGGCGAATTCGGTGAAGGATTCGAAAATACCTCTAGTTGCGATGCCAGCGGCGAATCATACCGATATTGCGTTGTCCGACTCCCAAGTTGGGAAAGACCACCCTCCAAGCTATCCTCGCTCTCCTATCAGATAAGACCAAGAGTTTAACGAGTCATCTCGATACTCTCCCGGCCAGATACCGTTCCGAACCCTCTGGAGTGCCGCTATCGATCACACCAGCACCTCCCGAGAGGAATGCGATCAAGCTACGCTTGCAAGATCTCAGCCGATATCGCCTCTAGACGACGCTGAATCTCTGAGTCACACACGTTCGCTAACGCAAGGAAGCCGATACCTGCTCCTGGATCCAACGCAACGATGCCACAGGAACCTGGACCCCGAATGGGGTGCTTCAGCAGGTGACCTCGCCCATTGGTATGAATCTGCCAGCCCAGTCCGATGCCCAACTGACTATCGCCGGTAATCACCCTCGTACGCTGTGTGAGCGCCACTGCTTCGCCGATCTCACTCGTGCTCGTGTAGAGAGACGCCTCCAAAAACGTCACTAGATCGTCGACGGAAGACATCATGCCGAACGATGGTGCAAAGACGCCGGGACGCCACGGACCGGTCGTGCGCCCGAGTCGACCTCCGAAGACGCGTCGTGTGAGGTAGCGGGGGTCATCCGTAGCGTAGGTATTCGTCATACCCAAAGGCTCCAAAACACGCGCGTACAAGAGCTGCTGAAAGGGTGTTCTCCCGACCGAGGACAGCACGAGACCAAGGAGTGCATATCCGAGATTTGAGTACCGAAAGGCCGCTGATCTTCCACTGTGCCGTACTCCAATAGCAAAGAGATCATCCTCCGTGAGTCCCGTGTAGGGCTGTGTCGGATCTCCCACACTCGACAACAGCTCGCGCAAGGTCATGACCGGCATTCCTCCAGTATGGGTCGCAAGCTCACCCAAGGAGACCGGTACCCTCGGAAGCCGTTCAAGGCAGACGTCTCCTAAATTCTGAGTCCAATACTCGTTGATCTCGAGGTCGCCGGCCAATGTCATCTCCGCTAGTAGTGTCCCGGTCAGCACCTTTGTCAACGAACCAATCTCATAGAGCGGTCCTGCTCGACGTCTGCCATCGTGCGAACTTCCCTCACACACTCTCGTCCGATGTCCATCCGGCGTTACGAGCGCCAAGACCACAGTTGGCTCGTAAGGGAGCTCCAACGAGAGGTTCCCAATCGAGTCGAAAAGTGTCGCACGCTGGGAGATTTCTAGCAGCGACCCGTCTGAGATACCGGACCCAGCCTCTTCCCGGGGGAAGATGCTCTCGATTCGAGCAGCAGGTTCGAGATCACCCGATCCAAAGATCGATCCTCGAGTTATGCGCAACCGACGCCACAAGACGGTTACCACAAAGAAGGCGACCAGCACGACGGCAATCGCCGTCGCGTCGTTGGAGATGACGTGCGCTATGTGGAGCGCTCTTGCGCCAAGTTCAAAACCCAAAGTCGACATGACCGTTGCATAGAGCAACGCATCCACAACGTCATAAAGGAGAAAACGCCAGAAGTTCATTCCTGACCAGCCAGCGATAGAGAACGTGACACCATTGGGAATCGGCAAGAAGTAGGCGAACACCACGGTCACTGGGCCGAAGCGCCGAAAAACCCGTTCTGCACGCTCGACACGCCGTCGCGCCGCAGGACTCCTCGACGACAGCCCCTCAATGAAGAAGTGTCCATAACGTCGACCCGCCCACCAGTAAAACGGAGAGAAGCGGACCACAGCACCGACAGGGGCGAGAATCGCAATCCAGAGCGACGACTTACCGACCCCTGCAAGAGCACCGGTTGTAATCATCGAGAGGGTTGTTCCACCAAAAAGCTCTACGGCGACCGGATGAGAAGAGAGGAAATAGGGCGCCGTAACCGCAACGATCATCGACCATAAACCACCGAGAGCAAGACCACCAAGGCAGAGCAGCTCGGTAACACGGACTCGACGAACTAGGGAAACCACCTCTTTACGCTACCCCGAAAACCCAACCGTAAGACTCGTACTGAGCAAGAGAAGAGCGGCCCTCACACCGCTCTCAGATCCGAATCCCGGCCCATCAGACTGGACCGTACCTTCGAATATGCAGCGAAGCGGATCCCAGATCTTGCCCTGAGCGAACTGGACAGTTTGTAGCGAAACAGAATTGATACGATCCCAAACCGACGATCCGCAGCCCGTCTCCCCAGTCCATGAGGACTCAGTCATTTGTGGAATTTTCTTTATTCAACGACGATCAGGGTCCAATACCTATCAATCTGCCGTCCGCCAGCCCGGCCCCTCTAAAGGCGAACTACCCTCCCGAACGCTCTCTCTTCTCTAACTACCCTATCGAGCGTCCCTACAAGCACAAGTCTGTAGCTCTAACCATACGACTCTCAGCGCAACCGTAGGCAGTTGCGCTGAGTGGGTAAACTAACGGCACATGGAAGAGGTAGTGGGTAGTCATTTTCCACAATGTCCGAAGTCACTACCGGAGGTAGCGACGGTGCGCTCGTGAGAAGACCATGGGAGAGATTGAAGTGGAGAGGCGCACGATGAAGGAGTACATAAAGACAACCCACGGCCCCGACTCGAAGAGCAGCCCTCCACCCCAAGACCGCAGGGATAATGACACCAAGGCCCCAATGCGCCACAAGCGGCACGTACTCATCGCTCTCTTCCTAGCGTGTCGCCCTCGTCAATGGCTCAAAAATCTGCTGGTCCTCGCTGCGCCAGCCGCCGCCGGTGGGATCTTCCGCTCGCACGAGTTATTCCCAGCACTCGCAGCAGCAGGATTCTTCACGCTCGCTTCCTCAGGGATCTATCTGATCAATGACGTCATCGATCGAGAGGCGGATCGAGCACATCCTACAAAATGCCGACGACCAATCGCGTCCGGGGATCTCGGAGTCAAGACCGCCGTAGGCGTCGCCATAGTTCTGACGGCTCTCGCACTCCTACTTCCCCTCCTCTTCTACCGCTATCAGGTCGCTCTCATCATCGGCATCTATATCCTTGTGACACTCGCGTACAACTTTGGTTTCAAACAAGAAGCGGTTCTCGACATCGCAGCGGTCGCAGTTGGTTTCCTACTCCGCGCAATCGCTGGAGGCGTGGCGGACAACCTACCGCTATCGGATTGGTTCTTAATCGTCGCAGCTTTTGGCTCACTCTTCATGGTGGCCGGCAAGCGCTACTCCGAACTCGTTTCACTGGGAGAAGAGGCCGGTAGGCACCGAAGAGCCCTTGAGACGTACACCACCGGATACCTCAACTTCATCCGCTCCATCTCTGCCGCAGTTGCGATCACCGGATACTGCATCTGGGCGTTCGACAAAGCATCACACTCACACGGTGGTGCAATCTGGCTCCAGCTCTCGATCGCACCGTTCATCATGGGGATCTTGAAGTACTCCCTCGTCGTCGAGGAGGGTCGAGCTGGTGCGCCAGAGGAGGTCGTCCTCGGAGACAAGGTTCTCATCGCTCTCGGTCTGCTCTGGGCGCTCTGTCTAGGAGTCGGCATCCAGATCTACCACTAAGGTCAAGATCACGAGAGATCCAGGTCAAGCTCATACCCAAACCAACTCCCAACATCGAAAGGTCACAGTGTGACAGATCACCCTCTCACCTCTCCAGAACTCCTAGCCGGATGGGGACGCGCCCCGAGATCACTGAACACGACGTTGACGCTCGGAAGCGCTGCACCAACGACCGAGTCACTCGAGGCAGAGTTCCTAGAGTTTCTCTCACACGATGGACCGACGCTCACTCCTCGCGGCCTCGGCCGATCCTATGGTGACGCGGCCCTCAACGCCGGGGGTCTCGTCACCGATCCATCTCTGTGGAAGAGCACGTTTGAACTCGAGAGGGAGAGA
Source organism: Acidimicrobiales bacterium (assembly GCA_049964535.1). Taxonomy (GTDB): domain Bacteria; phylum Actinomycetota; class Acidimicrobiia; order Acidimicrobiales; family Acidimicrobiaceae; genus JAJYZP01. Next base: position 2,175 of record JBMFXG010000028.1, on the reverse strand, counting down.
GGGTTGCTCACCGTCTCCTCGGGATACTCCCTCGATGAGATCATGCGCTCGATCATCCCACATGGCTTCTTCGTCCCAGTCACCCCTGGAACCCGTTACGTCACCACGGGCGGTGCCTTCGCCGCCGATATTCATGGAAAGAACCATCATCGCTCCGGAAGCTTCGGCCAACACGTCACAAGTGCCACGGTTCTCACGCCAACCGGTCGCCACGTCACCACTCCAGGCAGTCAACTCTTCGATGCCACACTCGGTGGAATGGGGCTCACCGGCCTGCTCTCGACGCTCCAGCTTCGCCTCCCCAGAATCGAAACCGCATACATTAAGGTTGTCACACAAGCTCCGCGGAACTTTGCGCAAACCCTCGAGGCGCTCGAGACCCACGACGAGCATCACGAGTACTCCGTTGCTTGGATCGACTGCTCAACCCAAGGTTCTGCGCTTGGCCGATCGGTCATCACCTGGGGCGATCACGCAACGACAAGTGACCTACACGGCGCACAGAGCGACAACCCACTCAGCTACGATCCGAAGATTCGCCTCAATGCTCCGAAGGTCGCTCCATCTTGGCTTCTCAATCGACTCAGTGTTCGGGCCTTCAACGAGGCGTGGTATCAAAAGGGGAAAATCTCCGAAGGCACTTCAATCCAATCGATTCCGAGCTATTTTCACCCTCTCGACGGAGTAGGAAGTTGGAACCACCTCTACGGCGAGCGAGGTTTTCTGCAGTATCAAGTCGCCATTCCCTTCGGCACCGAAGAGATCATGGAGCAGCTCCTCCACCGCCTCGCTGCGTCTGGATATCCCTCATTTCTCGCTGTTCTAAAACGATTTGGTGCAGCATCAACTGGCATGCTCTCGTTCCCATTCCCTGGTTGGACTCTCGCCCTCGATCTCCCGAGCCATCGCCCCGACCTCGGCCACCTCCTCGACCTCTGCGATGAACTCGTCCTCACCGCCGGCGGCCGAACCTATCTCGCAAAAGACGCACGAACCGCTCCCAGGCACATCTCGGTGATGTACCCACGACTTCAAGAGTGGCAAGAGGTCGCAGCATCGTTCGATCCCCAGGGTCGATTTACCTCTGATCTCGCTCGTCGTCTACGACTACGACCACGCCGACCACAACATCGACCACTGAGCGCTCTCGCTCCCCAAACGAAAGAAGGTCCCAATCGATGATCGATGCCACCGGACAACCACAGTCAGTACTCGTGATCGGAGGAGGATCTGAGATTGGAGCAGCAATTCTCGAGCAACTCGTCCAAAAGCGCTGTGATCACGTCATACTCGCCGGCCCACACAGCACAACGCTGGAGGCAGTGCAACGACGCCTCCACAGCCTCTCAGCGGCTCGAGTTGATCTCGTCTCCCTCGATCTCTTCGATCTCGACTCTCATGAGGAGTTCGTCGCCGAAGTTTTCAAGCGCTTTGAATCTATCGACTGCATCCTCATCGCAGCGGGACAGCTGGGAGACCAGTTGCAAGACGAACTCCAACCAACACGAGTACGCGAGCTGACAACTATCAACTATCTTGGACCTGCGATGCTCATGACTGCGAGTGCTCAAGCACTACGTCGCCAAGGATACGGTCAATTCATCGTCCTGTCGTCGGTGGCAGGAGAGCGAGTCAGGAGATCGAACGCTCTCTACGGTGCGGCAAAAGCCGCACTTGACGGCTTCTCCCTCTCGCTCGGTGATGCGCTGCGCGCAGATGGTATTCACATGCTGGTGGTTCGCCCGGGTTTTGTCCACTCCAAGATGACTAAGGGCCTCAAGGCCGCTCCACTCTCCTCTACACCCGAGGCGGTTGCAGCAGATGTCATGAAGGCGCTCGAGGCAACTCAAGAGCTCATCTGGTCTCCTCGCCTACTTCGAGTCGTCATGTCGCTCTACCGGCACCTACCGCGCTCCATTGCCCGCAAGGTTCCCATGTAACCTCGCTTGCAAAAAGCAGACACTTACACGATCACGATCACTCAACAGAGAACCAGATCGCCGCAGATCACGAGATCAACGCTTCTCTCTATCTCCTGCTTTGGAACTCAGAGACACTAACGATCTGCGGCGATAGCGACCACGCTACCGGTGAAGGGCGGCGAGAGTGTGGTTACATCCCCGAGAAAGGTTGCGTCCCCAAAGGGAACGACTCGACCGGTTGACAGCACGACAT
>JBMFXG010000027.1:0-19600 GCA_049964535.1 Acidimicrobiales bacterium | reverse complement strand
GTCACTCGCCGAATCTTGCGAAGCTCGTCCATCAAGTTACTGCGATTCTGGAGGCGACCAGCGGTATCACCGAGCACGATGTCAGCAGAGATGGCAGCGGCATGAGAGATCGCATCGAAGATAACCGAAGCCGGGTCACCACCGGGTGTACCTTTGATGAGTTCGACGTCGGCCCGCTCTGCCCATCGTTCTAGTTGCTCGGTAGCGGCAGCGCGGAAGGTATCTCCCGCCGCCATGACCACCGTCTTACCCTCAGACTTAAAACGAGCTGCCACCTTACCGATCGAGGTAGTTTTCCCTACCCCGTTTACTCCCACAAAAAGTAGAACGGAAGGAGCACGATCACTCAAGGTTATGGAGCGATCCACCCCCTCGAACGTTCTCTCCATCTCCAACTGCAGAAAACGAATGGCCTCCGAGGCGTCCGTCACCCCTCCTCGCTGAACATCTTCACGAACCTTGGCCACCAAGCTCGTTGTGACCGCAAGTCCAACGTCGCACCGAAGCAGGACCTCCTCAAGCTCCTCCCAGAACTCTTCGCCGACCGCTCGTCTGGATCGAAACTTTGCTAGCGACTCACCGAGAAATCCACGTGCTCGTTTACGGGTAGTGGGAGCAGGAGCCTGTGGGACCTCCGGCGGCTCATCGCTCAATGCTTCAGAGTCTCGAGGAGCGGGTGACGGTTCCACCTCTTCGATGGCTTTCGTCGACTCGATCGGTCGAGATCGTCCGCTCTCACGCAGAGCCTGAGAGCGACGCGGTGCCTTCAGACGGATATAGGTGATCGAGATAGCGGCCAACACGAAAAGGGCCAGTGCGAAATAAAGTCCAGTTACCATAACCCACCCAGACTAGGCAGCTCTGTGAGATTCTCGCTGCCGTTCAGAGAACGACTCACTATGACGAGAGAGGAAGGTACGCAGCGAGATTCTCGCGGAGAAGTCGAGACGATCCATCCCCACCGAGAGAGACACCGACCAAGACGTCTGCGATCTCCATAGTGCGCTTCTGATGGGTAATCACAATCAGCTGCGTAGAAGAACGAAACTCTTCAATGAGACGGACGAAAGCAGACAGGTTCCGATCGTCAAGCGCCGCCTCCACCTCATCGAGGACCACAAAAGGAGCCGGCCGTGCTCGAAAAACCGCGAAGAGGAACGCCAATCCAACGAGTGACCGCTCTCCTCCAGAGAGCAGAGAGAGTCGACGAACACGCTTTGCGGGAAGATCGATCTCAAGTTCAATCCCCGATGACATTGGCTTGTCAGGTTCACTCAAGATGAGCTTACCTACACCGCCAGGGAAGAGACGTCCAAAAAGCAGCTCAAACGAGGCCGAGACCTCCCGAAAGGTGGCAAGAAAGATCTCTTGCATCTCGTCTTCGACGTGCGAGAGCACACTGGCAAGCTTGCGCTTAGAGTCACGAGCATCATCGAGCTGCACCTCCAGGAAGGTCTCACGCTCGAGAAGTTCGCTCAGCTCGATCTCGGCGAAAGCGTTAACCTCGCCAACCTCTCGGATCTCCTGCTCGATTCGAGCTCGCTCTTGAGGTGCGTAGGTAAGCGAAACTCCCGCCACCGGTAGCGCCTGTTCGATCTCTTCTATCGGAACCTCAAGATACCTCAGATGACCCTCCAAGGTGGTCTCGTATCGTGTGCGGGCGGTCGCAATGGAGATCTCAAGCGTAGATCTGGACGAGTTCATACCTTCGAGACGCGAGACGAGCTTCTCGCGCTCACCCACAAGCGTCGCTCTCGCCAGGCCAGCTGAGCGCTCTCGTTCCCCGACCGCCCGTCTGCGCCGCTCGATCTCTGCCGATATCAGCTCTCGTTGCGACTCGATCCTCTCGACGTTGTGGATGTGCTCCTCAAGTGCTCGCTGGCGCCGATCAAGCTCCGCTCGCTCTCGTTTGTCGCGCTCTACACGTTCGACCTGCTCCTCCCGACGTTCTCTCGTCGAACGGAGAGCGACCTCCGCAGCTCGAGCACGCGCCTCGAGCTGCGCTGCTTCCACACGAAGTTGTCCACGCTCGGCAACGAGTCGATCCGAGCGTTTGCGGTGAGCACTCCGCTCATCTTCGACCGCACGACGTCGCTCAACTAGCTCCGCGACCTGTTTCCGAACACGTGGGAGCTCTACCTCTAAGACCTCAAGTTCGCCGACGATCTCCTCGAGTCTTCCAACGGAGTCCTCCCCGTCGTCGTCAAGGCGCGACTCAGCGAGTCGTCCGATCTCCTCAATTCGACCGGCGAGGCTCCGCCGGAGCCCCTCCTCTTCTGATAGCATGCGCTGGAGGCTCGCCTCCAGCGCATGCTGACGCCTCTGAGCCGTACCCAGCACTTCTTTAATCAGACGCTGTTCACGCTCTTGTTCCGAGAGTGCGAGCCTCTGCTCCTGGTATCGAGCATCAATGCGGTCTCGTCGCAAACGAAGCGCTCGTCCACCGCGAGAGGCTAACGACATCTCGTCGCGCGCGAATCGTTCTCCGCTCTTGGTGACAACCAGCTCCACGTCGTCATGAGAGTTCGACGCTAGGATCTCAAGCGCCTCGTCACAGTCCTCCGCAACGACCACGCCATCGATCAGCGACCGAGTAACGATCGACGAAGAAGTATCGGTAGGTCTCGTTACCGACGAGAGATACACAAGCTCGCTCTGAGCTGCCCTAGCCCGACCGATCGGCTCTCGAATTGACATCTCGCTCTCAATACGCAAGGTACCCGAACGACCCGAAGCACGCAGAGCCTCGAAGGCCCTTCGACCTACCGCCGTATCTCGCACGAGACCGTGGTACCCAAAGGGACCAAGCGCCGCCTCAAGGGCAAACTCATAGCCCTCGTCGACATCGAAGAGCTCAATGACGAGTCCGACGAACCCCTCTACCCCAGCGACCTCGCCCCCAAGCGCTCCCGCTGTGAGATCTGCATCAATGGACTCCAGGGCCCGGCGCTCTCCCTCAACGACCTTCGTCGCCTCCAGCACCTCCAGGTAGGTCGTCTCCACCTGGGCACTCCGCGCGACCAACTCGGCAAGGCCATTACTCGCCTCTTCAATCTCTCGCTCCAGTACGTCTCGCTCGTTTTGGAGCTCTTCGAGGCGCCGTTCGTCTCGCTCTTGGAGCGCCTCAAGACGCTCAGACGACCTTTGCAGTTGTGCACGCCGCTCGATCTTGGATCGCCGATCGTCTTCCGCTCTTCGCAACTCTCGGCGCAACAGAGCCTCACGAGTCTCGAGCGAGGCACGCTCCGACTCAGCTTCTCGCAGTGCGCCTTCCACATCACCGACCTCCGGCAGCACTACTGCTGCAAGCCCTGATTCGGCCTCTTCAAGAGCCCGCTCTCGCTCCAAGAGGCGTTCGCCATCACGAGCGACCGACTCGACTGTCGCTTCAGCTTGAGCTATCTCCACCTCAACAGCGGCCACGATACGCTCATCAACCAGTACCCGCCGTCGTTCAGCAATCGATTGCTGTCGCTCTTTTAACACCGTAGAGAGTGAGCGCAACCGAGGCGACATCGCACTCAAGGCCCGACTCAGCACTTCAAGTCGAGGAGCGTCTGATGTGTCAAGCTCGTTCAGGTCAGCGATCTTTCGGTCTAGGTCTACGAGCTCACTCTGGAGCCGAACAAGCTCCTCGCTCATCGACCGATGCTCCCGTTCGTCCACGCCAACACGGGCCTTTAAATCGGCGAGCTCGTGATGCGCAATCCACAAAGATAGGGCTCGATGGCGCTCGAGCAGCGAGCTTCGCGTCCTCGCCGCTTCGGCCTGTTTACGAAGTGGTCGAATCTGCTTGCGAAGCTCTCGCTGCATCGACACGACCTTCTCAATATCAAGCTCTGCGTCATCTAATCGACGAGCGGCACGCTCACGGCGTCGCTTGTACTTCAAGATTCCAGCAGCCTCCTCAATGACAAGGCGCCGCTCTTCAGTCTTAGAGTTGACGATGTCATCGACTTCGCCCTGTGAGATGATAACGTGCTGTGTCTTACCGACGCCAGCATCGGAGAGGAGATCTACTAGGTCTGTAAGTCGACAGCTCACACCATTGAGCTGGTAGCCGCTATCACCAGAGCGAAAAAGATGTCGAGAGATTGCGATCTCAGAGGCCCCAATCGTAAGCTCTCCCTCAGAGTTATCAAAGACCAGTGAGACCTCAGCCCGCCCCAGCGCTCCGCGTCGCGCAGTACCGGCAAAAATCACGTCCTCCATCTTGGAGGATCGCAACTGCTTCGGTCCCTGTGCCCCAAGCACCCACGCAAGGGCATCAACAACGTTAGATTTTCCAGAGCCATTGGGCCCAACCACGACCGTCAATCCTGGACTCATCTCGATTCTGACAGGTTCAGCAAAGGATTTGAAGCCCTTGAGCGTCAAGTACTTCAGATACATTGAACTTCATCCCTTCCTTTCCACCTATGAGCATGCCGAGTCCCTCTCGCGGTCAAGCCACTGAGACTACCTCACCATCGACCTTGACAGAGCGGACAGAACGTACTCGATCGACCTACGATCGTCTCTTTCGTCATACGCTCTCCGCAGCGGACGCACGGCTCTCCCGATCGACCGTACGCTTGATGAAGGCGTTGGTAGCTACCAATGTCACCGTTGAGATCTCGATAGCTCGTATCTGCAAGCGAGGAACCACGGTGCTCAATCGCTTGTCTCAATACAGACGCTGCGGTCTGCACCAGCTGCTTACGCTCTCCGAGTGCAAGAGAGTTCGCACTTCGACCGGGATGAATCCGAGTCCGAAAGAGTACCTCGTCGGAGTAGATATTTCCAATCCCAGCCAGGTATCGTTGATCGAGCAGACGCGCCTTGATCGGACTTGTGGACCGGAAGAGTGCGAGTAGGCGATCCTTACGAAATTGACACGATCGTACGTCACTCACAAGATCGAGACCCAAGTGAGCGAGCTCGACAGGAATACCGTGGTCGACCCTACCCTGACTGAGAAAGATCTCGCCGAAGGTTCTCGGGTCGTAGAACCAGAGACTCTCCTCCACCCCAAGCCGAGAGCCTTCAAAACAGAACGAGCCAGCGACGTGTCGAGCTAGCCGCTGCTCGTTGCTTCGTAGAAAACGACCCGACATACCGAGATGAACAACGAGATCCATTCGACCATCAAATCCAGCGGCGTTCTGATCCTTCAACCGGAAGATCAAGTACTTACCGAGTCGCTCCACACCCTCTACCGCAAGACCAACCAATCGCTCTTCAAGCTTCTCCGACGTCAGACCACGTCGGACGGTCCTCACTCCTGGCAACTGCACCTTCGTCAACGAGGCACCAACACAGAGTGCAGAGAGATCTCGCCGAGTCGTCTCTACCTCCGGGAGCTCAGGCACCGCTGGCAATCCACCTCAGGGCTCACGTCGATCCGCTTCCCGCTCGAGAAAACAGCGAGCCGCATCCTGTTGAGCCTGTTTTTTAGAGCGACCTGTCCCGGTGGCACTCCGACCATCGCGCAGCCGCAACTCAGCAAGAAATCTACGATCGTGATCAGGACCCTCCCACGTGTCAACATACACAGGCGGAGGAAGCGACCGGAGCGCAAGCCACTCTTGGAGTGCGGACTTGTAGTCTCCAAGTACGTGGTCATCGACGGCCCCCAGTACGTGCTGTTCAAGGAGTTTCAAGATCATTCGCCGAGCCGGGCGTAGGCCCGCCTCCAGATAGACAGCGCCAATAATGGCCTCAAGCGCGTCGGCAAGAATAGAGTTTTTTTCTCGCCCTCCGCTCTCTTGCTCAGCCACCCCAAGACACAACATCTCCCCGAGACCGCAATCTGTTGCGACCCGAGCCAGTCGATCCATATTCACCACAGAGGCACGAATCTTCGACATCCTTCCCTCTTCCAGAGATGGGAAGGTACGAAAAAGGTACTCAGATACCACGAGATCGAGGACGGCATCCCCTACGAACTCGAGACGCTCGTTACTAGGCACGCCTCGTTCTTGTGCAGAAGATCGATGCGTCAAGGCCTGCTGAACTAGGGCACTGGAGTGCATCGAAGCGGGTATCAGCCGCCCTAACCTGGACGACCCCAGGGCCGGTCTCTCTTCACTCACCTTCACGGCAGGAGGAGTGTTCAATGACCGACCGAGATGAGAAGCGGAAACTTGCCACGTTACACGTTGAGCTTATCCGCCACATAGGTAACGGCATCGCGCATCGTCTTCAGCTCCTCAAGCTCCTCGTCTTCGATACGAAAGACGGTATCTCCCTTTGAGAACTCGTCTTCAATAGCCTCGACCAGTTCGATCAAGGCTAACGAGTCTGCATTGAGATCCTCGGAAAAAGACGCACTCTCGGTGATTTTGGCTGGATCGATCTCCAATATATCGGCCAAGTGCCCTCGAATCGTCTCAAAGATCTCAGCTCGAGTCACTGCCTCAGGCATACTGTCCTACTTCCTCTCGTGTGGCCCCTCCCCCAAGTGAGTCCTCGAGGGCGTGAACCAAGTCCATCTCAACTAATGATGCTGCCGCGACGAGCGCATTGACGATTGCAAGCGGGGTAGAGGAACCATGGCCGATCATACAGAGTCCTTGAACACCGAGAAGCGCAGCACCACCGTAGGTATCGGCCGACAGCTCCTTGACCAAGGGCTCGAGTTTCGGATAGACACGTTCGAAGACCTCGGGGCCGTCGTCACCTTTCATCAAATGTTCCAACACTGCCTTCGCGAAGACCTGCAAACCACCCTCGAGCGTCTTGAGAACGACGTTACCGCTGAACCCGTCGGTGACTACGACATCAACCTCTCGTGTCATGACGTCACGTCCTTCAACATTACCGATGAAGTGGATTCGAGGGTCGTTAGCGAGCAGAGCGTTCGTAGTCTTAACCAGGAGGTTCCCCTTGCTCGACTCCTCCCCGATCGACAGTAGGCCCACTTTCGGCACCTCGATTCCGAAGCGATCGGTCGAGAAAATGGAGCCCATGACCGCAAACTGTACTAACCACTCCGGAGTGCACTCGGCGTTCGCACCCGAGTCAAGCAAGACCGTTGGCGTCGATCCCGGAACGGGAATCGTAGTCGCAATTGCGGGACGCTTGACGCCCCGGATCCTTCCCATCTTGGTTAGAGCAGCCGCCATAGCGGCTCCAGTGTTACCCGCTGAGAAGAGGCCAGATGCTTCACCATCTTTGACGATCTCAGCACAGCGAACTAGCGAAGAGTCTCGCTTACGACGTATCGACGAGGCCGGGTCGTCATCCATTGCGATCACCTCGGTGGCCTCCACGTAGCCAGCGAGACCAAGATCGGTCACGAGATCCAAGGCCTGACGCGTCCCAACGGCGATGATCGGAATCGAGTGCTCAGAGGCGACAATTCGAAGTGCCTCCGCCACGACCTCAGGGGCCTTGTCCCCACCCATGAGATCAACAGCTATTGGTTTCAAGGCTCTCTATTCTACCTCTACAGCTTGACGACCCTTGTAATACCCACAGCTCGGACAGATGTGATGGGGGCGCTTCGCGCTGCCACACGATGGACAGCTACTTGCACTCGGTATATCAAGTGTCCAGGCACTCGCCTTGCGACTGGCACCTTTTGCCTTTGAGGTCTTTCGCTTTGGTACAGCCATCTCAACAGTCTCCACACAGATCACGATCTCTACAGATCACAAGCAATACAGACTACTCGCCTTTGCGCTGAACTGCATCGTCGAGCTCGTCGAGTGCTGCCCATCGCTCGTCTCTCGGTGACCGATCACAACCACACGGACCCTCTTTCAAGGAGGATCCGCAAGTAGGACAGAGTCCAGGACAGTCGGGCGAACAGAGCGGCACGAGGGGTAGCTGCAATACGAGCGCATCTTTGATCATCTCGGTCAAATCGATAACCTCGCCATCAAAGCTATAGCTTCCGCTCTCTTCCGTTGCATCGACCTCAAAGAGCTCACGTACCTCAGCGGTTATGACGTTAAAAGCGTCGTCAAGGCAGCGAGCACACTCTCCATGAGAGACGCTACATATGGTGCCAGAGACCAAGACACCAGGATGAACAGATTCAAGGACTCCGTCTATCTCGATCATCTGATCACTCTCTACTCGAGAGAATCGAATAAAGATCTCTGACGACGTTCCTTCCCGATGAAACGAAACTGGCGTACCAGACTCACGAAGAAGCTTGAAGACCGAGAGCGAGAAATCCTTCGAACCCATGGTCTCCTCCTTACCTACTCGACACCGTGAACCTTCGATCTCAGTGATCTTGATCGAAGAAGACATCCTCGGCTCGTCGTTGCGTCTCGTCAGAGTCCTCGAGGTGACGATCGGTGGTGTGGGCGAGCAGATCACGACCTGCGCGTACCGACTTCAACGTGCTGACCAACGCAATCTCGAGCGAAGCTAGCCGTTGGTCAGCATAGTCGCTTGCCTCAAGTCGAAGCTTCGAGGCCTCCTCTCGAGCGCCCTGCACGATATGGTTCGCTTGCGATGTCGCCTGACGGACGATGTCTGTCTTGGAGACCAGCGACTCAGCTCGAGCTCGCGCAGCTTCGATAATCTCATCTGCTTCAAGCTTCACTCGATCAAGATACTCTTGGCGCTCTCGAAGCATCCACTTGGCATCACGCAACTCTTTTGGAAGGAGTGATATCGCCAAGTCGATGAGCGACAGCAGCTCCTCTCTGGGGAGCAGCACCGAGGACGAGAGCGGCATGCTCTTGGCAGTTGCAACCATTGCCCCCAGATCTGCCAAGACCTCCTCGACTCTCGGGGTCTGTAGGGAATCAAAAGAACTCTCTACGTGAGAATCATCAGCATACGATTCCTCACGAAATCCACTCACCGCCACCTAAGAACCCCCAAACTTGTCCAAGAGCCTCTCGGCAACGATCTTCGGAACCATCGAACGAATATTTCCACCATAGGACGCAACCTCTCGCAGCAATCGCGAGGCTAAGAAAGAGTGCTCGGCAGAGGTCGGAATAAAGATGGTATCGATCCCAGAGAGTTGATGATTCATCTGGGCCATCTGCAGCTCAGACTCGAAATCCGAGATGGCCCGCAATCCTCGTACAATGATCGTTACCTCAAGTTCGCGAGCCAAGTTCACGACGAGCGTTGAGAGAGATACGACCTCGACGTTCTCAAGGTGATCGACCGATCGCTCAATCAAGAGTTTTCGCTCGGTCAGATCAAACATCGGTGAGGCCTTCTGCGGATTCCTCGTAGCCGCTACCACGACCGTGTCGAAGAGCTGAGATGCTCGCTGTACCACCTCTAAGTGTCCATTATGGAAAGGGTCAAAGGATCCCGGGAAGAGTGCCCGAATCGGGCCTTTCGTGACGCTCATGCTTGCGCTTCCTCCGAGTTCAACTCCTCGCGACCCTGTGCGTGAAGAACTTGGACGACCGTGTCACCGTAGCTCTTCATCTTCAAACACTCCCATCGCGGCGCAACGTAAATCTCCCGATTCGATTCCACAATCACCACACCCTCTGGAACATGAGCAAGCACCTCTTCCCAGCGATCGAAGTCATATGGCGGATCACAGAAGATCAGTCGGAGCTGATTGGAATCGAGAGGACCCCACGGACGCTGCACGTACTGTAAGACGTCCATGCGAGTCACGCTTGCCCGTGCCTCAAGACGCAAGGTAGCGAGATTTCTACGAATTACATTGATAGATTCCGGCCGAATGTCGACAAAGACCGCCTGAGGAGCCCCTCGAGAGAGCGCTTCAATACCAAGCGCACCGGTACCGGCGAAGAGGTCGAAGACCAAGCACTCACGGAGATCAAATCTCGACTCCACCATGTCGAACAGTGACCGTCGCACTCGAGCCGAAGTCGGCCTCACTGCACGTCCAGCGGGCGCTTCAATTCGCCGACCGTTGTCTCGTCCCGACAGTACCTTCATTCCGCTCTACTCTAGCTTCTCAAACATCACGAATTGACGAGTACCGAACGAAGCTTCTCCATTCACACCTTCCAAGAAGAAGGAGAACGGGTCGTCACAGACTCCCAGCAACCACCTAGCTCCGGTCGGTTGGCTTCGGTCGGTTGGCTTCGGATTGCGGTCTACGACCTTCGCTCTAGCAGATCGAAGCTAGCCCTCATCGATGCCGACCTCTCCTAGCCCCGGAAGAGGAACCGAACGTCATCGTCATCGAAGAACGCTTCGATCTCCTCTCGAAACAGGGACAGAGCAAGGCCGTCAAAGGAAGTTCGAACGATTCGCTCCGCATGGGATCGAGCCGTTCGAATCAGCGGTAGATCAGTGACAAGCGAAGCAAGCTTGAGATCACTTCGTCCTCGCTGACGATTACCAAGAATGGTGCCTTCTCCCCGAAGTGCCAGGTCACGCTCGGCAAGGAGAAAACCGTCGTTGCTCTCCACCATAGCCGATAAGCGCTCCTGCGCCTCAGGAGTTGGGTCTTCCGAGACGAGATAGCAGTACGAGGGCGCCGAAGAACGACCTACCCGTCCTCGCAGCTGATGGAGCTGTGCGATACCAAAGCGATCTGCATCTTCAATGACCATGACCGTGGCGTTGGGCACGTCCACGCCAACTTCAACGACCGTCGTGGAGATCAATACATCGACCTCCCGGTTCCGGAATGCCTCCATCGTCCGCTCCTTGTCTGATGCAGGAAGCTGGCCATGCATGAGCCCGAGACGCAGTCCAGCTAGCTCTTCTTGGCCAAGACGTTCGTACTCTGCTATCGCAGACCGAATGTCAATCTTCTCAGATTCCTCCACCAATGGACAGATTACATACGCCTGATGGCCCGCCTGAACCTCTTCATGAACGTGACGAAACGCCTGTAAGGTCTCCTCGTTATCACGACACCAACGAGTCTTAATCGGCGTTCTACCGGGTGGTAGCTCATCCAGCACAGAGAGATCAAGATCGCCATAGACCGTCATAGCGGCCGTTCTCGGAATCGGCGTTGCCGTCATCACGAGCAGGTCCGGGTCGGACCCGCTCCGCTCCCGAGCGCGCTCTCGCAAGATCGAGCGTTGCTCTACGCCAAAACGATGCTGCTCGTCCACGACCGCAAGACCGAGCGAGGCGAACTCAACACCTTCACCCAAGAGCGCATGGGTACCAACCACGAGATCGATGTGACCGTGTCGCAGACCCTCGAGTACTGAGCGCCGACGAGCAAGAGGCATCTTTCCAGTTAATAGCTCGACGCGAATCGCACGACTCTGCCCTTGAAAGAGCGAGTACGATGCTCCATCGGAGCTAACCGAATCGCGCAAGTAACCGCTCAGCCCAAGGAAGTGCTGCTCCGCCAGCACTTCGGTCGGAGCTAAGAGCGCCGCCTGATGCCCACTTTGAACTGCAAAGAGCATGGCAACGAGGGCTACCAGCGTCTTTCCAGCACCGACATCTCCCTGCAGAAGCCTGTGCATCGGCCGACTCGTGGCCATATCAAGCGCTATCTCTGATATCGCCCGATGCTGAGCTTGCGTCAATGGATATGGGAGAGTCGCAAGGAAACCCTGGATGAGATCGCCTCCCGAGCCTTGAAACGGAGCCGTCTCGTGAGCGATACCACGTGCCTCTCGCTCAAACTGAAGTTTTCTTCCCACCAGGACGGTCTGTAAGCGCAAGAGTTCGTCGAATGCAAGGCGCTGGCGAGCCCGCTCCACCTCGTCCATCGAGGATGGGAAGTGAATCTGCCGAAAAGCACTCGTCCGATCGATGAGACCAAGCTCTTGCCGATCGCCATCGGTCAACGGATCGATGAGCTCCCCGGTCCGGTCGATCGCTTCGCGCACAAAGCGTGCAATCTCCGAAGTCGTCAGACCGGCCTTCTCGCTCTGGGGATATACCGGTACGACTCTCAGAGATCGATCCCCCAAAATATCGACGGAAGGATTCGTCATCTGAGGCCGACCTCGAAAGTGCTCGATCTTCCCAAATACCGCAATCTCGGCTACTCCAGTGAGCTGACGTTCTCTCCACGCTTGATTGAAAAACGTCATAAGTAGAGAGCCAGCATCATCGAAAAAGGTCGCCTCAATGATGAGCCGTCGCTGAGCTAACCGACGAACACGTACGTCTCGAACTCGACCGATGAGCAAGACCGGAACCCCGAGAGGGGCATCTGCAAGCGTCGCCTCCTTGGTTCGATCGATATGCCGACGAGGGTAGTACGACACCAGGTCGTAGATCGTCGAGATCCCGACGGCCTCAAGTGCTGCAGTCCGCTTCTCCCCTACTCCACGAAGCTCTTTTACACCCAACCGACTCAGCGAGACTAGGGAGCGAGGCACGTATCCCCCTCTGAAACACACGAACGTCTGTACGAATACCTTGCACCCTAGCAGGCCACATCACGCTCTGCCACAGTGTCTGGGCGAGCCCAAGACCTTCTCGAACACTGAAACGAGGGCCTACTCCACGCCGATCAGATAGGGGTAGAGGGCCTGCCCTCCATGGTGGATATCTACTACCAGATGGGGGTAATCGGCTTCGAGCGCCGTCACAATACTGCGAGAGCTTGCTGGCGATGCGCCCTCTCCTTCGACGATGGTCACGATCTCTGTTGCATCGCTCATCATGATCTCTATGAGCTGCTTGGTCACGGTTGCGAGGTCACTACCGGATACCTCGACACCGCTCGAAGAGAGACCGATAAACTCCCCTGATGCAAAGGAGCCCCTCGTGCCCTCGCCTGATCGAACTGCAACGGTAACTTCGCCAATGCTCACCTTCGATGCCGCCTTCGACATGTTGTCGAGGTTATCTGCGAGCGAGGAGCCAGGATCGTAGACCATCAATGCACTAAATCCCTCAATCACGGAGGAGGTCGGGAGAATCGAGACCGTTCGAGTAGTGAGCTGTGTCGCAGCGTTTGCAGCAGCAACTACGTTCGAGTTGTTTGGTAGGACAATTACGTTCGGAGCATCACACTTCTCGATCATCTCCAAGAGATCAGAGGTCGATGGATTCATCGAGGGACCACCCGCAACATTGTGACGGACCCCGAGAGAGTAGAAGATTCTCGCTATACCGTCACCGTTCGAGACCGTGACTACCTCTGTCACCGCTTGCAGATGTGGCGGCTCGACCACTTCAGTGCTCTCTGCGATTCGGACCCAACGTTCCTCTTCAACCTGCTCACGAAGGTCGGTGACCGAGATGTTGCGAAGCTCCCCGGCGGCGATACCCGCCTCTATCGCCGCTCCAATCTCGTTCGTATGAACGTGGCAATTCCAGACACCTTCTTGACCAACCACAACGATGGAGTCACCTAGCCCGAGCCAGACCTCTTTCATAGCGTCGACCGTTGTCTCAGATGCGGACCGAAGGAGAAACATGACTTCAAAGCGCAGCTCCTCCTCGGTTGCTGATCCACCGTCAGCTTCCCAGCTCGTCTCCACGACTGGGCCGCTCAAGCGCTCTACTCCCTCGTACCATGGATAGAGACAGAGCTCATCATCGAGCTTTGAACCACAGAATCCAATCCAGAGCGATTCAAGAAAATGAACGTAGCCGGCACCTCCGGAATCAACGACCCCAGCTCGCCGAAGCTGCTCAAGCTGCTGTGGCGTCATCTCCAGGGCTGCACGTCCAGCCCTGAGCGTCGCCCGAAAAAAGGGCTCAAGGGCGTTACCTTCGAAGGTCGAACTTGCGTCAACCGCAGCTTCAGCCGACCGCCGAGCAACAGTGAGAATCGTCCCCTCCTTCGGACGCAGAACCGCAGATTGGGCGACCTCGGCCGCCCTCGAGAGGGCTCGAGAGAGCGCTCTCGGAAGGGAGATCTGTTCATCTCCAAGCTCGACCGTTTCTACGAGATCGGCAGTAAAGCCCGATAAGAGCTGGGAAAGTATCACGCCCGAGTTCCCCCGAGCCCCCAAGAGCGCCGCCATCGAGATCCCAGAACATACCTCCCGGAGCAGCTGTACGTCAAGATCCATACCACGGGTCGCCTCGGTCACACTTTGCATGGTGAGCCACATATTCGTACCGGTATCACCGTCTGGTACGGGGAAAACGTTGAGCCGATCGATCAATGGACGGTACTGCTCAAGGCGCTCTCGGTACTGCTCACACGACCGAAGAACTGCGTCCCGAATTTCAATTGGCCTCAGACTCATTGGACGCATAATAGCGCTCTACCCTCTTCGCAACCTCCCGCCCAGGCAGATCGTCGACTGGAACGACCCGAACACTGCGACTGCTCGGCTATTGTGATATGTTCACATCGATCTTTCAAGGAGACCCACCCGTGGCTGCAGTCTGCGATCTCTGTGGCAAGAAGCCGTACTTCGGTATGAGCCTCTCCCACTCACATCGACGCAATAAGCGTCGCTTCAACCCTAACATTCAACGGGTTCGAGCAATCGTAGGCTCGACGCCGAAGCGCCTTAACGTCTGCACGTCGTGCATTCGTGCCGGGAAGGTTACGAAGGCTTCCTGATCTCCTGTGGAGCCGAGCCGATCCTACGATTGCCTTCTCTGGCTCTCCTTCGGTGGCCCAGAAAAGCCTGAAGACGTCATGGCGTTCTTGCGTAACGTCACGCGTGGTCGATCGATACCGGAGGAACGACTAGCCCTCGTCGCTGAACAGTACAAACTCTTCGGAGGAACCTCCCAAATCAACGAGCAAAATCGGCAGCTCATTTCGTTGGTCAGAGCAGCACTCAAAGAGATCAACATTGACTTGCCGATCTACTTCGGCAATCGCAACTGGGATCCCTACGTCGTCGATGCCTTATCGCAGATTGCCACCGATGGACATCGCTCCGTACTCGTCTTCACGACCTCCGCCTACGGCTCCTACTCTGCCTGCCGTCAGTATCGCGAAGATCTCGAACAGGCGAACGATCTCCTGCAAGCATCAAGTGAGCTCGAGATCGTCAAGATTCGACACTACTTCGACCATCCACTCTTTATCGAAGGCCTGCTTTCGGGCATTGAAGAAACGGTCCAAGGTGGTTTTACCATCACGAGCCCAGACGCTGCTGTCATAGCTACAGCCCACTCGATACCGATTGAGATGACCAATCGAGCGCTCTACGTCGATCAGCTCGCCTCCGTTCGGCGAGAGCTCGGATCTCGCCTCTCAAGTCAACACGGAATGCCGATCGAAGTACTTGAAGCCTATCAATCACGTAGCGGTGCCCCGAGCCAACCATGGCTCGAGCCCGACGTCTCTGACACCTTAAAGGACCTAGCGCAGCGGGGTGTTCGACAGGTTCTCGTCGTTCCGATAGGATTTATTTCAGACCATCAAGAGGTTCGGTACGATCTCGATACTCTTGCGGCTAGTAGTGCAGCATCACTCGGTTTGAGCTTCTTTCGCTCTCCAACGGTATCGAACGCACCGCAGTTCACTCCGATGGTCATCGATCTAGTCGAGGAGTACCTCTACCGTCGCGAACCCAAGCGGATCGCCGGTAGTGCTCCACAGAGCTGGGTCTGCAGCGCTCAGTGCTGTTTGCGTGAGAGCTAGGTCAGCAGGGCGCAGCGAACTGGATCACGAGCTCCTCTTCGTGACTAATCGATCGCATCGACCGCGGCGACTCCGTGCCTCATCACAGTTGACGGGATTGGATAGTGTCGACTCGTCCACGATCCGTTCCCCTCGAGTTCTGTCATCGACCAACCACAGAACGACAACGCACTGACCTCTTCCGAAAAGCCCACTGGCCCTCACAGGCCCTCGTCGACGCTGCAAGCATCACCCAGAATGCGCTCTCGACCCTGCAAGCGGCTCGGCCAACCGACCATGGAACTTTTCCTCTGGTTGGTCGTCGGCTCAGCGCAGAGAGCTCCTCTCCAATGAAGTGTTGTCCCTCTCGGCTCATCCCTCAAAGAAACTTACAACTACAGATCCCGATACCGTGTACTCCATGGTCTGTGCGCGCAGTACACTATCTGGCCAAAGTAGTTAACCCGCTCCTTCTACTCATTCTCGACCCGTTCCAACCGCCCAACGTCATCTACTCCTCCTGCGACCTTCCAACCCGATCTCGCTAAACCGGTCGTCTGCGGAGCTCCTTGACTCCTCAGGAAGGCGAATCTGGCGTCGAGAGGACGCGTCAAGACCACGCTCAGAAATCTCTCCCAGAGGGGTCCGTTCCAACCGCCCAACGCTCCGATACGCTGCCACGACTTGGCACCACGCACCATGAGCGCCCCTGCTCTCAAGTCATATCGCAGGAGGCCCGGACCCGGTCACACAACGATCAGTCGGCCCCTTCGAGCAACTGTTCGCGTAACTGATCAAGCTGATGCGCTAACTCCTTCGGAAGATGGTCGCCAAAGGTTGAAAAGTGCTCCTCGATCGATTCGCACTCCGAGACGAGAAGCCGACGGTGCACGCTACAGAGCTCCTCGAGTGCCGATGGCTCGATGGACAGTCCATCAGTGTTGAGGTCCGCTAGCTTCGGTGTCCGCCCGAACGGCGTCTCGACCGCCCCTACCCTTCCTTCAAGTCGGTCAACGATCCACGCGAGGACCCGTGCGTTGTCACCAAAACCTGGCCAGAGAAACGACCCATCGCTTCCCTTACGGAACCAGTTGACCAGATAGATACGGGGAAGTTTGGAGACATCTGCTCGTGCACCAGTCGCCAGCCAGTGAGCAAAGTAATCTCCCATGTTGTATCCACAGAAAGGGAGCATGGCAAAGGGATCCCTACGGAGATTTCCGACGGATCCTTCTGCCGCAGCGGTCGTCTCAGAGGCAACAATAGATCCAAGGAAGACACCGTGCTCCCAGGAGTGAGCCTCACTCACCAAAGGAATCAGCGACGCTCGACGTCCGCCGAAAAGAATTGCCGAAATCGGCACCCCTTCGGGTCGCTGCCACTCCTGAGCAATCTGAGGGGCTTGAGCTGCTGAAACGGTGAAGCGCGCATTGGGATGAGCTGCTGGGCCGCTCGCGGGATCATAGGCCTCACCCTTCCAGGTCGTCAGACCCTCTGGAACCTCATCGGTGAGTCCCTCCCACCACACGTCATCATCGTGCGTCAGAGCAGTATTCGTAAAGATAACATTCTTGGTGAGCGTCTTCAAGGCATTGGGATTTGTCCGCTGTGACGTTCCAGGCGCAACACCAAAAAAACCGGCCTCGGGATTGACTGCCCAAAGGCGACCATCTTCACCGAATCGCATCCAGGCGATATCGTCACCCACCGTCTCGACCTTCCAGCCATCTAGTGCAGGGACCAGCATGGCTAGATTCGTCTTCCCGCAGGCCGATGGGAAGGCACCCGCAACGTAGTGCTCCTCACCTCGTGGGCTTGTCAGCTTTAAGATCAACATGTGCTCCGCAAGCCAGCCTTCGTCGCGCGCCACTGCCGAAGCGATCCGAAGCGCTAAACACTTTTTCCCCAACAAGGCATTGCCCCCGTAGCCTGAACCATAGGACCAGATCTCCCGAGACTCAGGAAAGTGCGCTATCACGGTCTCGTCTGGGTCACAGGGCCATGGAACATCCCGCCCACCAGGCTCGATCGGCCGTCCGACGGAGTGTAGACAAGGTACGAAATCTCCCCGTTCACCGAGCTCGTTTAGGACCGCTTGGCCCACGGCCGCCATAATCGACATCGAGAGCACCACGTACGGCGAGTCAGTAAGCTCGACGCCAATCATCGAGAATGGAGAACCGACAGGACCCATAGAGAACGGTACGACGTAGAGGGTTCGTCCCGCCATGGAACCCGAGTAGAGCTCGGTCATGTGCTTACGCATTTCTTCGGGGTCCCGCCAGTTGTTCGTAGGTCCTGCGTCACTTTCTAGACCCGAACAGATGTAGGTTCGACTCTCGACGCGAGCCACGTCTCTTGGGTCGGAGTGAGCCCAATAAGAGTTTGGCCGCTTGGCTGGATTGAGCTTCTTCAGCGTGCCGGCCGCTACAAGCTTGTCCGCCAAGAGATCGAACTGCTCCTGGGATCCATCGCACCACACAACATCGTCTGGACCACAGAGCTCACGAACCTCTTCGACCCAATCCAGGAGACGGGTATTCGACGTCATCTGACTCATTTTTTCCATCCAATCTCAACGCATTCAAAGCCCCCTCAGAATGCGCCGTATCGTTATCCTTCATTTAGAATACGAGTAAGTTTTATTCGCCATGTCTACCCATCTTGAAATCTTCCTAAACCAACATCACCGCACATCTCATGCCCTGGGATGAACTCTCTGCAACAGATGGGATCCTTCGTCAGATCGCTCAACGAGACAGTCTCCAACCCCACGAGGTGGGCATCGGAGATGACAGTGCAGTCGTAAGCTGGAAGTCGAACAATATGGTCGTCTGCAGCGACGTTATCGTTGAGGAGATCCACTTTTCGCTTCGCTACTTCGGTTACTCCGATGTCGGCTATAAAGCGATCAGCACGAATATCTCCGATATCGCCGCCATGGGCGCTATACCGGACTGCGTCCTGGTAACGGTTGCAGGTCCATCCCACAGCGACCTCGATGCGATCTTTCTCGGACTCACGACCGCATGCTCGCAATATGAGACCCGGCTTATCGGCGGCGACCTCTCGATCGCAGCCCAGCTCAGTATCTCCGTCTGTGCTATTGGACACCTTGTGGACCCGAGTTCCGTCCTGCGACGAGACGGTGCTCGAGCGGGTCAGAGCATCTTTGTCACCGGTCCTCTCGGTCGATCTTCACACAGCCTTCGCCACCTCCGCTCCGGTGGATCACCGGACCTGCTCTCCCAAGAAGACCTGCAGGCTCATCTCCGCCCACAAGCGCGCATTAGAGAGGGACAGCAGGCGCTTCGATCAGGGGTCAGCTGTGGAATTGATATCTCCGACGGACTAGCCCTCGACCTCCATCGACTAGCGGATGCATCGGGGCTCGGCTTCAAAGTGGAATCTCTGCCTATCGCACCTGGCGCCACCGAAGCCGACGCTCTCTTTGGTGGCGACGACTACGAACTCATCCTCACCACCTCTCATCCAAAGCAGCTCGTAGACGACTTTCACGCTGCAGGGCTCTTGGAACCAAAGTTTCTTGGAGTAACCGTCGATGATCGATCCCTGCGAACTTTTCATGCAAGGCCACTACCGAAGATCGGCTACCACCACTCGCCTACGACCGAGCGGTAGCCGAACCGAGGAGGAGAGCTAGCTCGTCACCGCGACGAGCTGTGAAGGGGCAGTGGCGACAACGACTCCCGCAGCATCGACCGTAACCGAGCAGGGTCTGCGCGCTAAAGACAAAGTACGAGGTCTCGGGGTCGCTGTAACCGGGCGACTCGCTCGCGAGGGCTTCGAGGTGTTCAATGACGATAGCCAAGGCATTCGAGGAGTCGTAGCGAAATCTAGTCGATGCAGGCAGCACTATCGAAACGGGCCAGCGCTGAAGCGCATCGAAAACTCGACGAGCGTCATTGAGGTCTTGGCTAGGAACCACGATTGCGACTACCTTCCGGTCGAGGTACCACGGACTCGCCTGTAATTCAGTGTATCAAGTCAACTTCTCACCACGAGACAACCGTTGAGCTAATAGGCTAGGCGGAGCGCGATGAACGCAGCTGATCGCTGTCCCAGTCGACCCTGATCGGAGAGTTTTGCAAGCATATGTTCTTATTCAAACCGACCTCGGACGCGTCGGAGAGGTCGTTACCGAGATGCAAGGGCTTCCTGGCATCG
>JBMFXG010000026.1:0-19654 GCA_049964535.1 Acidimicrobiales bacterium | reverse complement strand
GTCGGCGTAGCCTATAACGCCCATTTTTTCAAAAGTATCTCTCATCTTTGGTCCCCAAAGTGTGATGTCTTTGAGGATCGGTACGATCCTCATGAAGAGCAACGATCGAAATGCCAGCTGCGATTCAGAGTTCTTCATCCACTCAGCACACTTGTCGGTTGGAAGTCCGAGAGTCTCCCAAACTTCCGTAGCTAGGAATCGGTCCCGCATCATGTAGCAGGCCTCGGAACAGAACTCTTCTCGCTCGCTTCGTTCGGCCTGGGTGAGATTTGGATAGTACTCCTTGAGGACGTTACGTCCGAAGGCAACGTGACGCGCCTCGTCTTGCATGACGTACGCCGTGACGGATCGAGCGAGATCGTTCTCCGTGAAGGTACGAATGAGCCCAAAAGCTGCGAGGGCGAGACCCTCAATCAGTACCTGCATTCCGAGGTAGGTCATGTCCCATCTCGAGTCGGTGAGAACGTCGTTGAGGATCCCCTTTAAGTTCTCATTGATTGGATATGCAAGCCCGATCTTATTGAGCAACGTCGAGTAGACCTCTACGTGGCGCGCCTCGTCCATGACCTGGGTGGCGGCGTAGAACTTCGCATCAATCTCGGGCACGTTCTGTACGATCTTCGACGCACAGATGAGCGCACCCTGCTCGCCGTGGAGGAACTGGGAGAAATTCCAGGCCGCAAGGTGCTGACGGAGTTCGCCGCGCTCTTTGGGGCCAAGCTTGTCCCAGATCTCCGATCCAAAGATCGGGACCTGCTCATCGACGGCTCCTGTTGGGTTCATCGGATCGAGCTCTAACGTCCAGTCGATTCGCTTCTGCGCATCCCATTGACGTCGCTTACCTTTGTCGTAGAGGTTGAGAAGCTTCTCTTTGTTGTTGTCATACTCCCAAGAAAACTGAACCGTACCGCTGCCATCGGCTACCTGCCAGCCCGTCTGTTCAACTGGAATTGCGTAAACTTTGTGGCCCATAGTTCCTCCTCTGGTAGTCAACTCTGACGCTAGCACCTTGTGGGTTTGAGCGTTAAGCACCAAAGTCGAAGAGATCACTCGCCGATGGGCGTTGTACAAAGTGACCATCGCCTATCCAGTTGACTGGATTCTCGTTCAGTGATGCGGCTGCGTCGACCATAATGAGGAAGATGCCGAAGTATCCAAGGGGAAGGAGATCACGATCTGGGCGGACGATGATCAAGTCGAGACCATCGCGTGGAGTGCATCCTCGATACGAGCCGAGGGCGATCACTGCACCGTTCTGATCGACCAGGTGAAGCCCAGTAGGGCCATCGGTTCGTAGCTCTAGCGCTATGGCTTTCTGAGGGAGCTCGACCGCGCAGTGCTCAACTGCCTGGCGTTTCGCGTTGACGTAGAAGGTTATCTGTGCCAACGGATTCAAACTGCGATCGAGAAGGACCGATACCCTTCGGTCTGTCCCGGTCGAAGAGAGTGCAAAGAGCTCCGACGACAGTGCAGATGGTCTGCGGATTTGGATAACCTCTTCGATCTTCGTCGCTCGTGCGATCTCTGTTGTTCCAGCGAGAAAGCCCAATCCGTGCTCGTTCGGAACGATCCCATAGCCTCCGCTTCCGCTTGGAGAGACTCCACAGAAGGGACAGGAACTCTCGATACCCATTCTCGGCAGTTCGCATGTCGGGCAGTTCTTCACTGTGTCATGTCGGTTGCGGGAGCGCCTTTCTTGAGAAGCCATTCAGAGCGTCGATCAGTCTGCGTAGGTAGCCGAAGTCTGTCCTGTTGAAGGTGAGTGCAAGGCGCTCCTGGTCGAGAGCGTCATCCTCGGATCGTTCTTGAGCAGATGCCTCCGTCGGTGCGATCGAACCGGAGGTGCAGATGTGCGAGAACTCCCTGTTGAGCGATGCTAACTCCACGGTGGATGGCAAGTTCTTGAGTCGCAGAACGAGCTCATTGCCTACCCACCGCATCGAGCAGTAGTTTGTGTAGAACGCGAGAAGCTCGTCGGCGGCGTCCTGAACCGTGTCGTGAATGCTCAAGAGGGCGAGATCTGAGGGTGAGATATACCCACCGGGTAGGAGCGTCTTTGCTATGAACTCGACGAGGTCGTTCCAAAAGGGTCTCTCTAATGGGTGGAGTAGCACGAGAGGTGCAAGTTGAGCCTTGCCGGTCTGCATAAGTGTCAAGAGCTCGAAGGTCTCGTCGAGGGTACCTAAGCCACCCGGAAGTGAAACGAAACCATCTGACTCTTTGACGAGCATGACCTTGCGAGTAAAGAAGTACTTCATCTCGACCCGAGGTCCCGCCTCTTCGACATCTTCTGGAACCGCTTCAAACGGCAGACGAATTCCGACTCCGACGTGCCCATCTGGGCCAGCGCCGAGAGCTGCAGCCCTCATGATTCCCGGCCCGCCACCGGTGACGGTGAGCCACTGGTGCTCACGAAGCGACGCTGTGAGTTCTCGCGCCATCAGAGCCGAGGGATGATCGAGGGGGGTTCGAGCCGAGCCGAACACCGTCACCTTGCGCTGGGAGCGATAGGGCTGGAAGACGTCGAACGCCCGACGGAGCTCTACGAGGGCAGAAGTGAGGATCTTGAGGTCGAGCCTGTCGAGATCTTCGCCGACGATCGAAACGGCTGAGAGTAGGAATCGGCGGAGAAGGTCTCGGTTCCGAAGCTGACCCCCATCGCTGATGATGTCCTCGACGAGCATGCGGACCTTGTCTGAGTCAACGTTGGGTTCCTGTGCGGGACCTTCCTCAACGATCTCCATGGCGACCGATCAAGGTGATGGGTTGACTCGTTGACTGTGGCTGAGATAGTGGGGGACTGGGTTGATCGGTTGGAGCGGTAGAGAGAATTTCATAGAGCGTGTTGCGCTGGTGGAGCGGCCGCCCGATGCTAGAAGCGATCTCCTTGAGGTCTGCAACTCCCAGTGCACGACCGTGTTCGGAGCCGGCAGCATGGGAGATATTCTCCTCCATGAGGGTTCCACCGAGATCGTTCGCTCCGCACTGCAGGAGCTGACGAGCACCCTCGGGTCCCATCTTCACCCAGCTTGCTTGCACGTTGTCGATGAGAGAGAAGTAGGCAATGCGACCGACCGCGTGCATCAGGAGAGACTCACGCAACGTCGGTCCTTTACGTGAACGTCCTTGAAGGTAGATAGGCGACGCCATATGTACGAAGGGCAACGGTACGAACTCTGTGAACCCGTGGGTGCGCTGCTGAACCGATCGAGTCGTTAGAATGTGTTGTATCCACGACTTGGGTTGCTCGACGGACCCAAACATGATTGTAATATTCGAGCGGAGTCCAACTTCGTGGGCCGTCTCGTGGACCTCTAACCATTGCGAGGATGAGATCTTGTCGGGACAGATGATACTACGAACGGAGTCGTCAAGAATTTCAGCTGCGGTTCCTGGAAGCGTTCTGAGCCCGGCGTCCTTCAGCAGCGTGAGATACTCTTCAAGCCCGAGCGATAATCTACGAGATCCCTCCCAGATCTCCAGAGCTGAGAAGGCGTGGACGTGCATCTCGGGTACGGCGGCCTTGACCGACTTGACGACCTCCAGGTAGAAGTGACCATCGAACGTTGGATGAATGCCACCTTGGAGACATACTTCAGTTGCGCCGACCTCACGAGCTTCTCGCACCTTATCTGCGATCTCTTCTTGGCTCAAGAGGTAGGGGTTACCGCGAAGGTTGAGTGAGAGCGGTCCCTTCGAGAAGGCGCAGAAACGGCACTTGAACGTGCAGATATTGGTGTAGTTAATGTTGCGATTCATGACAAAGGTCACTCGATCTCCGACTGCACGTGTTCGAAGGTGATCGGCAAACTCCAAGACCTTGAGCAATCGATTGCCACGCGCAGCGAAGAGTATTTCAAGCTCTTTCTCTTCGGCTAACTGGCCTGACTCGACTCCTGAGAAGATCTCTTCGAGATCGGCGTCGAACCCGGTTGTGATGGCGTGACTCCGTTCGGCCATGTGGTCCGTAGCTCCGCCGGAGACCCATGCATCCTCTCGGGCCAAGCCAGATGCGTCGATGGCCTGAAGCACCAAGGGGTATACCCTTTCGTCGAAGAATCTCGGTTGAGAAGTGAATTGAGCATGAACCGGTAACCTCGGGGTCAGCTCGTAACCATGGTGGAGCATCTGGGTACGTAGGGTCTCGAGGTGCGGCCATGGCCGCTCTGGATTGACATGATCTATGGTGAGTGGCGAGATCCCACCGAGATCGTCGACACCACTGTTTAAGAGGATGAGCGTGTCGTCGATGAGATTGGGTGGTGCCTGAATCGATACCTCGGGAGGGAGAATGAGTCTGGCACAAGCGATCGCTCGTACGAACTCGTCAGTGGAGGGCGGCGATGCCTTCGCCATAGCGGTACCCGCTTTGGGTAGGAAGTTTTGAACGATGACCTCTTGGATGTGGCCGTAGCGCCTGTGGGAGGCTGCGATAGCCTCAAGTGCGTTGATCCTGTCGTCTTCGGCTTCACCGATACCGATCAGGATGCCTGTCGTAAACGGTATGGCCAGCTCTCCAGCGAAGTCGAGCGTTGCTAAGCGCCGTTGCGGATCTTTATCTGGAGCGCGATCGTGCGCTCGCAGATCGCTGCGAAGAGATTCAATCATCATGCCTTGGGAGACGCTTGCGGTACGAAGCAGGGCGAGGTCGTCACGGGAGATAGCACCGGCGTTCGGGTGAGGCAACAGACCAACTTCGTTGAGTACGAGATTCATTGCGGCGTGGAGATATGCGACGGTGGATGGCTGTTCAACCTGATCGAGGAAGGTCCGGGCGCTCGAATAGCGATCTTCCGGAGCTTCTCCGAGAGTGAAGAGCGCTTCAATACACCCAAGCTCCTTGGCGGAGATAGCGAGCGCGCGAACTTCGTCGAGTGACATGTATGGCGACGTGAGTTTGGCAGGTGCCTTGGCGAAGGTGCAATAACCGCAGCGATCGCGACAGAGCATGGTCAGGGGAAAGAATGCTTTAGGGGAGTAGGTGACGACTGAACCGTAGTGTCGGCTGCGTCGTAGACGGGCTTCGTGAGTGAGCTCATCTGTTGTGAGCCTCGAGAGATCCTCTGACATGAGATACCTAACTTCCTAGGGAGAGCTGCTCTCCGTACCACACTCGCTTCGGTTCAAGCTTTCATGCTTGGTCCGTTACCGAGTAGACCGCTTGTGTGACGATCGACGCGTCGTGTGACCCGTCAACACTTCCTTGGATAGTACCCGGCCACCCTTCGTCTATCGAGCGGTCTATGCTCTGCTGATCTGAAGGTCTGTGACATCGTGGCGAACCACTCCTCGAGGGTGACCAGCCACTAGAAGAGTTTTGATGGCAGTACTTTGCAACTTACCCTGGCGGGAGATCGCCGCGAATTCGTTATGCGGTGAAGAAAGTTTTTCTCCGCCGAGTCACATTTGAGCAGTATAGACCATGTGGTCGGTCGGACGAAAGGACTCGGCGAAGAGTTGGATAGAGGTGCGATAGAGCTCTTGGAACGAGGAAGACTGTGACCGAAGTTGAATCGACTCCATGGGTGCGTCATGAAGAGCAAGGACGAAGTGAAGCGTGGTCGTGGACTCGGCCCAAAGCTCTCCGAAACTGCGGAGAGCGCTCGGCCCATGAATGCTCGGACCAAGGAGCGAGAGTTCGTGATAGGTGTCGGCGTTGCCTTGAGAGGCGAGAGCGTCCGTGAAAGAACTAGCAGTGAACTCCACGAAGCGGACGTGGCGTTCGGAGGGCTCTGAGCGCGAGAGGCGCTCGATCAGCTCCTCGACGCTGAGGCGAGGTACGGGTTGCTCGAGTCTCTGTTGAAGACGCTTTCGTAGCTCTGCATCGTAGTTCAGCTCGTAAGTCGGGTCGAACGGATTGATCGACCGAAAGGCGGCCACAAGGGCAACGGTCCGTTGAGTACGGGAAATGCCTGAACCAAGAAGCTCGAGAGTCCTCTTGCTCGAAGAGTGCGGCGATGAGAACTGAGCCGTCGGACCTGGAGTCGGGGAGATCTTGTGCAGATGTGGATCGATCAGTGCTGTGGCAAGGAGGGTATCGCACCATCGTTGCAGTCCGGTCGAAGCGATCTCTAGATCGTAGACGTAGGAGAGAGATTCGGCGAGTTCGTCGACTTTTGGGGCAAGGTCTCGGTCGACTAACCCGAAGCGGGCACCTTCGAGAATGGAGTGGAGGTTGTAGCCAAGCAGGGCTGGTGTGATGAGACCCTCAGGTCCAAGGGCCCTCCAGGGTTCTCGTGTCTTGCCTTGTGTGGGTATCAAACGGCGAATGCCGATCTCTTTGGCTCGTTGATAGATCGATGAGTCCGGATCAGCGATCACGAGATACCGAGAGCGTGAGTTCACTCGAGAGAGTAGCCAGTCGAAGACTGCCTCCGAACCCTGGTCCACGCTATTCGGCGAGACGATGATGAAGTCACTGTCCGTCGTATCGATGGCAGCGAGTCGATCGGGGTGTGCGTCTGGTACTACCTTGACACCCCTTCCATTGCTTTCGTCGAGATTAAGATCTGAAAATGCCCTGGACAACCATGCAGTTGGGCCGAGTGCAACGACGTGTGCGGTAGAGCCATCAAGGGAGTTTGCAAGGCTCTCCAGCTCTTGGAGCTGTTCATCGGTGGTCGAGATGACCTCGGTCCACACGAGAGGTGTTACAGCGTTCGATGTCTGTGGCCAAAGCCCGTATTCACCTCGACGGAGCCGATATTCGAGCTCTTCTGATCTGGCGCTCACGGAGCGTCAACTTCGGTGATCTCTAGCACGGGAGGTTCAGGGTGGCTCAAGGCCTTAGCGATGCCCGCTATCGGTCGCGTCAGAGTTTCGTTCCGATGAGCTCAAGGATCGACTCATGCGATGACGCAAAAGACTCCACCCCTTCGTTCTCGAGTTCGATAGCTACCTGAGCCAGATCGACTCCGGCACCCTCGACGGATTTGAGCAGGGCGGTGGCTTGGTCGAAGCTCTCAAGCATCGCGAAGGACGGCTTTCCGTGGTCGATGAAGGCATCGAGCGTCGATTGTGGCATGGTGTTGACACACTGTGGTCCGATGAGGGACTCGACATACAAAAGATCTGGGTAGGCAGGATTCTTTGTTGAAGTCGATGCCCAAAGTGGACGTTGGGCGTGCGCACCCTGTGCTGCGAGATCCTTCCAAGTGTTCGTTGCGAATCTTTCGAGAAATCGCTGATATGCCACGGTTGCCTGTGCAACTGCAGTCTTACCCTCCAGATTGCGTGATCCAAGGCGCTCGAGTGCAGCGTCTACCTTGGTGTCCGTTCTCGAGATGAAGAATGATGCCACTGAGTGTACTGAGGCAAGCTTACTTGGGTCGGTCTTTGCAAGAGCGGAGAGCCCATCTTGAAATGCCGTGATAACCTCGCCGTAGCGGTCGACTGAAAAGATCAGCGTGACGTTGACGGAGATCCCGTTGGCAATTACCTCTCGAACAGCGCTGACGCCTTCGACTGTTGCTGGGATCTTGACCAGGAGGTTTTCGCGTTGTACGCGACTCCAGATCCATCGGGCAGCCTCCACGGTGGCTTTGCGTTCCCGAGCCAGGCGGGGGTCGACCTCGACTGAGACGAAGCCATCGGCACCGCCGGTGGATCGGAAAAGAGGGAGCATGACGTCGCAGGCGTTGCAGATATCGGCGAGAACTAACTCCCAGTAGGCATCATCTGCTTTGGTACCTTTCAGGGTTGCAATCTGTTCGTCGTATTCGGTCCCTCCTGCTATTGCGTGAGCAAAGATCGTTGGATTTGAGGTGAGACCCCTCACGCCATCATGCATCAATTTTTGAAGAGTTCCATCGAGTAGCCATGATCGCTGGAGATTATCGATCCATGGCGAGGTGCCGTAGTCGTCGTAAAGAGTTGTGAGGATACCCATGGTCCTAGCCTTTGAGTGAGACGATTGAGGTGCACTGCGGAAGTTCCCGAGTGATGCCTCCAACGTTGCCAAATACTGTCGATAAGGACGCACCGAGGGTGGAAGTATCACCGAGCATATCAGCGATGACCTCCTGCTCCTCGGTCTTGGTGCCAAAAGGTTCTCTTTCAGCTTCAATGCCGGCGAAGACAAGCGTCATATCGGTCTTTACCCTACTCGGATTCGCCTCCGCCAGAGCGAGCGTGAGGTCATCTCGCGCGATCTTGGGACTCTGAATATGGAACTGAACCACAGATCCTACGGGTGTTGCCTGAGTAACGGTGAGAGCGGGTACTTCGTTGTCGATATCGACGATGCTCATGAGGTTAAAGTCTCCGCGCCCGTAGGTACTTGCGTACTCGTTAGTAACCACTCCGAGACGGAGACCGCCTTCTGCTATGTCGACGAGGTCCGTTGAACTCAGGCTCTCCAGCATGAGCTCTTCCAATCGCAAAACGGCCGATTGAGAGCTCAACCCTTGAATTATGCATCCATCGGCCTTCGTGACGGTAAGAGGTTGGCCAACCGGTTTTGCGCCAAAGCTGAGAGCCGTGGCTACGACGCTATGACGGGGAAAGACTATGACCAAGGCTCCTCCATGCGTGGTTACGCCGTCAAGGTAGAATCCGCATGGCAAACCACCGGTCGCAATGGTACCGCCGCTCATGGTACGACCGGGGAAACTCCGATTGAAGCGTTGGAGAAACGTGGTGGTATCGAAAGAGTGTGGATCTGCGATTACTACCGGGAGATCTCCGTCGCTGAGTATCCCAGCGAATCTGGCGAACTCATGCTCGAGGCTTGCCTGAGATGCATCAAAGGGCTGTGAAAGCAGCAGCGCATTCGGCTCGATAGAACGACTACAGAGCAGACTGAGTCCCGCTTGAGGGCCGAGACGTTCTCGTAGGCCGATAGGAGATTCTGATGTGAAGCCTGCCGTCGTTCGAGATTCAAGCAGCGCAGTGGCCGTACGACAGACTTGGCTCAGTGCATCACTCACGCTCGGCGATGCAGCGACGAAGGCCAGAGACGGGGGGCCGGGGGACCACTCAACGCAACGTCCGACCACCTCACCGAGAGCAACCGGTAGTTCGGGATGGCGCGAGAGCGCCGACGAGTGTGTCCGACTCGATTCTTGTGAGATCATGTGCCGTCCTCGTTATGACTTCGTGACGTCTCACTTTCGGACGCCTCCGCATCGAGGTATCGTATTGCGTGAGAGAAAAGTTGAAGAATCAGGTTGACCCGTTGGATGTAAAACTTCGTGCAGCGAATCCAACTTCTCTGGTGCGCTGTTTGAAGGTCTCTAAAGAACAGTTATTGTACCGCTCTCCAATTGGGCAAGTCTCAAGCTCAGGAATCGATACGGTACGTTTAGGGTAGGTAGTGTGAACGACGATCGTACGAAGTCTCGAGGACCGCAGGTTCCTCCGCCCTGCGATCTTACGCTCGGGTTGGTGAACACCCTGAAGGAGCCTGGTCGCACACGGTGGACGATGGTCGCTGACGAACGATTTTCAAATCCTGCAGGCACGATTCAAGGTGGATTCATCAGCGCCATGATCGATTCTGCAATGGGTGCCTCGGTGATAACTTACGTGTCTGGCCAGAAGGTGTTCGCATCCAACTCTGACCTCCACGTTCGTTTCACAAAGGCGGCACGGATCGGATCCATGTTGACCTGTGAAGCAGTTGTTATCTCTGGAGGAAGAACTGTAGTGTTCGTAGAGGCTACTGTGACCGACGATAGTGATCGTCTCATCGCTCGAGGGTCCTCCACCTACCACCTAGTGCCGAGGGCCTAACCTTTGTCTGAACCGGTAGAGCTTCCGCTCCCGATGTTTCCGCTTTCCGATCTTGTGCTTCCAGGCTGCTCTACGCTGTTGCACGTCTTTGAGCCCCGATATCTTCGACTCGTTGACGATCTAAGGCGAGGACAAGGTCGCCTGGGGGCTGTACTGATCTCTCACGGTAGTGAGGTCGGTGGTGGAGATCGTCGTTTTCGGGTTGGGACTCTCTGTCGAGTCGATGAAATCACTGCGTTGCGAGGTGGTGGTTTCCTTGCCGTACTCGCCGGCGAGGAGCGAATCGTCGTGCGTATGTGGTTGCCTGACGATCCGTATCCGCTTGCCCTCGTGGTGCAAGAACCACAGTCATCAGATTTAGAGGTAGGTGTCGAGCGTGATTTGGAGGACCTCGAGACGCTAGTTCGCCGAGCACTGTGGGCGGGGGTTGAAGCTGGCCACTCTGTCTCACCAGCTACGTTTTCTCTGCCTGGTCCAGCACCGTACCTGCTCTATCAATTGACTCAAATTGCTCCGATCTCGATCTTGGACAAGCAGCGTGTTCTTGAGGCGAGTGATAGAGAAACTGCCGAAGCAATCCTGAGGGCTGCGCTCGACGACGTCGTGTCACTTTTCATGCGATGGATGGACACGGAGGATCGTTAGCACTCGACGTGAATGCATGCGACTCTCCGTGCCCCGAACCGCCTCGTCGGTACCGTTGGTGTCTCATATCCGCTCTCGACGACACCTCTTTCTCGTTGTGGCAGAGTCCTGATCCTAGGAATCGCTGGAGGAAGAGGTAGGCTGTGCTTCTTCGGATAGCATGCAGATCAGGCGAGAAGAATCGGAGCATCGCTTTGGCGCAACGTAGAGACTCACAGAAGGCTCAATTCTTTGAGACGGTCTCCGTCATTATCGGTTATGTGAAGCAAGAGACCCTTGGAGCGATGCGCCCACTTGGTCGGTACCTGGCCTTTGGGGTCTCTGGGGCCGTTTTGGTGACATTCGGATTTGCTCTTATTCTGCTGGGCATCCTCCGTCTCCTTCAAAGTGAAACCGGCTCCACCTTTCACGCGCACCTCAGTTGGGTTCCGTACCTCGTGACAATGGTGGTCGGCGTCGGCATGACGATCGTTTCATTCTCGCTTGCTCGTAAGCGATCAAACCGTTGAGGCTTCAGGATCGATCGATGAGTGTAGATGAGCAACGAGGGAAGATTCGAAGATTGGAGAGGGGTATCGGTGGCACGACGGCCAGGCGCTGATAGGGCGATCTCGCTTGATGATGTGGAGAATTCAATTCGTCAGCTCCAAGGTGGGGTAGAGCGGGCTACGGACGCAGCGTCGTCAGCCAAGCCTCCCTTGGCCGTTGTGGCAGGAGGGATAGCCGTCGGCATTATCTTCCTACTCGGGTATCGCTTTGGCCATCGAAGGTCGGTAACGGTAGAAGTGAGACGAGTGTGAGCGGTGTGAAACAGGCGCAGGTGCGACAGTTTTTGTCCGATCTAGCTCCGGGCAGTCTGTTGCGACGCGCCGCTCGGTCGCAACGTCCCTACATAGCTATTCCAGCCGTAGGTTTTCTCGTTATTCGTTTCCTGCGACGCGCTCTGTCTCGCAGAGGACCTAAACCAGTAGCTCTAAAGGTCCGCCCAGGTGAGAAGTACGTCGTTGAGGGGAAGTTGGTGACCGATTCCAAGAAGCGATAGGAGCTCGAGCGTGGGCCGTGCGAACGTTCGCTTGGACCGAAAGCAGTGAGTTTTTCTTTAGGTGATCTAGTGGTGATCGAAGACCACAAGCGACGCCGATCCCTCGTGACTTTGACCGCAGAGGCAAAGATCAATACCCATGTTGGCGCGGTTGCAGTCGGAGATATCATTGGCCAAGATAGTGGATCGTTGGTCTTGACTTCAACGGATCGGCGAGTGTTCGTGCTCGAACCGACCTTCGAAGATTTTGTGTTTCACATGCCTCGCGGAGCACAAGTCATCTACCCCAAAGATATCGGGGCCATCATGATGCGTCTCAATCTTCGATCTGGTGATCGAGTTCTGGAGTCGGGAGTGGGGTCAGGGGCAATGTCGATAGCGATGCTCAAGGCCGGAGTGTCGGTCGTCGGGGTCGAGGCGCGGGAGGACTTCATGAACCTCGCCCGCAAGAACGTAGCAAGCTTCCTTGGAGAGCAATACCTAGGCCGATACACGGTTCAGCTCGGAGATGCGTACGACCGTGTCCCCGATGGTCCCTTTGACGCTGTGATGCTCGATCTCCCGGAGCCATGGAGGGCACTGAAGGTCGTTCGGAAGGTCGTGAGGCCGGGTGGGGTGCTTGCTGTCTACGTGACGAATGTGACCCAACTCCAACGAGTTGTCGCTGAGCTCGGCGATGCTGATTTTGGATACGCCGACGCCATTGAATTGCTGGAGCGCGAGTGGTACCTCAAGGGTTTGATTGCAAGGCCTCACCATCGCATGGTCGGGCATACCGGCTTTATCTTGACAGCCCGTCCGTTACAGCGCCGCCGAGGCGAGATCGATGAGATGGGGGATGGCGGGATCGATGAACCGTCTCTCGAACTTCGTGAAGACAACCCTACGGATCTTTGAGAATCTCGTTCCATCGTTGATCTGACCGGACCGGGGTTGGAGAAGGCCACTCGTTCTCTGCTGTACGAAACGATAGTGTCGCCCTGAAACGGCTCCTTATGGAGCGGTGGAGGAGAGAGTCGTGGCCTGGAAAGGTACTGAGACCTTTACGAAGCCTGTGCAACCGTGAGAGTGCTCTGATTACGCCGACGCTATCTCGACGTTCGTCCATGCCTTGGTGACGGGTTGATGGTGTTGTGGCAATCTCGGCTCGACGGTAGTTGAGATGGAGCGTAAGAGTTGCTGAATGGAGCTGCTGATTTCTATTCTGTTGCCGAGGATTGCGCGACGTGGCGAACGAGGTGTACTCGTAGGTAGGAGGCGTGACAGCCACGAAAGCGCCTCATCGAGAGATGCTTGAGTGGCTGTCACTCAGAATCAGAGCTATGGCAAACGTCTTGCGAAAAGAACGGTATCGGCGTGATGGTGGGCGCCGGCCCCACTGTCAGGAGAAGGCTTGAGACGAAAGTCATCGAACCGGACGTGCCACTCCTCATCGAGGAGGTTCAAAACGTCTCTTGGTTCGAGGTAGTTCGATTGGTCAGTTCCGTGTTCTTGATTACGCTCGAGGTTGAATCCTCGATGATGAACGAAGAGGAGGTGGCCACCGGGTGCGACTGCATTGATGAGTGCGTGCGCCTCGGTCTGCTCGGGCGATCGCAGAATTGTGAGGTAGTGAGCAGTGACGAGATCGAATGAAGCTTGTTCGAAGTTGGCGTGACGAAT
The DNA here is from genome assembly GCA_049964535.1 of Acidimicrobiales bacterium. Classification (GTDB taxonomy): domain Bacteria; phylum Actinomycetota; class Acidimicrobiia; order Acidimicrobiales; family Acidimicrobiaceae; genus JAJYZP01. Next base: position 6,573 of record JBMFXG010000026.1, on the reverse strand, counting down.
TGATGCCTGCCGCCAGTTGATATTAAGTCCTAGTCGCGCAGCTTCTGTCTCTGCTCTGTGCATGGCTATCGAAGAGACATCGAGCGCGGTGACTCTCCAGCCGCTCTGCGCAAGCCAAATAGCGTCTGCTCCTTCTCCGCACCCGACTTCGAGAGCGGTTCCGGGCTGTAGGGAGGCCACCTCTGCTATGAGGGTATGGTTCGGTTTCCCGCTCCATATCTGTGGTTGACTCGCGTACCAGGCGTTCCATTGGTCTTGCTCGTCGGGGGCCTGAAACTCCTCGCTCCGGTCTCCGGGATCCATGCTGGTGTGGTCGTCATTCATAGTGTGTGGTGGCTCGGACGTAGGTATCGTATTTTCCTCGAATTTCAAGACGAGTGCTGCCTCTGGGATTCTTCCGAATCAGCACCGATGCGTTGTGATGATTTCGCAGTTCTCCTGGCTATGCGAGCCAACTTCACAGAAGAAGGACTCGGCGACCGTGTGAGATTCCTACCACCATGACGGAAAGCAGATACGTTTTTCTCCGAAGTAGCGCAGTAGAGGTCCCTCGGTTCCTTGCCCAGCTCGTAGATGACTGTGGCAAGCTGATCTTTGAGTATCGACGTGCTCATGAGCAAGGCCGTTGCGGTCAGAAGAGGCTAAGACAGATGTAGCTGAGAGGCTCTAGCAAGCCGAGACTGAGAAGCGTGCCTCAGTCGTTTTCGACAAATATGCACTCACCGGGACACTCTTCAGAGGCCTCGACTACAGCATCTTCGAGCTCCGATGGAACCGTTGCCATCTGAGCCGAGCCACCCGGCTCACTAAACACCAGCTCGCCTTCTTTGACGTAGGCGAGCCCATCATCGAGAAGGGTGAAAACAGGAGGACATATCTCCTCGCAGAGACCATCTCCGGTGCAGAGATCTTGATCGATCCAGACCTTCATTAAGCTCCTTTAACGCTGTGACGACTTGCCATCGGATTTGCGATTGTAGGACAATCTACAACGCTCTTCAATCTAGTAGACGCTAGCGGAAAGAAGTTCCTGAATTGCGTTGAAACGGCTGCGGGAACTATCTCGGGTCGGTGTAACTTGGAGCTGAGGGAGGTGGTCAAGATGTCCGAATCCATAACACCCGATGAATCTCGGTCTGAGGTTGATGATGCGTCGAACCTCGCTCAGTTAGAGGCTGAGGTTCGAGACCTTCGACAAAGACTTCAGGATGCGCCCATGAGGGTGAGGCTCCTCGAAGAGAGGCTGCTCGAAGTCTCTGGTCAACTCGCGCAGTCGCAGGGAAGAAATGAGAAGCTCACCTTTACCCTCCAACAGGCGAGGGAGCACATTGCAACGTTGCGTGAGGAGGTCGAGAAGCTCACGCAGCCGCCTGCGGCATACGGAGTGTTCCTTGGCGCAAACGATGACGAGACGGTTGACATATCGACATCTGGCCGAAAGATGAGGGTCGCAGTCCATCCCGAAGTAGACGTCTCACAGCTGATGACCGGTCAAGAGGTTGTACTGAATGAGTCTTTCACCGTGGTGATGGCTCGAGCGCCAGAGCGCCTTGGTGAGGTCGTTTCGATTCGAGACGTTTTGGAGCCGGGCAAACGAGTAGTGATCGTTGGTCGAGCGGACGAAGAGAGAGTGGCGGAGGTCGCTGGACATCTCGGTAATGAGACGATCCGAGCAGGTGACTCGGTCCTCTTCGATGCACGGACCGGCTTCGTTATTGAGCGTTTACCTCGGCCGGAGGTCGAGAACTTGGCCCTCGAAGAAGTTCCTGATGTGAGCTATGAAGATATCGGTGGTCTCGATGGTCAAATCGAGGAGATTACCGATGCAGTCGAGCTCCCTTTCCTCTATCGCAACCTGTTCGCGAACTATCGACTCCCTGCACCTAAAGGTATCCTGCTGTATGGGCCGCCCGGGTGTGGAAAGACTCTGATAGCCAAGGCGGTTGCAAATTCGTTGGCTAAAAAGGTAGCGAGTGCTACCCAGACCGCCTCGGTTAAGAGCTACTTCTTGAACGTCAAAGGTCCTGAGCTTCTCAATAAATACGTTGGTGAGACAGAGCGGCAGATTCGCCTCATATTTCAACGGGCCAGAGAAAAGGCGGAGGAGGGCGTTCCGGTAATCGTGTTCTTCGACGAGATGGATTCTCTGTTTCGAACTCGTGGGACCGGTATCTCGTCCGATATGGAGTCAACGATCGTCCCGCAATTGCTTGCTGAGATCGATGGGGTTGAGACCCTTCGCAACGTGATTGTGATCGGTGCATCGAATCGTGAGGACTTAATTGACCCAGCGATACTTCGTCCGGGCCGCTTGGATGTGAAGATCAAGATCGAACGACCGGATGAGAGTTCGGCGGCTCAGATCTTTGCTCGGTACCTCACCAGCGATCTTCCGATTGCGGAGGATGAAGTGATCGAGCGTGGTGGCGGCGATGTGGCGAAAGCGATCCGGTCCATGATCGAAACGACGGTTGAAACGATGTATCGAACCGATGATGACAATCGTTTTCTTGAGGTGACGTATCAAAACGGAGATAAAGAGGTTCTCTACTTCAAGGACTTCTCCTCGGGTGCAATGATCGAAAATATTGTGCGTCGAGCGAAAAAGCAAGCGATCAAGCGAGAGATTGCAGGGGATCGCGGGGGAATCAGTACAGAGGACCTGCTCTACTCGATCTCGAAAGAGTTTAAAGAGCATGAGGATCTACCGAATACGACCAATCCCGATGACTGGGCGAAGATATCGGGCAAAAAGGGTGAGCGTATCGTTTATATCAGAACGCTGATATCGCAAGGACAAGAGTCAGAAGGTGGTCGGTCAATTGAGCGAGTTGCGACGGGCCAGTACCTCTAATTTTTCAGATTGAAGTCTAACTCCGGAGGCTAGGTGTCGATCCCCAAGATCTGTGGAATAGAAACGGAGTATGGAATCAGTGTGGTCGGCGCGGCCGACATGAACCCTATCACGTCGTCATCTATTTTGATTAATGCCTATGCGAATGAGGTCGCTGAACGTACGCATTGGGACTTCGATGGTGAAACGCCACAGCGTGACGCTCGAGGAATGGACAGTATTGTCTCGTTTCCGCCAGAGGTCGAGACGCACCTCGTGAATACGGTCCTGACGAATGGTGCTCGGTTGTACGTTGATCATGCCCATCCTGAGTACGCTTCACCTGAGTGTCGAACACCACGTGATGCAGTGTTGTTCGATCGAGCAGGTGAGATAGTTCTTCGGCGGGCTATGGCTGCAGCTCAGGGGGGTATGCCAAGAGGGCAGAGCATCGTGGTCTATAAAAACAACTCTGATGGTAAGGGAAATACCTACGGCTGTCATGAGAACTACCTCATGGATCGAGCTACTCCATTCGTCAAGATCGTTCGATACATAACGCCCTTTTTCGTCTCACGTCAGATCTTCACCGGTGCTGGCAAGGTAGGTAGTGAAGCACCAGGGCTTGACCATTCGGTCGTGCCGTTTCAGTTGACACAGAGAGCCGACTTCTTTGAGGAAGAGGTTGGACTTGAGACGACTCTCAAGCGGCCGATCGTCAATACCCGTGACGAGCCACATGCGGATGCATCGCGCTATCGCCGACTCCACGTTATTATCGGAGATGCAAATCTCTCTGAGTACGCGAGCTTCCTAAAAGTCGGAACCACTGCGTTGGTCTTGGCGATGATCGAGGACGGTGCGTTGGACGATCTCGATATCGTCTTGTCCACGCCTGTTCGATCTCTTCGACAGATCTCCTATGGTCTCGACCTCAAAACTGAGGTTCCGACGGTGGGGCGAGGAGAGATGACCGCTCTACAGATCCAGTGGGAGTACTTCGAGCGAGCGGTCAAATACGGTGACCGAGAGGGTTTTGGAGCGCTTGGTAGCGAGGATCAAGGCGCTTGGCTTCTCGAGGAGTGGGAGCGTATCTTGAGCGCTCTCGAGCGAGATCCGATGGAACTCGCCGATACCTTGGACTGGGTGGCAAAACTTCAGATCGTCTCGGGCTATCGTGAGCGTCATGGCCTGGCGTGGTCTGACTCGAAACTCGCTGCGATCGATCTTCAATATCACGACTTGCGGCCTGAGAAATCGTTGGCGGCACGTGCTGGACTGCGTACGCTGGTACCAGAGGAGGCAGTGATACGTGCAGTGACAGAGCCTCCGACGGACACTAGGGCGTATTTTCGAGGCAGATGTCTTGAAAAGTATCGTGACTCTGTCGCAGCGGCAAATTGGGATTCCTTGATATTCGACGTAGGATCCGATCCTCTCCGGCGTGTGCCAATGATGGATCCGCTTAGAGGGACGGCTCACCATGTCGATACGTTGTTGGAGAGAAGCGGCTCGGTAGTAGAGCTTCTCCGTGGTCTTGGTGCAGAAGGGTAGAAATGGCTGAAAGAGAGCTGAAAAAGAAGACAACAACGACACGCGAGAGTAATGACGTCGTTGAGGAAGAAGTGAGTGCGAAGAGTGAGAGCGCAGAGAAGCTGAAGGCCGATCTCGATGACCTACTCGATGAGATAGACGAGGTTCTCGAAGAGAACGCCGAGGAGTTCGTGAGGAACTACGTGCAAAAAGGCGGCGAATAGGCTAAATCCGATTTCTAACGCAGATGGTCGTACCAATGTCGGTTGACTCTTGGTCGATCGGCAGAGGCAAATTGATGTTGACGGAGTCTTGCTCGGCTACGCTCAGGTGCAAGATGGAATTGAAGGGTGATCTGTGAGTCTTCCAATTTTTAGCCCCCAACGCGATCCGGGGCCTAACTTTCTTCGGGTTCTTGGTGAGGCTGAAGATCCAGCGGTTTTGGCTCGGAATTTCATTTCTCCGGTCGAGAGCTCAGGTGAGTTCAGTGGGCGGGTTTTAGACTCAGTACCCCACGGCACGACGATCGTTGCCTTTCGTTTTGCCGATGGCGTTGTGATAGCCGGTGATCGGAGAGCGACAGCAGGAAACGTCATAGCCTCTCGACGAATTGAGAAGGTTGCTCCGGCAGATCGGTACTCTGCGGTCGGCTTCGCTGGCTCAGCGGGTCCTGCTCTGGAGATGGTAAAACTCTTTCAGGTACAGTTGGAGCACTACGAGAAGGTTGAAGGTGTGACGCTCTCCTTAGAAGGGAAGGCGAATCAGCTGTCGCAGATGATTCGTGCCAATCTGGGCCTTGCAATGTCTGGTCTGGTCGTAATTCCTCTCTTCGTGGGCTGGGATCTCGCACAGCGGCGTGGTCGTATCTTCACCTATGACATCACTGGCGGACGCTACGAGGAGGTCGACTACTACGCCATTGGATCGGGAGGACGAGATGCCCAGGGAGCGATCAAGTACGGATTTATTGAGAATATGACCGAGGCGCAGGCCTTCGAGTTAGCATTGATAGCGCTGTTCGAGGCTGCTCAAGAGGACTCTGCGACCGGTGGTCCAGATCCACTTCGATCTGTGTACCCAACCGTTGCAACGGTAGCGGCAGAGGGATACCGAAGGGTCGATGACGCTACCGTGGCACAGATCTCCGCGACGATTATTGAACGACGAGCGCAAAGGGGATCACGTCAATGAGCATGCCCTATTATGTAGCGCCAGAGCAGGTGATGAAGGATCGGGCGGACTACGCACGAAAGGGGATTGCTCGTGGTCGAGCGCTGATCGGCAGCCTCTTTGCGGAAGGAATTATCCTGTGTGCGGAGAACCCCTCTCGATCCTTGCACAAGGTGTCAGAGATCTACGATCGCATTGCCTTTGCGGGGGTTGGAAAATATAACGAGTTTGACCAGCTGCGCGTAGCTGGTATTCGACATGCAGATACCAAAGGCTATGCCTATTCACGAGAGGACGTTGAAGCCCGCTCGCTTGCCAATATCTACGCTCAATATCTTGGCCAGGTCTTCACCCATGAGATGAAGCCTCTCGAGGTAGAGATTCTCGTCGCTGAACTTGGCAGAGAGAGCAGCGAAAGTCGTCTCTATCACTTACTCTACGACGGGACTGTGGTTGACGAGCGAGATTTTGCTGTGCTCGGTGGCGATTCCGAAGCGATCTCAGAGCGATTTCGCGATGGGTTCGATCGAGAGGCAGATCTACCTACGGCGCTGAAGAGATCGATAGCCGCTCTCGCTGGCCACGAGCGTACGTTAGGGGCGACCGATCTTGAGGTCGCTGTGCTCGTAGATCGGACGGAGAGGCGTACCTTCCGGCGACTCTCCGCTGATGAGCTTGAGGCACTATTGAAGAACGAGTTAGAAAGTTGACGTCATAGACGATATCCAGAACGACCAGAACGACCGAGCGCAGGAACCGCTTCTGACGCGGAGAATCCTCGGATTAGAAAACGAGTACGGTGTAACCTGTACGTTGCGCGGCCAGCGTCGACTAAGTCCAGATGAGGTTGCTCGATACCTCTTTCGACGAGTCGTGAGCTGGGGTCGCTCGTCGAACGTCTTTTTGGAAAATGGTGCCCGCCTCTATCTAGATGTGGGTTCGCATCCCGAATACGCGACGCCAGAGTGCGACACACTCTCCGATCTGGTGGCACACGATAAAGCGGGCGAACGAGTCATCGAGTCGCTCGTGGGATC
>JBMFXG010000025.1:0-20253 GCA_049964535.1 Acidimicrobiales bacterium | reverse complement strand
CGACCCGAACCGATAAAGACAAACTTGTTGAAGACCACAAACTTACCGACCCACAGCACACCGAAGGCCAAAAGCGCAGCTGCATTGACGAAGAGTGCATCTCGCAAGTGAGAGAGATCCATACGCACGGCTAGGTGATGAGCGAGTGCAACCGCCCAGAGCGAGAGCGCAAGTCCAAGAAAGGTAAGGGCCCAAAACGGTGCCACCTCCTTCATCAAATGTGATCGACCGGTCTTACCCCAAGCCCAGCTCCGATTCAAGTAGTAGGCCGGAACGGATGTTACGCCAGTTGCAATGACGTTACTCGTCGTGGCCGAGGAGAGTCGAATCACGCCGTAGAGCACGAAAAGTATGATCTGCGACAGCACGACCGAGATAGCTGAGATGGCGGTATAGCGAAGGGCAGTTACCCCAACACGATCGACCATGAGCCCCCAGAGGCGAAGTAAGAAGTCACGCACTCTGATCAAGCTAACCGACCAAGAGACCCAAAACAGTGCCAACAAGCAAGAAACGCGTAGCCGCTCCAGACTAGATTCTTAGCACACCCCAGGAAAGAGAGACGGAGCGACGACGTGAGTGAAGCGCTCGATGAACTCCTCGATATTCTCGACCTTGAGAACATCGAGATGAACATCTTTCGAGGACGGAGTCCCCGAGAGAATAGACAGCGAGTGTTTGGCGGTCAGGTTGCCGGTCAAGCGCTCGTCGCTGCAGGGAGAACGGTCACGAAAGGTACCGTGCACTCCCTCCACGCATACTTCTTACGCCCAGGCGATCCACTGGTACCAATTCTCTACGAGGTGGACAGAATCCGAGACGGTTCCTCATTCACAACGCGACGAGTCGTTGCAATCCAACACGGAAAAGCCATCTTTAATCTCTCAGCATCGTTCCACATCGAAGAGCGCGGCGTTACGCATCAGGCTCAGATGCCTACGGTTCCTCCACCAACAGAGCTTCAGACCTTTCAAGAACGCATGGCACCGTGGGCTTCACGCCATCCAGACGAGCGCAACGACTGGTTCCAACGTCCTCGACCCATCGATCAGCGATACGTTGATCCGCTCGGCAAAGGTTTCGGTAAGTCAGACGAGCTTCATCCTCAACGTGTTTGGATGCGAGCCGACGGTGAGCTACCGAACGATCCGCTGCTCCACGCCTGCATTGTTGCCTACGCGTCCGATATGTCGCTCCTCAGCACCGCCATGATACCCCACGGGATCTCCTGGGACGACGCTCACGTCATGTCGGCCAGTCTCGATCACGCCATGTGGTTTCATCGCCCATTCAGGGCCGACGAATGGTTCCTGTACGACCAGGAGAGTCCCTGGGCCGGTGGGGCCCGAGGACTATCCCGTGGCCAAATCTACTCACACGACGGTCAACTGAGCGCCAGTGTCGTGCAAGAGGGTCTCATTCGCGTCTTAGACCGACACTAGAGAGGCCCACGAGAGGCGCCAAGCTCCCTCATCGCTAAAGATCGGTGATGAGGGAGTGATGAGAGTTCGACGTTCGTAGTTCTAACTACCTCGACTCCATGGGCGTGTACTTCCGCTCCTCAGCACCGACGTAGGCCTGCCGCGGTCTAATAATCTTTGCATCTTGATCGATCAATTCAGCCCAATGCGCAAGCCAACCCGAGGTTCGAGGTATCGCAAAGAGGACCGGGAACATATCTACCGGAAATCCCATGGCCTGATAGATAAGACCAGAGTAAAAGTCAACGTTGGGATAGAGTCTCCTCGAGATGAAGTAGTCATCAGAGAGGGCCACCTCCTCTAGCTTCAGAGCGATGTCAAGCAGTGGGTTTTTACCCGTAACCTGAAAGACTTCATCCGCCACCTTCTTGATAATCTTGGCACGGGGGTCGTAGTTCTTATACACCCGATGACCGAAGCCCTGAAGAAGAGTCTCTCCGCGCTTCACGCTCTCGATGTAGGCAGGAACATTGTCATAGGTTCCAATCTCTCCGAGCATTCGCACCACTGCTTCATTTGCACCGCCGTGACGGGGGCCGTAGAGCGCCGCGGTAGCAGCTGCAGTGGCGGAGTACGGATCCGCGTGAGCAGAGCCAATGACACGCATTGCGGTCGTGGAACAGTTCTGCTCATGGTCCGCGTGGAGAATAAAGAGGACATCCATTGCTCGAACGAGAGCAGGGTCAGGCTCGTAGCGAGGTTCAGCGATCTTCCACATCATGGAAAGGAAGTTGGCCGGGAAAGATAGTGAGTTATCGGGATAAACGAACGGCTGTCCAACCGAGAACCGATACGCAGCGGCCGCAAGCGTCGGCATCTTCGCTATCAACCGTACAATCTGCCGATCCCGGGCCTTTGGATCGTAGATATCCTTAGCGTCGAGGTAGAAGGTAGACAGGGCAGCTACGGCCGAGACCATGATTCCCATTGGATGAGCATCGTAGTGAAAGCCCTCCAAGAATCGCTTCCGAACATTTTCATGAATGAAGGTGTGGTGAGTGACATCCGCTACCCAGGCATCGAACTGTTCTTTCGTTGGCAGCTCCCCGTGGAGCAGAAGATACGAGACCTCTAAGTACGTGGAGTCTTCAGCGAGCTGTTCGATCGGATAGCCACGATAGCGCAGCACTCCAGCATCGCCGTCAAGATAGGTTATCGATGACTCTGTCATAGCTGTAGTGATCAAGCCCGGATCGTAGAACCAAAGACCAGGTAGATTCTTCTGCCATGGAGTCGACGAGACGACTCCGTTGACAATGGGAACTTCAAAGGATTGTCCTGTTCTGTTGTCGGTTATCGTGAGACTCTCTGTCACGGCCACACCTACCTCCTCTTTGCACGTACTACTCATCTGGAATACTACGCCCTCCATCGGATAATTTCTAAACCAGCTGTTCGAAGCGGTGCGGCCCTGCAATCCTCACCCCTTCGCAGCGATATAACGTCCTCCTACCCCAAGTTTTATCACTCAAAACGATAAACATTCGTTGCGCGTAGTGAGAAGCCAATTCTTTGATAGAGACGGTTCGCAGCGACCCTAGAGGGACGCGACGTCAGATCAATCGAGCGAGCTCCACCTTGCTGAGCGAACTCCACTGCAGCGCGGGTCAATGCTTCGCCCGCTCCTCGACCACGAGCGCTCTCGTCGACCACCACGTCCTCGATCCAAGCACGCACGCCCGTTGGGATCGTAAACATGACGAGCGTGAGGGCCCCGTCGATCCTTTTTCGATCATCATCTTCGTAGTAAACGAAGAGCGTTACCGAACTCTGGTCAACCACAGACTGATACTCAGCTACCCCTAAAGGGACGAACGACGAAGACAGCTGTGGGAAAAGCCTATTGAGATCACGAGCGATCGACGAACTCACCTCTGTGACGGTCCCAACCACAAGGGCCTCCTCTCTATCAAATTTCAGCGACGCTCTTGAGAACTGCATGGAGTGGGCCGACACCGACACCGATACCGACACCTCGGACACTACCAGATTCGGGGAGCCTGACTTCCAAGGTTCACTCCATCACTTTCTCATTCGGCACGCGACGTCGAAGGGGACCAACTTGTGCAGGCTCGAGCACGCGACGATCCAATTGGTGCGACAAGCAGGAGGAGGTAACGCCGCGCCTTTGATCTGTTCTACAGCTACCTCGGCAGCGCGAGGTCCGACCGGCAGCTCGAAGCTCATCGAAGGAAAATACCGAGTATCGCGAGAGCAAGCTTCCTCATCATGTCACGACGTCTTACTTGTCAAACGCCCTCCCGCCGTTTTGCGAACACGCTTCTGTGGGTGTTAGCACCGATGTGCAACCAGCGCGATCCACCTCAAGTCTCTACTCACGACAGTCACACTGACACTGAGTTCAAACCGAAGCTATCAGCCTGGTCGAGCTTGACGTGGCCCGACAGCATCTCTTGAGACGTTCAACTACCCTCGCCATCATCGCTAAACACAGATCCCGTTCGATAGACAGCGCGAGAGGCAGGATTCTCAGAGACCTGTAACTCCTAGACCAAGAGACGCTAGGACTACGCCTATGTCGTCGCCTCAAGCCAGTAAACACGCCCGTAGAGCTTTGTTCGGTAGGATGGAACTATGGCGGAAGAACGCAGTACAGACCCAGAGGAGCACCCGGTTAGGAACACGACCCTCATCATGGCCTTCCAGGGCTGGAGTGATGCCGGAGATGCAGCATCCATGGCAGTGAACCACATTCGCCGCCAAACGAGAGCCAAGCGCGTCGAAACCATCGACTCCGACGACTACTTCGACTTCACGGTTGTTCGGCCCGTTGTTCACATCGACGAGACCGGCGTGCGCCGATTAACTTGGCCCGAGACTCGCTTCTACCTCACTCCCTCTGAAGACGAAGGAAGTGATCTGCTCTACTGCGTTGGAATTGAACCCCAACTCCGATGGAAGAGTTTTGCTCGAACCATCCTTGATACCGCTGAGTCCTACGGCGTCAACAAAGTCGTATCGCTCGGTGCACTAGCTTCGGAGGTCTCTCACAACCGTCACGTTCGGGTCATTGGAACCACCTCTGATACGGCTCTCGGCGGTTCACTGAATATGCAACCGTCGCGCTACGAAGGTCCGACTGGAATCTTGGGAGTACTGCAAGGTGCCTTTCAAAATCAGCAGATCCCATCGGTTTCACTCTGGGCCAACGTACCTCACTACGTTGCTCAGACGCCATCACCGAAGGCCGCATTAGCCCTCGTACGACGGGTCTCGCTCCTCCTAGAACGAACTTTCGACACTACTACGCTCGAGAACGCAGCGAAGGACTACGTCCATCAGATCGATGAGCTCGTCTCGGCCGATGATGAGATCAGAAGTTACATCGAGCAGATCGAGAGCCAAGAGGAAGATGACGAGATCACCTTCCCACCAGAGGATGAGATCAGTAGCGCCGAACCTCTCACGATGACGAGCGGAGATGAGCTAGCGTCGGAAGCAGAGTTTTTTCTCAGACAACAGGGAAGACTAGAGTAAGCACCACGCTCCACAGGAGAACATGGTGTAGCAAGAAGTACCACCTCTCCTTGGTTCGCCCTCGACGGTTCACAACACCAGGACCAGCGGCAACCAGAGATACCGAGGATACTCCTCCCCGATCATGAGCCGCCTTCTCGGCCGATTGTACTCCGAGCACAAGAGCTCTCCCCAACGACGGCGCGAGATCCGCAGGTTGGCTCCGATGCGACGGACAACGCCTAATGGTTACTGCGAGCTGCCAAATGTCGCGCAGCATCAAAACCGAGCGACGTAAGGTCCACCTTAACCACCACCTCGCACGGAACATTGGAGCGTATGGTCGCCCTCTTCCAGGCAAGAGCCTGCTCAACCAGCGCAATCGTCCTCCAGCTGACGCTACCGAGCGGTGGCGCGGATAGTGCAAGTATCCCACCCATGATTCCACAACACCTTGGAGGCGAGACTCGCGATCTAGTTCCCTACCGGGGAAGATCAAAGAAGGCCGATTTATCGCCCTTCTCCTCCTCAAAGAGATCTGAGAGATAGGGCACACGCTCGACAAGGCGAGCCATTGAGGCAGGGAGGTTACTCAACGAGAACCAACCAACATCGAGCGTTTCCAAGGGATGCCGCCGCAACTCACCACCAAGCACTCGACAGAGAAAAACGATTGAATACATCGGAATAGCGGTAAAGCCGGTTCTCATGGAGTCGACCACGGCAAGGATGCGTTCGGGAAGAACTTCGATCCCGGTCTCCTCCCGAACCTCTTTCACAACTACTTCTGCCGGGGAGTAACCAACATCGGCCCAGCCAGTGGGGTAAAGCCACACGCCCGAATCACTGCGCTGAATCAACAGGATCTCAGCATCCTGATTGAGAACGATTGCAGCTACTGAGACCTTCGGGGTGACGTAACCACTCACTCCAACACCGACTCTTGAGCGCCAGAGTTCGACGAGCTCTTCATCATCGGTCTGTTGAACACTGAAACCTTCTCCATCGAAACCTGAAGCTAGGCGCATCTCTGCCGCTATCTTGAGGATTTCCTCATAGCGCTCCCGCTCGTACAAACTCTCAGAGAACCCCAACCCCGTACGCGCCGTGGCCGCAATCTGCTCGGACCACCTCAAAAGATCACTCGGAGACACTGACATCACTCACCATGGTAGTTACTCATCGACCAGAGTCTCCAACCCGACTTTAAACGACTATCCTCATAACGTGAGCGTCCGAGATAACTGCAAACACTACGTCCTCCAAAGCGTTTCCCTCTCTGACAAGCTCGAGCGCTGTAAACTCAAGGTCAACAATGACCTTCCCTTTGCCTGTCCTAGCGACTGTCTCTTCTTCGAGGCCCGAGCCGGAATTTCGAAGCTTGGCTGGAAGATGCCGGATAAGAGGAAGAAGGATACCCCACCCTCCTAAGGCGGACAAGCCGCTGACGAGCTACTACCTCTAGCTCTCGACGACGTCACCCAGATTATCAACTTCGACCCCTAGGCTAACGAGCCAAGCCACAGCATCTTGACGAGCCTTTGCTTCGCCCTCCAGTTCACAGATAATCCAGCCGGTCCCAGCATCTACCGCAGCTCGCCGGATATTTGCCAAAACATCAAAATCCCTTGCGAGCTGGGCGATCACGGGGACAGTGACCAGCTGATCAGGATAGATTAACTTCACCCTCTGTGTCATTGCTCGACTACCTCCTGAATGAACTCCACCGAATCGTTCTCAGCGAGCCCAGCCTCGTGCAGTGAACCGGACCGAAACCCTTCGAGGTCAAGACTGACAAAGCGATATCCGGCCCGTTTGACGCGCTCGATAATCTCCACTCGCTGCTCCAAAACGCTCGTCAAATCATCAACTCCGACCTCCAGGCGTGCCACACTATCGTGATGCCGCACCCGAAGCTCTCGAATTCCCAACCGACGCAGTGCGCGTTCGGCCCGAGCAACTCTCGAAAGAGCAGAGAGGGTGACCGGAGTACCGTGGGGAATACGTGACGATAGGCAAGCCGCCTGGGGCCTATCCCAAGTTGGCAGTTGGAGAGCCCTTGAGAGATCTCGAATTTGTGCTTTGTCGATGCCGGCATCGACAAAAGGGAAGGCCGCTCCCGCCTCACGAGCGGCATCTTGACCCGGCCGATGGTCTGAGAGGTCATCGAGATTGACCCCAAGCACAGCAACCGCACCTCGCTGGTTTGCCAAAGGCCCAAGCTGGTCCATTAAGGCTGATTTGCAGTAGTAGCACCGCATCGTATCGTTCCTGAGATAGCGCGGGTCTTCAAACTCGTTCGTCACAACCTCAAGAAACTCGATGTCGAACTCCTGAGCAAAGCTCCGGCAGTGGACTCGATCTTCAGAAGGCAAGGATGCTGAAACCGCCGTTGCGGCGAGAGTTCGAAACCGACCCAAGGCGGACCGAGCAGCATACGCCAAGAGAGCCGAGTCGACTCCCCCAGAGAAGCCGACCACAACACTACCTAATCGGGACAGCACCTCACAGAGCGCGACCCAGGATCTCTCTACATCGGATCCAGGTGGGATAAGATCGCGATGGTTCCCCGTAGCCGTAAAATTCACAGCCGTCAGTCTAGGAGTCACCAGCCTTTGCCCGAACTGAGCAGGGTCCGATCCCTACGCATGAAAGAGAGCAAGCACTTCATCTACGTCCGCGACTAGACCGGCATAGAACGGACCAAAGTCTGCGTAAAGAGTCGAGGCCTCGTCGAACCGCATCGTATACACGACCTCTTTCAGATCGTCCGGACGCTCAGCAAAGAGGGTCACACCCCACTCATAGTCATCGAGTCCGGTGGAACCAGTGATCAGCTGGAGCACTCTTCCTGCGAACTTTCTGCCGCTCGCACCATGCTCGTACATCAACCGCTCGCGCTCCTCATAAGGAAGTGCATACCAATTGTTTGACTCTTCTCGACGTTTGGACATCGGATAAAAGCAGATCGCACGCTTACCGGCAGGCGGCAGTGTCGGATACAAGCGAGGAGCCTTTCGGTCCATCGGCATACCCTTTGCGTACTCGGAGACCTCAGTGAGAGAGAAGTACGAGTAGGCAATCTCGACAGAGCTCGCCTCAATATCACTCTGGAACCGCCTCAAACGCCACAGATCTGGCCCCAAGGCCATGAAGCCGATATCCGCCTTATGCCCCAGTACTGCATAGGTAACAAGCTGATACCCATCGTCAATCAGCGCCTTGCACGCCGATTCAACTCGCTGCGGATCAAAACCTCGTCCTACTCGGCAGAAAAGATGTAAAACACCCCACCCTTCGCGCGGTGAACCCTCCGAGCCGATCTCTACTCTCTCCACCGCATCACTCATGTTCTCCACCAAGCTCATCTCCCTGATTCCATGCCACTGAGACTTGTGTATCAATCTCTCTCACTCTGGAAGGATCAACTATCTGACCCTTGCCAACGATCGGCAGCACAAACGATACATTCGTATGGTTGCGATGAGCCTCGACCGCTGCGAGATGATACTCCTCGAGTTCACGCTGAACCGACGGATCACCATACGGCGTGCCATCGATAATCGGCCCCTTACGGAACTCAACTATCGCTTCAATGTCCTCGCCCGTCACCGTCTTATGGGCTTCTAACGCATGTGCCACGGCCAGGACCTGTGCTCGATTCTCCTCGAGAAGCCGGGTGACGTCGTTATAGAGCTCTTCTAGCTTCGCTTCGACTCGATCGTCGAGCCCACGAGGACGAGGTTGATTACCTTCCTTTCCTCCCGGGCTCCTCCGCTGATTGGAACCTCCGCCACCGAACCCAAGAACCTGTGATGCACGCTGAGAGCTGATCGTCGAACCCATACCCCAATGGGCCTCCATCAAGGACGCTATGACCGTCGCAGCCTCGAGGTCACCGGATACCCCAGAAGAGTTATCCCCCTGGAAGAACAATCTCTCGCCAGCCAAGGAAGCCAAGGAGACCATAATGTCGGCCTCGAACTCACTTCTCCAGTTCGTGAACTGATCTTCTGGTTTGATCGAGGAGACCATCCCCAGATAGGTCCCTCCTTTTTCAATCGTGGCCATGTCGATAGCGAGGTGATGACGAACTCTAGCTGCAGTCACTGCGTGGCAGGCCTCATGAACCGCCACGGCATGACGCTCTCGATGGATATATTCAACATCCTCTGGAGGGCCGAGCTCTTTGAGCTGCTTTGCCTTTACAACATCGGGCCAGGTAATGACCTCTCGACCGTCCCGAATCGTGTTGATAAGCGCCTCATTCACAAGATCTTTGATAGTCGCACCAGTTGCGTAGGGAGTAATCGTAGCCAGACGATCGATTTCAGCATCGGTCAAATTGTGTTGAACCTTGGAAAGATACCCCATGTAGGTGCGCACCCGCCCCTCTTTCGAGGGATATCCGACCTTGTAGATCCGGTCCAATCGACCAGGCCGCAGGAGAGCTTGATCCAAGGACTCCGGCATATTGGAAGCCATCATGATCAGCATCCGATACTTCGGCGGACTCTTCGGCGGAAGTCCAAGCGACCGACGAACGACGCGGTTGAAGAATCCACGCGGCTTCTTCAAACCCGACAACTCGGTGAGGAGTGCCTGAAGGGTTCCATCGAAACTCGATGAACCGCTGCCGCCTCCCATCCCTCCACCTGGGAAGACGTATCGACTCCAACGACGGGGGGCAGGCTCGTCGGAATTTCCACCACCAAAGAGCAACTCCCGTGTAACGATCTCCGAGCTCGAAGCGCTGAGGTAGTTCGGTCCGTGACAGAGGTCCCCAAAAACGCCACCGTGCGAAGCACTGCGAAACTGAGACTGCACTCCCGCCATGTTGCCTCGACTCCCAAGGGTGTCGGCCTCGTCCATGAACACGACGACCCCGCCATAGCGGAGGGCAAGCTTGCGGAGCTTACGGAAGAGACCTTTGACCTTCAGGACCCCAATACCGAAAAACATTGAGGTAAAAGCACCTGGATCGACAAACACGAAGGGGTTTTCTGTCTCTCCCGCTACGGCCTCGGCCATCAGCGTCTTACCAGTTCCTGGAGGACCCCACAGAAGAATACCGCCTGGAACGTACCCTCCCCGTTCTTCAATAATCTCAGGGTCTTTCAAGAAGATGATGTTCTCTTTAATTTTCTCGAGAACACTGTCTTGTCCCCAAACGTCAGAGAAGCGCGTCTTAATATCTCCGGGGAAATAGGTCTCTACCCCACCCCGAGCCATAAACCAAAAAAGAGCCGCGAACTGTGCAATGATCAGCACCATGTACAAGGCAAATTGAAGAATCGTAGGAAGATTGTTGATCAAAGCAGCAGGTGCCAAGAAAAGTGCCACAAACGGCGATTGGTGATAGTGGGCTGCGAGCACTACCGACAGCAAGGCCAGCACAAGCACGACCTTAGCGACTCGGGTAACCCGAAATCGCGTCCAGTCGTCCCAGTCCTTCCCAATGCCAGAGAAGCGCGACACTACAGAGGAGTTCCAGTATGCAAACCAACCTGGGCTGTGCTCGAGCACAAGATAGTTGAGCTGCCGAAGAAGCTCAATAGCTATCAAGATGATGAGCCACCATTCATTCTGCGACACCAACCTTGCCGCAGTCGACAGTGACTCCAGGGGATTGTTATTCGAAGAGACCGCTACAAATGCGACCCAAACAACTAAAAAGAGGGCTAGAAATTTGAGCCGATCCCATACTTCAAGCGGTTTTCGGACAAACCGAACTCCCAACTCTTCCTCTGATGGAGTTCCGTGCGACTCGAGATCCTGCATTACTTCTCCGCCTTCACATTCCAAGAATTAACGATTGTAGAAATTGACGATTGATATGAGCTGAAACACTTTGCTGAGCACCCGACTCCCACGAAGTAGACCCAGTTAGTCCCGGCGTCCACGACCGCATCCTGTGTCAACACTGAAACTGGACCACTCGGCGGAGTGATTCGAACGGTCATGGAGCTCCCCCGAAAGCCACTTGCTCGCGTAAACTCCTTGTACGCAGTCACCTTGTAGTGATAACCTCCGCTCGACGCCCCGAGCGGATCGGTCGGAAGAATCAGCGTTCTCAGAGAGGCGAGAGAGAAGTTCTGCCTCGTCGAACCCGTGAGCTCGACAGCATCAACAACTCCAACAGGAACATTTGAACCAAAACCTAACTTCGGGTTGAAGACTCGTGACCCATTTGGAGTAAAGATGTCTGTCCAGCTCACCGACTCGATCTGACTAAGCTGCGCCCTCGAGACCCGAGACTGCTTACCACCGTAAATCTGAGACTGATCGTAGACCGTCCATCCTTGAGGGATCTTAAGATACGTGTCTCCTCCTCCAGCGGTCATGTGAGAGATGTAGTCATATCGGACGCCAAGGCAAGACGATAGCACCACTGCTAGGACTGGAATCCCCACCGCTCCCTTCGCAAGATGGCGCACACGAGCCAATCTTTGCTCCTTGTCTCTTGACAAAAAACGAATCCCAAGCAACCGATCTCTCATCCTACGAAAGGTTCCCTAGATTGCATGAAAAACAACTCTTGCACACGAAGCTGTGAGGACGGTGTGATGAACCTGGAAATCGATTTTTTCGATCTCCATTACGATCTGCACGAGTCATCAGCTCAGTTTAGTGCATTGCGAACCTTACGCGAAGAAGGGGCCGCCCAACGGGCGGCCCCTTGATGACCATGACCCGCATGCTCACTGATTGAGCGATGCAGTATCCTAATCGTTTAGTAGTCCTCCATGCCTCCACCTGGCATCGCTGGAGCAGCTGGCTCGGGCTTATCGACCACGAGCGCTTCCGTCGTCAGGAAGAGAGCCGCAATCGAGGCAGCGTTCTGCAGCGCAGACCTGGTCACCTTGACCGCATCGATAACACCGGCTTCGAGCAGGTTCTCGTACTCGCCCGTGGCAGCGTTGAGGCCGTCCGATGGGTTCGGGAGAGCCTTGACCCTCTCGAGTGCAACTCCACCTTCGAGCCCAGCATTAATTGCAATCTGCTTGAGCGGTTCCTCAACGGCACGAGCAATGATCCTCGCACCAGTAGCCTCGTCACCCTCTAACTTGGCCGCTACTTCGAGCACGGCGCGCTGAGAACGAAGCAGTGCAACTCCTCCACCTGGAACCACACCCTCCTCAATGGCGGCCTTGGTCGTTGAAACAGCGTCCTCGATACGGTGCTTCTTTTCCTTCAGCTCGACCTCAGTGGCGGCCCCGACCTTTAGGATTGCAACACCACCAGAGAGCTTTGCAAGCCGCTCTTGGAGCTTCTCTCGATCGTAATCAGAGTCGGTATTTTCAATCTCTGAACGGATTTGACTGATCCGACCCTTGATATCCGCGTCGTCTCCCGCACCTTCAATGATCGTCGTCTCATCCTTGGAGACTTCGACTCGACGTGCCCTACCCAATAGATCCAACGTCACGTTCTCGAGCTTCAAGCCAACTTCTTCAGTAATGACCTGTCCACCGGTGAGGATCGCAATGTCTTGAAGCATCGCCTTGCGACGCTCACCAAAGCCTGGCGCCTTCACTGAAACGGACTTAAAGGTTCCTCGAATCTTGTTGACGACCAGAGTCGCAAGCGCTTCACCCTCGATATCTTCAGCGATGATTAAGAGTGGACGACCTGACTGCATTACCTTTTCGAGAACTGGCAAGAGGTCACGGACGGCGGTAATCTTCGAGCTGACCAACAAGACATAAGGATCGTCGAGAACCGCCTCCATCGCCTCAGGATCGGTTACAAAGTATGGTGAGATGTAGCCTTTGTCGAAACGCATGCCCTCAACGAGATCCATCTCCATACCAAAGGTCTGTGACTCTTCAACGGTGATCACTCCGTCCTTGCCGACCTTTCCGATAGCCTCGGAGATGAGTGAGCCGATCTCCGTGTCGGCCGCAGAGATCGAAGCAACCTGAGCGATCTGCTCTTCAGAGTCAATCTCTTTCGAGATCTCGCGTAGTGCACCAACGGCGGCATCGAGACCCGCCTCGATACCTCGTTTGAGAGACATTGGATTCGCCCCAGCCGCAACGTTGCGGAGACCCTCTCGAACCATGGCCCAAGCCAAAACGGTCGCCGTAGTCGTACCGTCGCCGGCTACGTCATCGGTCTTCTTGGCTACCTCTTTGACCAGCTCGGCTCCGACCCTTTCGTAAGGATCCTCGAGCTCAATATCTTTCGCAATAGAAACGCCATCGTTGGTTATGGTGGGAGCACCCCACTTCTTGTCCAAGACGACGTTTCGACCCTTAGGTCCGAGAGTCACCCTCACGGCATCTGCGAGCTGGTTCATACCAGACTCGAGCGCTCGTCGAGCCTCATCGTTAAATACAATCAACTTTGCCATCTTTTCAGTTCCCTCCGTTGGGTTCTGTTAGCACTCTCAATACCTGAGTGCTAACCACACTACCACCTCAACCAACAGTTGCATCCATTGAGGAGCGAGATAGAAGACGGCAGATGGGGGCCTTAAGACGCAGATTCCATCACGACATTGGTCGAAGCAAGCAGCGATCGTTGCCACCAAACAAGCTGGGTGTACCCAACTCGCTCGTCAGCGCATCTATCGGCAGTATGAAACCGTCTTCACGGTGTATCTCCCCTTCCGCCATCACTACTTGGAGGGTTCGGCCAAGACTCCAATCGAGGAGAGTACCCACGCGACCTGGTAGTCTCGAGCTAGTAACAACACCAAAAGTCGCCCCCGAATGACGAGTTCCCAGTGCTCCAACGCCACAGCACCGTTGGAGCACTGGGTCTTTCCAAGACTTAACATCGTGCTGGTCCACAGGAAAGCCTGAACCCTCGGAATCGTTTCATAGACGTCTGCCAGCTGTGAGTTCCAAAAAACTCGGCCAGTAGAGCTAGGTCGTGACAGCAAGAGCTCTTGCTCACAGCCGGCACCGAACAACGACCCGACCAGGGAGGGTCGGCCCGTACTTTACGGATTCAATGGGTCTTGTGGCACAGATAGTCGAAGGTATTCGATATCAAATGCGGCTCAGGAACAGGTCTTTAGGCAAAACTTGGTTGAGACCAGTGCTCATGAACAAAGCCAACAACCAGTCCACCAACGCATCGATGCAGGACGCGAGCGACTCGCATGACTAGGTGCTTGAATCAAGACCTGATTATCTCAAAGACCTCCACGCCATGCGTTGCGCGACAACGGCCAAACACCGTCTCCCCTCGTCATCACACCGAGCGATTAGCTACCGTTCGGCTACCACGACGCTTGCTCGGCGTTTCCGACCGCTGAGCAAGCGTTCGTAATCTTCCATGGCCCGACACCTCGTCAAGCCCTATGGCGACGGGGAGCCTACAAGTTGTGCCCGTCGACCGAAGATACCGTCGCGCGAATCCCGGTCTTGCCACGAGATCTCCTGCGAGAGCGACCTCCTCGATGAACTCTCAAGAATCTACAGAGCAGCTCCGCAGATCGTCTCGATCATGAGCCGAGCAACAACATACGGGTCAGCATTAGCATTCGGTCGTCGATCTTCGATCCAACCTTTTTGAGCCTTCTCAACACCCCAAGGTATCCGAATTGAAGCGCCACGATCGGACACGCCATAGCTAAACCGATCATACCTTGCCGTTTCGTGAGCCCCAGTGAGCCGATCCTCGATTCCTGCACCGTAGTTTGCAATGTGCTCTTCTACTCTGCCTCCGAGTGCTTCGCAGCCCGAGATGATCGCATCCCAGCCTTCCCTCATTGCCTTGGTCGAGAAGTTTGTGTGCGCACCAGCACCGTTCCAATCTCCCATTACCGGCTTGGCGTCTAGGGAGACGGATACACCAAAATCCTCTGCAATTCGGTTGAGCAACCACCGAGCCACCCAGATTTGGTCACCGATCGCCGGAGCTCCCAGCACTCCTATTTGAAACTCCCACTGCCCTAATAAGACCTCCGCATTGGTTCCCTCTATCGCTAAACCTGCATCGATGCACGCCTGCGTGTGGGCCTCAATAATTGGACGACCATCAACGCGACCATCTCCTACACCGCAATAGTACGGACCCTGTGCCCCTGGATACCCTTGCTCCGGAAAGCCCAGTGGACGTCCATCACGCATCAACGTATATTCCTGCTCGATTCCGAATAGCGGTTCCTGATCTCGATACTTCTCCGCAGCAGCCACACAGGCGTTGCGCGTGTTCGAAGGGTGCGGACTAAAGTCTGGGAGCTCTACCTCGCAAAGAACAAGCACATTCGAACCGCCACGCAAAGGATCCTTGCAGGAGAATACTGGGCGCAAAACACAATCGGAGTGGTCGCCCGGCGCCTGATTAGTACTTGAGCCATCAAATCCCCAGATAGGAAGTGCTTCGCCATCAGGGAGGATCTTTGTCTTGCTTCTCAGCATTGCCGTGGGTTTGGTCCCGTCAATCCAGATGTACTCGGCTTGGTAACTCATAAACAGCACTCCTCTCGCACTACTCCCAGCATCTCTCCAGAAATGATCCGTGCACACTCACCTACTCTTGTGCACCTGCCGCAAACTTGTCAGCTGCCCACAGAGGACCATTGCCACACCGTGCTTCGAAGAACCACGGGAGATACGTACCAGCTCACCAGTTTCATGCGAACTAGCCATTACAGCACTGTTACAATTTGGTGAAGTATGAAGATAGTTCTCCTCAACGAGGTTACTTCCCCGCTCCCGAGCGCGTCACAACAACTTCTTCACGACAATAGAAAAGGACACTGAGGTCCAGATGGAGTTTGGGTTCCACAATGAGCATGGTGGGAGGACGGGTAAGAACCACGCCTCCCCTGCAAACCTAGGAGAACCCTCAGGACAGTTATTCGACTCAAGCGGTAAACATGGAAGTCGTCTCCATCATCACCTCAAGCCGCTACGATCTTGCGACGTCCGAGAGACTCAGCCTCCAGCGACAGCAGGGACGATCGACACAGTTTGACCAGGCTTGATGGCGCATCGGAGCCCACCTGAGAAACGAATATCTTCATCTGCGACGAAGATATTGACGAATCGCCGAACTTCTCCGCTCTCATCGAAAATCCTCGAACCAAGCTCTGGAAACTGAGCCATCAACTCTTCAAGGACCTGCCCAACGTCATCGTGGTCTGCGAAGGAGAGCTCCCCTTCGCCGCCGGTCAGACTCCTCAACTGGGCTGGAATACGTACAACTACTGCCATGAATCAACGCTCTCCTTGTGTCTTCTCTCGAGCGGCACGAAATTCAGCGAACGCCTCAAGAGATGGTGATATTGTTGCCGAAACCTCAGAGTCGGGAGCTAACGCCTCTACGGTCTTGAGACCGTTTCCGGTGACATAAGCGACCACCCTCTCATCGGGTTCAATGACGCCACTCGCGGCGAGTTTCTGGAGCGTAGCAATAGTGACGCCGCCAGCCGTCTCAGCAAAAATCCCCTCGCTAGACGCCAGGAGTCGGATCGCCGCTTTGATCTCCTCGTCAGTGGCCGACTCGAAGGAACCACCCGTGGACCGGACCACATCAAGGGCGTAGTGGCCATCGGCAGGATTACCTATGGCAAGCGACTTGGCAATCGTATGAGGACGGACAGGCTTCACGAAATCGTGACCCTCCCGAAAGGCGGTGGCAACCGGTGAACACCCATCAGGCTGCGCACCAGAGATCCGAACGTGGGGCTCCTCGTCCAACAGCCCGACCTGATAGAGCTCCTGGAAGCCCTTGTGAATCTTGGTCAGCTGTGAACCAGAGCCGACCGGTACCACAATATGGTCGGGCGCTTTCCAGCCCAGCTGCTCTGCAACCTCAAAGGCTAAGGTCTTTGAGCCTTCAGAGTAGTAAGAACGCACGTTGACGTTCACGAAGGCCCACGTTGGCTCATCTGAGGTAATCTCAGCACAGAGTCGATTGACGTCGTCATAGTTACCGTCGATCGCCACGACCGTTCCACCATAGACCGTTGTGGTGATCACCTTCGCCCGCTCTAGGTCGGCCGGGATAAAGACGTACGAGTCCATATTTGCCCAAGCTGCGTGAGCCGCAACCGAGTTCGCCAAGTTACCGGTCGAGGCACAGGCAGCAACTTTAAACCCTAACTCGCGTGCTTTAGAGAGAGCAACGGATACGACACGATCCTTGAACGAACCCGTTGGGTTCAACGTATCGTTTTTGATCCAGAGGTCACGCAAACCGAGCGCAGCCCCAAGTCGCTCAGCGCGCACGAGCGGAGTAAATCCAGCTCCTAGGTCAACTCGATTCGTAGAGTCCACTGGGAGAAGGTCAGCGTATCGCCATATCGACAACGGGCCCTGTGCGATTGATGCCCGCGAGATAGAGGCTCGAATTCCCTCGTAGTCGTAGTCGACCTCCAGAGGGCCAAAGCACATCTCACACACATGATTAGCTTCAACCGGGTAGGTCTTCCCACACTCTTTACAACGCAGCGCCTTAGCAAAAGACACTTTTACCTCCTCAGATATCATCGTTCGGGCCTTGGCACCTGGTGACAGTTGACACTGGTTGCCGCGGAATCACTGGGCCCGTCCCTCATCCGCTCTTGATGACACAAAAATCTGTGCGTTACTACTGTACATCCCAGTTCAAATCTTGGATCCCTATCCGGGGAGCCAAACGACAAAAGGTCGCAGTTCTGACGAGAATCTCCATAGACTGCTCTGTAGGTATCGTCCACTCCAAGACCCGACTGAAGTTTCCACTATCGCTGAGTGTCACGCACCCGAAAGGATTCATCGCCATTCAAAATCTGCGAGCCCCAAACTTTGCTCGAGCATGGTAAAGGTCGACCCAAGCGTTGACCTTGTCATTCCGGCACACAATGAAGAGTCGACGATCGCAGCGATCCTACACCATGTTCTTACCGATCCCGAAACTACAAAGCTTCTCAGTCAGATCATCGTCGTCAACGACTTCTCAACCGATCGAACGGCAGAAGTGGCCCTCGACTTTGGCGCCACCGTGGTCCACACAGAAGAGGTCGGACTGAACGGACCAGGCAAGGGAGAAGCACTCTGGCTCGGATTCCAACACTGTAATGCAGATATCATCGTTACCTGTGATGCAGACCTAGAGAACTTTCAACCCAGGTCCCTACGACTCCTTGTCGAACCGCTCCTGCACTCTGAATCCACCTTGTTTGCAAAAGCCGCCTACCAGAGCGACCCAAGCCACGAAAGTCAGCGAGTCACGACCCTCACTGCCCGACCCCTTCTCACGATCTACTACCCCGAACTCGCCACCCTCGCCTCACCGCTCGCCGGCGAGATCGCAGTGCGGGCCAGCGTCCTCGAGCAGGCGAGGCTTGTCTCAGGTTTCGGCGTTGACGTCGCCCTCTTGGTCGACGCATATCTTCAAGGAGGTCGTTCATCGATTGTAGAGGTAGACCTCGGCATGAAAAGGCACCGACACCACTCCCTCGCCGAGCTCGGCCACCAGGCAGAAGAGGTCACACGAGCGATTCTCGATTGTGCAAATGTACTTCCCCGCAATCAGATCAGCGGCTCATCTACATCGACACCGACTCGACTGCCACCGATCAATCGCCAGGATTCGAACTCATAAGTTGGTCGAGCAGATCGCTCTCGAGCACACGATCCCCGACCCGTCGCACCGCATGCGCAAACGCTTCCTCCTCTCCATAGCGCTCCACCAGTGCAAG
This sequence comes from Acidimicrobiales bacterium, assembly GCA_049964535.1. GTDB lineage: Bacteria > Actinomycetota > Acidimicrobiia > Acidimicrobiales > Acidimicrobiaceae > JAJYZP01. Next base: position 1,650 of record JBMFXG010000025.1, on the reverse strand, counting down.
CAGTTCGATGTGGCGATAAAGAGCAAGAGCAGACGGAACTGCTTCAATAGTTCCAGCAACTACGAGAACGGGTAGACCCATCCGACCTGCCAAGTCGACGAGTGCACCGACCACCTTCCCCTCCCCTGTTGAGCCATCGAGACACCCTTCACCGGTCACAACAAGTGAGGCACGCGACAACTGCTCTCGCAGTCCGACATACTCACTGACAACATCTATGCCGGTTCGAATCTGAGCCCCGCATGCCACCAATCCTCCTGCAAGTCCGCCGGCGGCGCCCGTCCCCGGAATTTCACGAACATCGACCCCAAAACTGCTGACGTAGCTTTCTGCCAGCATCTGGAGCCGCTCTGTGAGAAGCCTGATATCCTCGGGAGTCGCTCCTTTTTGCGGTCCGAAAACTCGAGCGGCATCAAGAAACTTGGTTGCAACATCGACTGCAACGGTGACCTCAATCTCGTCTCTCCGAAGGCGCTCGCCCACCACCTCCAAGGCGCCCGAACCGCCATCGGTAGATGCGGAGCCTCCGCAACCGATCACGATTCGCCGAAACTTCTGATCCAGCACCAACTCTATTAATTCGCCTGTACCTCGAGTCGATGCGCTCAATGCACTCTCAGAGCCCTTTACTCCAACCTTTGCGAGGCCGGAGGCCTCGGCCATCTCGACGATGGCGAGATCGCCATGGCTATACCAATGTGCTTGCGTCGGCAGGCCAAGAGGACCGCTGACAGTAGCCAGGTGCACTTCCGAGCCGATTATCGCTCCAAACCCCTCCCCACCGTCTGACATAGGCTGTGCCCAGACATCGAGGTCTCTCTCTCGAAGTCGGTTCGCTACCTCCTCACAGAGTTCGCGGGCGGTGGCGGTTCCACGAAACTTGTCAAATGCAACAACGATCGTCACCAGCACAACTCCCTCTCTGAGTCTCCTTGAGAGACGGCCCAAGGGACCGCCTTCGTCAGAACTACCATACGATGACTGAAATCAACTTGAGCCACAAAGGAGTATTCAGTCGTGGACCAGGTCCGAGCAGAGACATTACCAAGGCGCTACTCCCTCGTAGTCGTGTCCAATCGTGGCCCGCTGTCTTTCCTCAACACAGAGGATACGTTGAAGCCCATTCGAGGCTCAGGCGGGCTCATCTCAGGACTGCTGGCTGCACTACCGAGCAGAGATGCCCTTTGGATCTCAGCAATTGCCGGTACCGCGGATATGGCTGCCTTCAAGCAAGGACTCTTCTCGGTACCAGGAATCGACCTTGCTCCAGTACCCATCGACCACGAGACCTACGTCGGGGCTTACGACCGGATCGCAAACGAGACACTCTGGTTTCTCTACCATGGCCTGTTCGACATGACCTATGAACCCTCCTTCGATGACCAGTTCTACGTAGACTTCGAGAGTTACCGTCGCTACAACCAAGTCATGTCAGACGAGATAGCGTTGAGAGCCGAATTGAACGCTGTGGTCTTGGTGAACGACTACCACCTCAACCTTGTTCCCGGGATGCTTCGAGAGGTTCGACCCGACCTTACGATCTGCTTCTTTGTCCACACTCCATTTCCCTCTCGATCTGAGCTGAGGATCCTACCGCTGCAGGTAAGAACCGAACTTCTAGAGTCTCTCACCCACTCTGACAGTATTGGG
>JBMFXG010000024.1:0-20359 GCA_049964535.1 Acidimicrobiales bacterium | reverse complement strand
TTGTGGAAGGAGATGACGATGGAGCCCGCACCGGTGACACTAGATGGGATCGTCGGGCAAGTCACGATCGTCCGAGATGAGTTCGCCATAGCCAACGTAGTAGCGAAACACTCAGTCGATGCATGGTTCGGGATGGGCTACGTCTCAGCGTGTGATCGCATGTTCCAGATGGACTACGACCGCCGTCGAGCAACAGGACGACTAGCAGAGATCCTCGGTCGCTCGGCACTCTCGGCCGATGTTCTGGCGAGACGCCTCAATATCGAGAGCTACGCTAAAACTGACTACGCAAACCTCGGGGCGACGACTCGAGGGAACTTTGACGCCTACACAGCGGGTGTCAACGACGCGCTTGCAAGCATGTCGGTCACGACAGAGGAGGAGCTCGGAGACTATCGATTCGAGCCATGGGAGCCGTGGCAGTCGATAGCAGCGTTCAAGGTCCGTCACGTCCTCATGGGACTCTGGCAACACAAGCTTGCTAGCGCTCTCCTCTACCTCCGAGTAGGCCCCGAGCTCTTTCATTCGCTAGAAGACCGCCCGCCGGTCGGCTCGGCCCTAACGGTTCCGACACTCGGTCGCTTGCAGACCCTCGTTACGAAAGCTACCCAAGAGATCTACGATGTCAGTGAGCTCCTTGGTTTTCTCTCTGAGGTCAATCCAGGCTCAAACGCATGGGCGGTGAGTGGCCCGAAGATGGCGAGCGGCCACGCAGTCCTCTGCAACGACTCTCATCGTGCTCTCGACGTGCCGAACGTCTACTGGCAGGTGGGCTTAACCTGCCCGGCATTTTCGGTCAAGGGAGCGACCTTCCCAGGATTTCCTGGATTTCCACACTTTGGGCAGAACCGACACGTCGCATGGGCAATCACCCATGCGGGTGCTGACACACAGGATCTCTTCGTGGAGACCTTCGATCACACCGACCCTGAGCTCTATCGAACCTACGAAGGATACCGACGCGCAACACGGCGAATGGAGGTCATTGCCGTACGTGGCGAGCAGCCAGTAGAGATCGAAGCTTGGTCGACTGCGCATGGGCCGGTGGTTCACGGGGATCCACGAGAAGGCAGTGCTCTCTCGCTTCAGTGGTCTGGCTTCGACTCCAATCTCAGAGGATTTGAGGATCTCGAAAACACGGTGCAGGCGACCTCAGTTGCAGAGCTCTTCGAATGTCAACGTAGCTGGGTAGATCCCGTCAACAACTTCGTAGCAATCGGAAGAGACGACACGATCGGCTACCTCACGCGTGGTGCAATCCCAATTCGGACCAATCTCGAACACCGGACACTACCAGTCCCGGGGTGGCTCAAACCCTACGAGTGGGGCGGCTATCTCGATGTAGATCTCTTGCCGAAGCTCATCGATCCGGAAGCGGGATTCATCATGACCGCCAATAACACGATTATCGATGGCGAAGAGCCCTACGTATCGATGAGCTTCGCTGAACCATTTCGGGCCGAGAGACTACGCGAGATCCTCTCGGAGTCAAAGATGTTCTCCTTAGCTGATATGAGTGCGATACAAAACGACTGTAGGTCTTGGGCTGCACATGCTTGGACGAAGATCTTGAGAAACGAAAACAGACTAGACGAAGAAGGCGCGGAACAGGCTCGCCAGGCTTTGGCGAGTTGGGATGGCTCGCTCCATCGAGAGTCCGGTCCAGCTCTGCTCTACGGAGCCTTTCGCCGATCGATGGCAGAGTGCCTCTACCGACCCTTGCTCGGTGAAGATGTGTGGAACTGGGCCGTTTCTGGCGAGCTTGCACCGTTAGGACGATTCATAGCTCGCTGGCTTGCAGATGATCTCTGGGACTTCCTCGGTGGACACCGACCCAATGGCTTCTCCGGAGATGCTCGAGCCCTGCGCGTCGAGAAGATTCGTGCGGTCCTTCCAACGGCACTTTCAATGGCGTGGACCTGGTGTCATCAGGTCGCAGGCGAGGACCCGTCAACATGGAGATGGGGAGATTTTCATAAGACTGCGGCTCGCCACCCTCTATCGATACTGGCGGAAGCACAGGGCCGGATCCTCGATCCACCTCGCATCGAGATGGATGGTGACAGCGACACAGTGCAGGTGGGATCCTATGGTTGGCGATCGAGTGACCACTTCGACATCACCAATCTCTCTGTCTATCGCCAGATCGTAGATGCAAGCGACTGGGGTGCAACGAGCTCTGTGATCCCCGGCGGGGTGAGCGGCGATCCAGACTCTGCGCACTACATCGACCAGCTCAAACGCTGGGCCGATCACCAACGAGTGCCCATGTTCCCCCACGACTCCAACAAAGGTGAGCGCGCCGAGTCGTAACCCAAACTGTGACCCAGCCACTCGGCCCAAACTGAGCGACATAGTCACCAAGTCGCTGCTCACGAAGCAATATCTCAAGAGTAGCTACCAAGAGGCGTCCGGAGTGGACAGAGACCAAGACGGAGAGAATATGGTCTTGGCTCTTGGAAGAAGACGGGCATTCATGCGTGAATCATTGGTCCTGCGGTCGAGCGACCTCTTCCTCTCCACCGCAAAGCTACAAAACCACAACGAGACATGAGCTCGTCGAAGCTCACGGAAGCTCCAGCTGGTCACACGGACGAGATGGCTCCTTCGGAGTCTTCCTGCCACGCGACAGCTTTCGTTCCTCGATACTTGTACTTCTGCGAGGGTAGAACGCCCTCCCACCAACAGCAGTAGGTCTTGCTCCTCTCTAGAACTAAGCGTGCCTACCGGAGTGTCACTCAAGAATCGATCCACTCGCGCTAGAAGCGAACGGCAGAACTCAGTACCGACCGCCATCAGTCCGCGCAGCGCTCTCGGTCGATTACTGCAAGCCTCAGCGGACCGGCTTGACCAACTGCGTCGATCAGGTTCTGAGCTAGACGTGTTGCGGACCAGAGCTCTCTCGGCAGTCACTGAACCTATACATGAACGCCTCTCGGTGATGAGTAGTGACTTTAAGTACGAGGTGTGGGATAGAGCCCCGCTAGGAGGTCGTACGAACGTTCAAAAACTGCCGGCGTCACGATATCTGGCACAATGCAGTGGTAGATCTGCAAACCCACGAACAGAGCATGGCCAATCGCCCAAACCTCTATCTGTGAGACATCCGCTCGAGGTCGGTCAGGATCATGGGCGGCTAACTCCTCAAGGCGGCTGCGAAGATCTGCACTATAACGCTCGAGCGCATCCGGTTTACGCAAAAGAGCAGCTACGAACTCGAGGGTCATCGCTAGCCTTGCCGTATCAGAGGTCGCATCAGAGGCTGCGCTAGCTCGACCGAACGCAGCTAAACGCTCCCGAAGAGGCAGTGACTGATCGTTGAGCAAGGCCCCGTACTCCGGCGTCGGCGCCGCCTCGATAGCGCTCAAGAGTAGATCTTCCTTGCTTGTAAAGTGAGCGTAAATAGCACCTTTCGTCACCTCTGCAGCCTTTGCGATGTCTTCGAGTGAGGTCGCTGCGTACCCTTGCTCGCGAAACAGTCTCTCGGCTTCAGCTATCAACCGAGCACGGGTTCTTGCCTTCGATTCGGATCTCGTCATCCTGGTCACGACCTTATTCTACGTCTCGATTCGCTGAGCTCACTTGACATACTAATAGTATTCAAATACTATTAGTATGTCAAGTGACGATCCGAGGTTAGGAGAGAGAGACGATGAGCTCGAAGGAGAACATTGGACGACGAGTGATCGAGCGTGCTGCAGTGCGATGGTTTCAGTGGAGAGGGGATCCGGTTGCACGCCTCCTCAAGTCCGAGACACAGGCAAACCCCTATCCTCTCTACGACGAGATGCGTCGTAGAGCTCTTCTTCGTAGTCCACTCGGAACCTGGACCACGGCTAGCTACGACACAGCTTCTACGGTCCTTCGAGATCGAAGATGGAGCTCCTCACCGAAACACCAAAAAGGCTACTAGCCGAAAAACTATCCTTCTGGGGACCCACGTTCCGAACTGCCGACTGCTGATCTACTAACTATGGATCCCCCTGACCACACGCGTCTACGACGACTACTCTCGAGCACCTTCAGCCCAAAAGCCATAGATTCGCTCGAGCCTTGGATCCGTGAGACCGTCGATCGACTCCTCGTGCAGGTAGACCCGTTCCAGGAGTTTGATCTCATTGAAACCCTCGCCTACCCACTGCCATTGGCCGTCATCTGTCGCCTTCTTGGGGTTCCCGCTCAAGACCGAGAGAGGCTTCGTGCCTGGGGGCAGAGGCTAGCCACGACCCTCGAACCAACATCTGCACCAGACGCAGAGATTCGAACCCGGTCATCGGAGTTAGCGCTCGCCTCCTATCTTCGTGATCTCATTCACACAAGAAGATCGGATCCGGACGAATCGCTGCTCTCTAGCCTCATCGCAGCAGAGGAGAATGGAGAGACCCTCAGCATGGACGAGTTGGTCTCGACGGCGTCTCTTCTGCTCGTGGCTGGATTCGAAACAACCACAAACCTTATCGGTAACAGAACGGTTGAACTTGTCACCAGACCAAGCCTCTGGCAGCAACTTGTGACAGATCCCGTGCGTATCCCGGGAGCGATCGAAGAGATCCTCCGCTTCGAGAGTCCCGTTCAGATAACTTCACGTACCGCAACGGAGGATCTGGAGCTTGTTGGAGAGACCATTCGCCAAGGAGAATCGATCGTCGTTGCGATAGGCGGAGCTAATAGAGACCCAGCCACCTTCGAACGGCCCGACGAGCTTGACCTAGCTCGTGCAAACGCATCCGGACACCTCGCGTTCTCCTTGGGAGCACATCACTGTCTCGGTGCCGCTCTCGCTCGACTGGAAGCCAAGATCGTCTTCGAAGAGCTTACCCATCGCTTCCCTCGCCTCCACATCGCTGCTCCACCCTCTCGCAGGCCGCTCTTAGTGCTGCGCGGCTACGACCACGTCGGCGTCAGCGCCGCTCATGAACCACCGCACTAGCCGAGCCAAGATTACTATGCACGCCACCAATTTCTCTAACTAACTGCAGACCTCAGCTTGAAGGTAGGACCACCGAGCGCACATGGATACCGAGGAGTCTCCCCAAAAAAGCACTGATCTCGAAACCGGTGCGACCTGTTATCAGGAAGTGAGCATGAACTGATTCAGAGCCTGGTTCCTACCACTGCGAGATCATTGAGGCACTGCAGTCTGGCTGAGCCTTGACTGTGAGAGGTCGATGTCGAGCTATGCGCATCCGGGCAGCGAACACCAGTGGAGCGGATCGGCAGAGCAGTGCACTACGGCCACCAGCTCATCCGAAGGACGCGTCTGCATAGGCACCGACCTCCCTGCGGTACGAAGTCCGAAATTCCCGTCGACCGAAGATCACAGACCGACAAGAGGTACCTGTCGCTGGACTCTCTGCTCGACCTCCTCGTCGCATGTGATCAAGGACAGGGGACGCTTGAAGATTGGGACTGTAGCGCACGATTCCATTGGCCCAACACCGCAGGAGGAACGACGGTAAAACCTGGGTACCCATCTCTTGGCGACCAGACTTCAATCGAGCGGGCGTGATAGCTCAACCCTGCGTCAATCGTGCTACAGCTGAGTCTCGTCCCATTGGTTTGAAAATAGACCAAGGGCCGAAGTCCCTGGGAGATGAGGCTCTGGATCTCGGTAATCAAAGGACCCGACAGCACCGTCGATGCGAGCGTAGGACTGAGATCGTTGTTGCCCAGTATGCAGGTCGGTCCACCCGTTGCGCCAGATCGTGCGCACTCTCGAGCAATAGCATCGAGAACGCTCACGTCGGGGTGACCCGGCGTGGCAGGATCGTAGAGAGCGTTCATCGCGAAGGTCACGGGGGTCTCTCTCCAGTTCGCGTAGTCCTTCAACGCATTCTTGAGGCAAGCTACCTGGGCCCCTACACTCCATCCAACTGCACGAAGATCCCTCTGTGAAACGAGCGCACCTGAGACAACGAACGGCTCTCCAGTGCTTGAAGAGCAGGATGAAACCGATACCTGCCGAATCAACGGGTCTGTGTCAAAAGCACTTGCGAGCGCCCATTGGAAGGTCTTCCACGCAGCTTCGTAGACCGGAGTCCACCAGCGACCCATCTCCACCGACACCCCGTGTACGACTTCAGTCACGACTCCAGATTGAGACGTAACCCAGCTCGGAGCACTGTATCCTGCGAAGACCCTGAGCTTCACACCCACCGGGGTAGACGAGTGCTGTGCGTTCCAGACACTGACCGCCGCTAACGACCGCTTGAGCGGAGCCCAGTAGTAGACCCCTTGCTTGGGCTCAAGTTGAGACCAACCCTCGTTGACGACAACTCCGGCAAATGCCCCTGCATACGCATCGAGTGGAGAGAGATCAATGGTCGGGAACGGCTGATGTTGCAGATACGGGGTCTGGACCCCCATGTCGATGATCCCGTCGAGTGGCGGCTTCGTCTGAGGCGCTCGAGATGAACTCGTCGAGGCCGGAGGAACGCTCTCAGCGCTCGGTGCTCCCGTCGTTGCGACCTCACCTGGCGCAAGCGAAGTTGAGGTGAGAGAAGCTCCACCAATCTGACACGACGAGCTTCCGATTGCCACGACGACAACGGCAAGCGCGGTCCAAATCCGAGAGGTCTGCACGATCTGACCGAACCAACCGATTATTACCAAGTTGTAAGAGAAGTGTAAGACAATCAGCGAACGACGCAATGGAGTTCGGCAACGTCTTGCGCCTCATGAGATCCTTCGTTCACGTGCCGCAGTCCCAAGCTAGGTCAGCTCTCTTCTCGGTCGTGCGCACCGAACAAGGTTGCCCCGAGCTCGATCGGTCACACCTTCGAAGAACGACGAGGTCGAGGATCGTCGTCGATCGCAAGGAAACGAGTTGCAAGAAGAACGCAGGACCTTTTCGACCACACTCCATCTCTTAATGGCCATTCGTATCTCCAACTCCAGAGCATGAGGAAGGCTCAAGAATGAGATCGTTCAACACCTGCCTGCGTCGGCAGCCTTCGAGACAGATCCACGATACAAGAGCTGCCGAGTCGTCGCTGGAGAGTGTCTATCTCGAACTCCTATCAGGACAGGAGCGGAGAGCAAAACGTTCGACCGATCGACCCCAAAGGGTCACCAACACGAAAACCGAACTACAAGACGGAGCTTTCGACGACGCACGCAACCCGACTCCACTGCGACCGCTACGAAGCCCGTTAGCCACAGATTGCCCAAACGAGTCACGTGGTACAACCATGGAATCGCTCTTCAACGAAGCTCCTGCACAGGGGGTTTCTGGCCCTTAGCTGTCCCGCAAGAGCTGCCGTGGCTCGTCCCATCTAAGGTAACGACCATGCGAACGACCACCACTACGCTCCAACACTAAAGCGCCCCTTGTGCCACCGCTTCACAGCGAGATCACTGAGATCTTCACCGGTCTCGGAACCGTCTTCGAGACGATTGACGATGCACTAGCCGCAATGCCTACCGAACTCGTCTTCGTCTCGGAGGAGACCTGGAAGCGGATCTGTGACGCATACAGACAAGAACGGGACCGACGACTATTTACCGCCTCCTTTGAGAACGGTCAAGCCCTATACCAAGCGTCGGAGGGACTTCGAAGCCGTCGACCACTCCTCATCGAGTGGAAGGGTCCACACCGCCCGCCGGGTGACGACACGATACCGGCAGACCTGAGAATCGACCACGTCTACCTTGTGAGCTGCAAGTACATCTCCAAAGTCCTCCTCAACCCCAGCCCGCATCGCCTCTTTCGTGGACTGCTCCTCAGCGAAGAGCGCAGCACAGAGAACTGGTTCGCCATTACGGCACCGGAGGCATTCCAGCGCTTCTACGAATCGACGCTCTATCATCTCGATCTCAGCCACTTCCCGACCGATCCCGCAGCCCTCACCAAAGAGCACAAACGCCATCTCAAAAGTGCGCTCTCCGATCGGCAACTCCCGAACGAGACCCTACGCTCTCAATGGCAAGAGCTCTGCTCGGTCGTATCGAACGAGAGCGCTCACATCTGGAGTTCCCGTCTCACCTCTTCCGCCTTGCAGCTGCGGCTCCTCTGGCGCATGTTACGCATCGGCGGCGCGAGCTACTTCGTACTCGGTGTCGATCGACGTAATCACCTTCGTTTCCGAGTGAGCTCAACGTGGGACTGGACCCAGAGGTTCGAGCTCACAAAGCTCACGGTCGCACCCGGTAGCGCTGGCCAGCCCGAAGTCAGGTGGCAAGCGACAATCGTCGAGCGACGCACAAACCACTCCAGTATCATCAATGGACACATCGAGATCCGCTGGAGCCACGGACGCTTCGTCGGTGCCCCCGAGGCCAAGGTCTACCTAGACTCACCGCTCGAAGCCGTTCCGGGATACGAACGTCTCACGTGAGCGCCGAACGAAGACGCAACTCGCTCATGCGCAATAGGAGATACAGAGACCACGGAGTCTCATCCATACCACCTTCCCACTAACGTCAGCCTCTTCTCGCTGTAAGCGAACCAGCGCCGCACCCACCCTCAGCACTGTGCTCCGAGGACTCCTCGCACACCGCTCTTGTGCACCAGGTAGCCCCGCTCCACGCCACGGCTTTCGCTGAAAGCACCAGCAGGAGCAAAGGTACATCTCGAGACGGACGAGAAATTCGCAACTCACAAGAGCAAGGCAGCTGCTCCGATAGCACGTGAGATGCAGAGCTTGTTAAGCCAGACAAGGCGGACGCACCCAGAGCATGCAAACGACGACGTATGGGCTCGGTGCATCCCACACCGTGATGCCGACCCCGACCGTCCTCGTCCTTTTTTCAGTCTCACGACCTTTAAACCCGCCCTATCAGCACGGCTGGAGAAGATACTTTTTCAAAACTACAAAGTGCCCCCTGCAGAGGGGGCACTTTGTAGTTACTACCTGCCCTGAAGTTCCTTACGAGAGAAGGAGCTCGAACGCTTCGGCGAACATCTCGCCACTTGTAACGAAGATCTACAAACTAGAGGAGACCTTCATGCCACGACGACGACCCCGCTCTTGAGCGGAGATCCGCCGAGACGAACGCTCAGCTGCGACGCGGTCGAAGTCCTTGGCACTCGGTCCCGCAGCTAGTGACCACAAAAGATTGATATTGGTGTTCATTACTATGTTCCTCCACAGTTTCTCTGGTTGAGCACATTCGGCCTGTCTTTACTGCTTCACTTGGCCACTGCCGAGAGTCCGTTGTCATCTGTGCTCTGGGCCCACTTGACCCGTTGGCATTTAACGTACCGTTAACGAGAGAACTTGAGTAACGACGGTGTGAAATGTATCACACTCAGTGAAAACTATTCAGATCGCTCTTACAGATTCTCTGGATCTCCCAAAGTGATCAGCGAAGCCTCTCGTGATCAAAACCACTCAAAGTGATATTAGTTCACACACAACGATGATGACCATCGGCAGACATGCAGAAGAGGAGACGGAAGCCGGTTCCAAGATTTCCACTGCAAACTCCCAGCAAAACTACGATATACACCCGTAATCCCATGACCGCTACTCGCTAGCTCGCCACTAAAGGACGAGTGGTGCACGAGCAAATCTGCGACACCTTCTGTGGTATTACCACAATTTGTAGCGAGAGCCCTCAAGATTATCACTCATAGTGACGAATAACTCTGTGTTGTTGGAAATGGCACAGAAAGTGAGAAAACTATGAGATGGAAGAATCGAGGATACGCTCGGCGCGGAGCAACCATCTCCGCCCGTATCGCCCTTGGAGCTCTCGTCGTTGGTGGCGGAGTAGCGGTTAGCTCAAACGTTGGAAAAACAGCGACTCAGGTTCTCGTACATGCCCAAAACGTTGGGAAGCTCGCCCCTTCGACGACCGACGCAGCCTCGGTCGGTTCACCGGTTGTATCGATCGCCACCGATGCCGGCGGACAGGGCTACTGGTTGGCATCTGCCGACGGTAGCGTCACGACTTCAGGCAACGCGCAGTTCTACGGCTCCATGGTGGGCAAAGCGCTTAACTCACCGATCGTCGGGATAGCTGCTACCCCCGATGGCAAGGGGTACTGGCTTGTAGCGGCAGACGGCGGGATCTTTACCTTTGGCGATGCCAAGTTCTTTGGCTCTACTGGCAACATTCATCTGAACAAGCCCATCGTCGGCATCGCTTCGACCCCGAGTGGTAACGGATACTGGCTTGTTGCGTCAGACGGCGGGATCTTTACCTTTGGCGATGCCAAGTTCTTTGGCTCTACTGGCAACCTCAACCTCTCTGCTCCGATCGTCGGGATAGCGGCAACGCCGACCGGCAACGGTTACTGGTTAGTAGCGGCCGACGGAGGGATCTTTACCTTTGGCGATGCCAGCTTCAAAGGTTCCGGTGCCAATCTTGGACTCGGAGATGGAGTGGTTGGTATCTCACCGGCACCGAGTGGCAGCGGTTACTCAATCGTCGATAGCCTCGGCGATGCTATCGCCTTCCCACAGAGCACAGGGACCTCGAATCCGATCACCACCACTGCCGGAACATCGAGCCAGAACACGACTCAGGCCCCAGTCGCAACGACACAGAGTGGCTTGACACAGACGTGGAATAGCTACGGTCTGACACCAAACAACCAAGAGAGCGCTTCCAGCGCATACCCCGTCGAACAAGCTAATCCGGCCCCTGCCTCCAACGGATACGGTGTACTAGAACGCCAGAGCAACGGTCTACCCGTGCGCTGGTCGGGAGCACAGCCCATCCAGTATGAGGTCAACGTCACGCAGGCTCCACCAGGAGGCTTAGCTCTTGTGCAACAGACCTTTCAACAGCTCTCAGCCGCTACTGGCCTAACGTTCCAGTACATCGGAACCACCTCCGAGCTGCCTTCACTTGAGAGAAGTCCGTATGCGACCAACGCAGCCGGACAGACAATCTGGGCTCCGGTACTCGTTGCGTGGGAATCGCCGGGACAGACGGACTACCTCCCGAACTACGGCGGCATCATTGGAGAAGGAGGCTCTCAGGCCGCATACAACGGCTCTCAGTGGGTCTACGTCACCGGCCAGGCGTCACTCTCTACTGCGTACCCCTTCACCCAAGAGCAGCTCGTCTCTCTCATTCACCATGAGCTCGGACACGTCGTTGGTATGGGCCACGTCAATGACCCAACTCAGGTCATGAACCCCGTTGATAACTACAACGCTCCTGAGACCTATCAAGCTGGCGATCTCGCCGGCCTTGCCCACCTTGGACTCGCCGAAGGCGTTCTTCAAGAACCACCGGCCTAGTCCAACTCCCATCTCACCCCATAACCACCAACACACGGAAGGGTCCTTCATGCAAGGACCCTTCCGTCGTTTTTCGACCTCATCATCGAGCACCAAGGGATCGAAACCACGGTGCGACCACAGCGACACTACACAAAAATTAAGCCGGACCAGGTCTTGCGTACACCGATCCGCCTCCGAGGTACGACCGAGTCATGAGCCTCCGTCTCACAGCACTTACCTTCGACCCCGCTGAAGGATGCGTCCGAAGCGATGTACGAAGAGACTCGTGTGATACCGCCTCGCGGAGCGATCGGTAAGGTCTTCGGAAAAGAACCTCGTGGCGGTCGACCAGGTCGAAGGAGAGAGTTAGACCGCACGTACTCGGGCCCTCGAGTCCGACTTGCGTCTCAGCCAGTACGTTCTCGTGTGCACCAGTAATCGAACCGATAGAAGACACAGATCCACAGAGTGCAGAGTCTTGCTTGAGCGCACCATAGTGTCCTTCGATTGAGAGTCGCAGTACGAGCGATGGAACGCTCTCAGTGGAACCAGTCACCGAACGACCTGGTCCCGTAACTGTCCGAGCGATCCCCTGGGTCGATCCCTGTCGGTGCGGTACCCAGATCCGGTTCGACGTGCGAATATTTCCTGACGCTGCGCCTCCGGCGAGCTGCTCTTGTACCTATGAGGTCCCTACCGCATACGATTCGTCGGAGCGCGATGACACCGTCGGTAAGCCCATATCTCAGCAGCGTCGTAGAGCGATGCGTGTCGACGGCCCCCATCGGAAAGCGATTCGTCGTGGCCAACCAACACTTCATTGATGGAGGTGCGCCACGGGCTCTTCGGCGACAGGGCGCGCTCACTGCGAGCGCATCGGTTGCCCGGGGCGATCTTGCACCTATCCTCCCTGAGCACATAGCAGATCGGCGCGACCCTCAGGAAGGCTCGATGCGCAATCATAAGGGTCTGGGCTATCGAGCTTTCGATTCGCTTATCCGCTCAAAGGAGTCCTCGTTACTCGCAACGGTGCGACACGCTCTCGCATCTGAACGCTCTTGCGTTGGAACTCGCAGATCTCAGGCAAGCGCCTGACAGTAAAACGGTCTTTTTCAACATCGACCAAGCCCTCTCACACCCACCTGCGAAGCCTCTTCTGATTTCTGTCGAGTCGATGAGTCGCGATAGCGATCTTCGCCCACTTCGAGGAGTACGCACTCCGTTGCTCACTGAGCAGTAAAATCACCTTCTCTTGCCCTTGCTCATCCCGTTCGGATACCACGTCAAGATCTTCGCGCTCACGGCGCTCTTCAGCAGAGCTAGGCGCACAACCCCGCTACTCAGATGAGGTTCGACATACACCGAGAACCAAGCGCTAACATCGAAGAGCATGGATCTCGGACTGCAAGGTAGAGTCGCACTCGTCACCGGAGGCTCCTCGGGACTCGGCCTAGAATCTGCTCGAGCGCTGTGGGAGAACGGCGTGGAGGTCATCCTTGTCTCTCGTGACGCAACCCGCCTCACAGCTGCAAAAGCGCAACTTGAGCTCGATCCATCCTCAGAGAATCGAGCTCCGATTCACACGCTTGCATTTGAGATCAGCGACGCCACAACGATACCAAACCTCATTGCCATGGCTCACGGTCTCGTTCATCACATCGACATCGTTATTGCCAATGCGGGCGGGCCACCTTCCGGTGGACTCTTTGACGTCACCGAAGCTGATCTGACCGCTGCTGTCAACAGAAACTTCTTGGCCATGGCCTCGCTCGTCCGTCACACGATCGATCCTATGATCGAGGCGCGTTGGGGCAGAATTATTGCGATTACCTCGCTCTGGGTACGTCAGCCATCGCCCAACCTGATCTTGTCGAACGCAGCGAGAAGCGGCTTGACCTCGTATCTGAAGACCGCATCTCAAGCGGTTGCCCAGTTCGGAGTGACGATCAATACCTTGCAACCCGGACTTCATGAGACCGATCGACTCACCGCCCTCTATCACGGAGACCTTACAGCAGCGGCGCGGAGCGTTCCCTCTCAGACGCTCGGGCGAGCCAGAGATTTCGGGGCAGTAGCGGCCTTCCTAGCTTCAGAGCAGGCCCGCTACATCAATGGTGCTTCGATACCTATCGATGGGGGTCTCTACAGCGGACTGATGTAAGGCATCGGCTGGATGCGAAGACCCAGCTCTGCTCAGTCCCCACGATAGATCGCATCAGGGTTTTCCCATAAGAACGACGCGATACCCTGCTTCATCGTGGAGAGGTTGTATCGAAGCGATCGACCAGCCCTCGACGCAGTAGCGAAGTAATGCCTCAATCAACTCGGATCGCTCAAGGACCACGACGCGCTCCAAGACTACCGGACCCTCCGGTGTGAGGGAGCGAGAGAGGTTGACCGGAAAGAGATCCTCCAGTCGATCGTTCTCTGTCATGGAGGCGAGAAGTACTGCGCGCGCCTCATCAAAACGCTGTTCAAGCTCGGCGAGGAGCCGTTCAACTCGTTGCGCATTGGGCAGCACCATCTCCCGCACGCGTCCCGGGTTCGACTTCGCCACACGAACCAAATCCGAGAACGATCCAGCTCCAACGCGTGCGGCGATCGGCCACAGTTCGTTCTGGGTCACCATGGATGCGTACACGAACGAGATGACGTGAGGGAGGTGTGAGATGAGGGCTACCACCTCGTCGTGCCTCGCCAAATCCAAGAGTACAAGCCCGTCACCGCAGCTAGCCACGAGTTCGCTACCACGTACAACGATCTCTGGTGTCGTCTCCGGCGAAGCGAGAGCGATCCAGATTCGCCCGCCGAAGAGAGAAGGGTCCGCCGTGGCGTATCCACTTCCCTCTCGCCCGGCCATTGGGTGAAGACTCAGATACACTGCTCCATCGAGTCCGTTCACGATCTCGCTTACGTCATGAAACACGGTACTTTTAACCGATGCCACATCTGAGATGAGGAGCGGGCGCGTCGATTGCTGATCTACGCACCTTGCGACCTCTCTCACCGTAGCCACGACCGCTGGTGTTGGCAGCGCCAACACTAAATGCGTTGATTGCCTCACCACATCTTCTATGCGATGAAGAATCTCATAGCCGTCAGCTATCGCACATGCCCGCGTCTGAGGATCTGCATCGTAGCCAACGACCTCGTTCTCACCGTCTACGAGGCACTGGAGAAGCGAACCACCTATGTGGCCGAGCCCAATGATACCAAATCGCTCACTCACGATAGGTCGAGTCCAAGTCCGAAGATCTGAAGCATCGAGGTCGAGAGGTCGACTGCTGTGCTCCGGTCGATAGACCCTAGCGGTAGGTTTGCGAACGGAGTAGTCACCTCTACCCCACCCCATCGGGGGAACGAACCGAGATGTTTAACGGCGTGACCATCTCGAAGGAGACTCCGGACTGCCGCCGCAACAGAGTCATCGAGAAGGTGTCCGTCGCAGGTAATTTGAAAGGTGTGAAAGCCTAGCTTGGTCTGCAGCGGTCGTGAGAGGATCGAGGTCATATTGACCGAACATGACCGGAAGGTCTCGGCAATCTCTTGCAGTGACCCAACTGTGTCCGTCAAAGGTGTGATAGCCAGAGCAGTCCGATCTCGGCCACTTCTGACCCCAAGACCCTGTCCAATGAGAACGTAACGCGTCCGAATCTCCGGTACGTCAAGTACCGCCTCTTCATAGAGTTTGAGTCCCGATGCCTTCCCCACCACAAGAGGAGCTAGCGCCACCTGTGAGAGATCGTTCTCCTGTGCAACAACTCGACAGGCCTCTGCGGTGGAGAGAACGTGACGCGTTCGAAGACCACGCTCTCGAATAAATCGCGAGCAGAGATCAAGCACGAGTGGATGGGAAACGACCGTGGCCGCCGAACCAGTATCTCCGAGACCAAAAGCACACATGCTCTCGGCAAGGACCGCCTCATCGAGAATCCGGACTCTCGAAGCGTCGAAAATCAACTTGTCCGTTACGGTAGTCAACTCACCTTCCGTCGAGTTCTCAACCGCAACGACGCCGAGGCATCCTCGGGTATGGTCAACGGTCTGGATGACTTCAGCAACCGAGCTCATTGGCAGAGGTTCGTACTCCCCTACGGTCGCAAATAACGAGATAGCACGATGGTCCGAAGTACCCTTCGGACCATCGAAACAGATCAACATCTCATGCCCACTCACGCTGCAACTCCTTCGAGGTCTCCTCCTCTGTTCAACCGCACGAGCGCTACACGGAATCTACTCACGTGGGCTCGTCCTGGCTGCTCAGGATTAGCTACGAGCGTACCAAGGAGTGAAGATCAAGACTCGCTCAGATGCCCTCAACGGCCAAGATATGGTCGTCAAAAGCGTCTGAATCCGGAGACGAAGTAGATCGCTTCGGACTCCGTGGAAGCAGGAGAGCGATGGCCGCGGCAGCGAGCGCCACGAGCGCAGAGATCTCTAGGGCACGTCCATAACCACTCGCCAACGAGAGATTGATCACTGCGTGCGTGAGAAAGTGTCCGGCCGCTCGTTGAGCAGCTTGCACCGAGTTCGATTGAGCGAGAGCTACCGCTGAAAGCCCAGCGAGACCAATCGCTCCACCAAGTTGGCGGGAGGTATTCAAGAGGCCCGAAGCAAGACCCGCCTGCTCTCGAGGAACACCTCCGGTCGCTGCAATGGCAAGCGGCGTGAAAGAGAGCCCGACACCAAGAGTGATGAGAACACTCGGAATCGCAAGTGTGCCAAGGTAGCTTGAGTTCGCAGAGATCCCATGAAGCAGAAAAAGGCCGACAGCTGAGAGAATCGGAGCGACGACCAGGATCGGTCGGGGTCCAAGACGGGTGACGAGACGGGAGGATATCTGCGCCCCGACGATGATAGCGAGTGTCTGTGGGACAAAGGCGAGACCCGCCTGGAGCGGAGAGTAACCCAGCACCTCTTGCATATAGAGGGAGAGGAAGTACCAACTCGCAAAGACCGCACCTCCGACAAAGAACATAGCGAGATTCGAGACGCTCAAGCTTCGCAACCGGAAGAGCCCAAGCGGTACAATCGGCGACGAAGCTCCCTTGGCTTCGTAGAGCAGGAAGAGGGAGATCAAGACCACAGAGAGTGCGAAGCTACCAAGAGTCTGCAGGGATGACCACCCGACCTCGCCACCACTGACGAGCCCAAAGACCAAGGAGGTAACCCCAACCGTAACGAGAACAGAACCGATTACGTCGAGCGACCTCTTCGACGACGAGCTCTTCCGCTCGCCCAGGTAGATCAAAGTCCCGATGACCGCAATGATCCCAATCGGAATGTTGATGAGGAAAATCCATCGCCACGAGAGCAGATCGGTCAAGACGCCTCCAAGCAGTGCACCAGCGGCACCACCGGCGCCGGCAACGGCGCTCCACATACCGAGGGCTTTGGCCCGAGCACGACCTTCCTCAAAGGTCGTCGTAATGATAGTCAAGGTGGAGGGCGAGAGGATCGCACCACCCAGACCCTGGAGAGCCCTTGATGCAATCAGGACACCTTGCGAGTTCGACAGGGCTCCAGTGAGAGATGCGATGGTAAAGATCGCCAGGCCGACGAGGAAGATTCTGCGTCGGCCAAAAAGATCAGCAAGTCGACCACCGAGTAGTAAGAGACCAGCAAACGCCAAGGTGTAAGCGTTCAGAATCCACTGCAGGTTCGAAGCCGAAAAACCAAGGGAACTACGGATAGCCGGGAGAGCAACGTTCACAATTGAGACGTCGAGAATCACCATGAACTGCGCTAGGCAGGCTAGCGCCAGAATCAGACCCTTATGTTCCTGCACCTTCGCTTTAAAGACTGCCACAAAACCCTCTTTCCATTTTCCACAATCAGACGCGCACTACCAACGAAATTGCTACCGTGCACCATCACCACACGTTCATCCAACTCAGACGCGCCAAGACCTCGATCTCAAAACACCAGAGCACCGCTCACGCCATCTCGCCCAAAATCAGCGACCAACATCGGCTTGAGAGGTATCGACCTGGTGACGATCCGCCGAGCCGGGGTACACAAAGCATCGGCCGACTAATAGTCGTTCCCGGCTCAACGCATCGCTGAGCAAACTATTCCCGAACGGATGAGTTCGTTCTCTGTCTCCACACGGCCACAACCACCACGCACCAATGTCGATGCCTCTTTGGCGACCAATGGCGTGAAGTAGCTGTCTCCACGAACCGACGATACCTACCGCTAGCCCAGTCACCGATGAGCCTGGTTCTGCGTGCCACCTCCCCCAGGGCACGGACATCTTGCCGACTCGCCAGATCGAAGCTGCTCAGATCATGAACGCAAACGAAGAAGGCCTGTCCCGATGGCGTACTGGAAAAGAACCGCAATGACTCGTTGATCGAACCGGGAATAGTAACAAGCTTTTAGTTGTAGGATACAATGAACAGCTATTGAGTTTGGGTAGCTTCTGTGTACGAGAAGGTGCCAAAGACCATCTCATAGCGGTTCGCTCTCACCGCGGGATGCATTTGAGTGTCTCAGGTTGCAGCACGAGATCGTATCGTTCGAAGGCGCCAGCAGAGGAGGTTAGGTAGTGAGACCACAACATGAGGTGCAAAACCTATGACGACCACGCTTCACCAGCGATCTACCCCAGATCCGCGTCAAACACCTGACTCAACCAACCTTCACGGTGATCGTTATAAGTGGATAGCGCTCTCCAACACCACAATCGGTCTACTGATGGCAACCATCAACGGGTCGATCGTGCTCATCTCACTTCCAGCGATCTTCAACGGCATTGGAATCAACCCTCTCGCTCCGGCTAACTCCGTCTACCTCCTATGGATGCTGATGGGGTTCTTGGTCGTTACTGCAGTACTAGTCGTCTCTCTGGGGCGAATCGGCGACATCTTCGGTCGTGTCCGCATGTATAACATCGGATTTGCGGTCTTCACCATCTTTTCAATCTTGCTTTCAATCACCTGGATGCACGGCACCTCCGCCGCCCTCTACATCATTATCATGCGAGTCTTTCAGGGGGTCGGTGCCGCATTCCTCTTTGCCAACTCAAGCGCAATCATTACCGACGCCTTTCCGAGCCATCAACGGGGTATGGCACTCGGAATCAACGCCGTTGCGGCTATCGCTGGATCGTTTATGGGTTTGGTACTCGGTGGACTCCTCGCCCCGATCTCTTGGAGAGCGGTCTTTCTCGTCTCCGTCCCCTTCGGACTCTTCGGAACCGTATGGGCCTACCTCAAGCTCCGAGATACCGGTATCAGAACTCGCTCCAAGGTCGACTGGTGGGGCAACCTACTCTTTGCAATCGGCTTGATCTCGGTCATGACCGGCATTACCTACGGTATTGAGCCATACGGCAGCCACACCATGGGCTGGACAAATCCTGGGGTCCTCGCCGCCATTATCGGTGGCATCATTACGCTCATCTGCTTTGGTATCTACGAGACCAAGGTAGATTCCCCGATGTTTCGACTCAGTCTCTTCCGAATTCGGGCCTTTGCCGCAGGTAATGTTGCCACGCTGCTAGCTGCCATGGGTCGAGGAGGGCTGCAGTTTATTCTGATCATCTGGCTGCAGGGCGTTTGGCTTCCCGAGCACGGTTACAACTACGCCAACACCCCACTCTGGGCAGGAATCTACCTCATTCCACTCACTATCGGATTTCTCATAGCCGGTCCGCTCTCGGGTGTGCTCTCCGATCGATTTGGCGCTCGACCCTTTACGACCATTGGACTTCTCGTTCAAGGCGGAACATATCTTGCCCTCACGCTCATCCCAATCAACTTCTCATACATCGACTTCGCCATCATCCTCTTCATCAACGGGTTGGCGGGTGGACTCTTTGCGGCGCCGAACCAGGCAGGCGTCATGAACTCGCTCCCACCGAATCAACGAGGGTCAGGGGCGGGCATGTTAGCAACCTTCCAGAATTCAGCACAGGTACTTTCGATCGGAATCTTCTTCTCGCTCATCATCGTCGGACTCTCTGCGACGCTTCCCCACGACCTCTACAATGGGCTCATCCAGCAAGGTGTACCGGTTCAAGCTGCTCGACGAGTTGCCGACCTCCCTCCGGTCGGTAGCCTCTTTGCTGCCTTCTTGGGTTATAACCCGATAAAAGCGCTCTTGGGCCCAACTCTCTCGCACATGTCGGCAGTCCACGCAGCCTATCTCTCCGGGCGTGAGTTCTTCCCTCACCTCATCTCGGCATCGTTCGGTTCGGGCCTCCGAAACGCTCTCGATTTCGCTCTCGGTGCGGCCGTTCTCGCTACGGTCGCCTCGTGGCTCCGAGGGGGAAAGTTCCATCACGGCACGACACCTGAGACCCCGATCGACCAGGCCACCGTGGAGGTTGAGCTCGAAACGGCCGAATCGTCTTACCAGTAGTGGCGCCTCAAGGCAGCGATTCAACGTCAGGTACACACAGGTCAGGGCGCGAGCAATGAACTGTATAAGACACTTAAGGCAACTTGCCGAGCTTGCCCTGAAGCGCTACGAATCTGCCTCGGATCGCCTGGTTGAGCACTCAACCGCTCGCTCCTCCAGTTATCTACCGAACCGGCTCGCATATCTGGAAACTCCTCAAGTCCAGCCACCAAAAGACGAGTGGGGACCATGAGGGCAAGCCTCGAACGACCTGGCCAAGCGCGAACATACCGAGGTTCGATAGACCCCTTTCCCGGCTTGGGTCAAGATTATTTACCAGCAGACACAATAACCCGTCGTGGCGAGATGGCTTGCACTCAAGAGTCGACACCGCAGATCTCCACGATCAGAGCGCTCGCATCCTCGACAAAGGAGGCCCATCACTCCTGCCGGTCTCCAATGAGGTCACCGTGGTTCAGATTGCGAAGACCAGACGGCATTCTGTGCGGCTCCGCCTGGCTACGAAGGCTCAGGTCCGGCCACACTACGGGTCGATCAATTGCTTGGGTCGTGCAACTATCTACTAGAGTTGAACACAACAACGTACTACTCGGTTCGATCAACGGCGATCGAGACCCGGAACAGGAACGTAATCATGAAGCTCATCGACGCATTTGCACCATCGACGCCCCGACAGAACCAGCACCCAGAACGTAGTGATCGCTATAAGTGGATAGCGCTCTCTAACACGACGCTCGGCGTGCTCATGGCAACGATCGATGGTTCGATCACCCTCATTGCGATGCCAGACATCTTTAATGGTATCCACCTCAACC
>JBMFXG010000023.1:0-20483 GCA_049964535.1 Acidimicrobiales bacterium | reverse complement strand
TGATGGACGTTTCTCGGGTGGGACCCACGGTTTCTGTGTTGGTCACGTAGCTCCAGAGGCGATCGATGGAGGTCCGATCGCTTACGTTCAAGACGGAGACATCATTGACATCGATGTCGCAAATTACAGTATCGAACTCAATGTCGATGCGGCCGAGCTCGAACGCCGAGCGCAGACCGTTCGAGCTCCCGAAGCCCGCTATCGCACTGGTGCCTTGGCAAAGTACGCACGTCTTGTACAAGGCGCAGAGGTCGGTGCGGTTACAAGTGCAGAGGCGTTGAACTAGGGTATGGTGAGGGTCTCTGACAAGTTGTGTCGGCAGAGCTGTCGTTGCACCAAGCACTCCTGCGGATTAGGAGCGCTTGAGACCTCCCGGAGGGAGGTCTTTGCATTTCTCCGGGAGATAGTGAGATGAAGCTGACAGGAGCGCAAGCGCTCATCAAGTCGTTGGAACTGCAAGGTGTCGAAGCAATCTTTGGCCTGCCGGGTGGGGCGATCCTCCCCGTCTACGATCCTTTGCTCGAGTCTTCGATTCGCCATATCCTCGTGCGTCACGAGCAGGGTGCTGGTCATATGGCCGAGGGCTATGCGCAGGCCACCGGTCGCCCGGGAGTGGCGATGGTGACATCGGGACCGGCGGCGACCAATATCGTGACGCCGCTCGCCGACGCATACATGGACTCCATCCCGTTAGTTGTCATCACTGGACAGGTGGCAGCCTCGGTGATCGGTAGTGACGCCTTTCAAGAGGCCGACACCACGGGAATCACGATGTCGATTACTAAACACAACTGGTTGATAACCGATCCATACGACATTCCTCGGATTGTGCGAGAGGCATTTCACGTCGCAACCACCGGTCGGCCCGGTCCGGTCGTTATCGACTTCCCGAAAGATATTGCCACCGGTGAGTTGGAGTGGTATTGGCCCAAGTCGATAGACCTTCCAGGGTATCGACCGACAACAAAGGGTCATCCAAAGATGATTCGTGAGGCGCTATCTCTCATTTTGCAAGCGGAGCGACCGGTCATCTACGCTGGTGGCGGGGTTATTCGAGGTCGTGCCTGCGAGGAGCTGGTAGCGTTCGCGGAGCGGACCGGTATCCCAGTGGTGACGACCCTGATGGCTCGAGGCGCAATTCCCGACTCCCACCACCTCTGTCTAGGCATGCCGGGTATGCACGGCAACTATACGGCCGTCACCTCGCTGCAGCGAGCGGATCTCTTGATTACGCTCGGAGCGCGCTTTGACGATCGGGTTACGGGTAAGGTCAGTGCGTTTGCACCGAACGCCAAGGTCATTCATGTCGATATCGATCCGGCTGAGCTCGGAAAGATTCGGCGACCCGACGTGCCTATTGTTGGAGACGTGCGGCAGGTTGTTGCGGAGTTTCTCCGGGGGCTTGGTGAAGGAGATCTCGGCCAACAGGCCGATCTTGCGCCCTGGTGGGTACAGCTCGAGCAGTGGCGAAAGGCGTACCCATACACCTACGATCGAACCAATGAAGCTCCACCAATCAAACCTCAATTCGTAGTGGAGACCTTGAATCGGATGGCGCCTCCAGATACGGTCCTCGCCTCTGGGGTGGGTCAACATCAGATGTGGTCCTCGCAGTACTGGAGCTTTGAAGGCCCAAATCGGTGGATTAACTCTGGCGGTCTCGGAACAATGGGTTTTGCGATTCCTGCCGCTATTGGAGCCAAGGTCGGACGTCCCGAGTCGACAGTTTGGGCGATCGATGGTGACGGGTGTTTCCAGATGACGGCTCAGGAGCTCGTTACTGCAACGACCGAGCGGATCCCGATCAAGGTAGCGATCTTGAACAACGCTTATTTGGGCATGGTTCGCCAATGGCAGGAGATGTTCTATGAGGAGCGATACTCTGAGGTCTACCTCTCTCCCGACCTGCCAGACTATGTGAAGTGGGCCGAGGCGATGGGGTGTGTCGGTATGAAGGTCGAAGACCCAAGTGAGGTGGAGTCGGCGATAGCGAAGGCGAACTCGATTGACGATCGACCGGTTGTGATCGATTTTCGCACCGATACCTCCGAGAAGGTCTTTCCAATGGTGCCCTCAGGTCACTCAAATGACGATATTGTCCTCGGTTAGGAGCTGACTATGGCCGCTGATTCGCCGTCTTCTCTGGTGCCGATTGGAGGAGCTATCCGCACTCCAAAGGAGTTTCGTCACCATATTCTCTCTGTCGTTGTCGAGAACAAGACCGGTGTGCTCGCGAGAGTAGCGATGCTGTTCTCTCGTCGGGGCTACAACATTTTTTCGCTAGCGGTTGCGCCGACCGATGACGAGCGCTTCTCGAGGCTTACGATCGTCGTTGACGTTGACACCGCTCCGCTTGAGCAGATCACGAAACAGCTCCATAAGTTGGTCAACGTGATTCGAATCTCTGAGATCGACCCTTCTGAGGCGGTCGAGTGTGAGCTGCTTTTGGCGACCGTTCAGGCCGATGCAGCTACGCGAGCCCAAGTAATCGAGCTCGTCAATCTTTTCGATGGTCGAATCGTTGATGTAGGTTCGTCCAAGCTGACCGTGATGGTGGGATCGTCGCCTCACAACCTTGACAACTTTGAGTCGCTTTTATCGGAGTACGGCATCAGCGAGATTCAGCGAACCGGTAGAGTAGCTCTACAAAGATTAGAGATGCCCACCTCGAAGAGGCGGCAGAACAGAGGAAGGGTCTCCTAGTGGCCAAGTTGTTCTACGAGTCCGATGCGGATCCACAGCTTATTCTTGAACGTCGAGTTGCGATCATCGGCTACGGCTCCCAAGGTCACGCGCACGCTCTGAACTTGCTCGAGAGCGGCGTTGACGTCACCGTTGGCCTCAAGGAGGGTTCGTCATCTCGGGAGAAGGCGCTTGCGTCTGGGCTTCGTGTTACTTCTGTGGCTGAGGCTAGTGCATGGGCAAATCTCGTCATGATTCTCGCTCCGGACACCTCACAGCGAGAGATCTATGAATCTGAGATTGCACCAAACCTCCAACCGGGCGATGCTTTAGCGTTTGCACACGGGTTTAATATCCGTTATGGGCAGATAGAGCCCCCAGCCGATATCGATGTCGTCATGATCGCTCCAAAGGGTCCGGGCCACCTCGTTCGACGGACCTACGAGGAGGGAGGGGGTACTCCGTCGCTTATTGCCGTCGCTCAGGATGCTAGCGGTGGAGCTCAGGCCCTCGCTCTCTCATACGCTTGGGGCATTGGGTCAACCAAGGCCGGTGTGTTGGAGACAACGTTCTCGGAGGAGACCGAGACCGATCTCTTTGGCGAGCAGGTAGTCCTCTGTGGCGGACTCGCAGCTATGGTGCAGGCCGGATATGAGACTCTCGTTGAGGCTGGATATCAGCCAGAATCGGCCTATTTCGAGTGTCTGCATGAGCTGAAGCTCATCGTAGATCTCGTGTACGAACATGGCCTTTCCGGTATGTGGTTCTCAGTTTCAGAGACAGCCGAGTACGGTGGTCTTACGAGGGGTTCGAGAGTTGTGACCGATGCCGTCAAGGCGGAGATGCGGTCGATTCTCTCTGAGATTCAAGACGGTCGCTTCGCTACGGAGTGGATAGCGGAGAACAAGGCTGGCCAGCCGAGCTTTAATCGACTTCGTAAGGCCTCCGCTGAGCATCCGATCGAAGAGGTGGGAAGAAAACTTCGAGGCATGATGCCGTTTCTCGCTTCGGCACGAGATATCAAGGGTGTGTCAGGGGGCTAAAGCGACGTGAGTCCTCGCTCGAGATCGCTCTCTCCTCGGCGTAGTAGAGGTGGGAACGGTACTCCCAGTGATCGAGTGGTCTGGTCGATCGTTGCGCTCATTCTTCTCTTTCTCATCTTCTTCCGAGTTCATGGATCAGAGGCGTCGCCGGTTCAACAGCGGGCGTTGTTGTGGTGGATTGCTGCAGTTGTACTCGTCGGACTCGTAATCGAGCTGGCTGAAGCCGCAGCGGACGGCCGAGCAAGAGCCAGTTCGGGTTTTTGGTTCGCTCAACAAGTTGTGCCTCAAGGCTCGGGGAGTGAGGAGACACGTTCCTCGTTCGCAACGACGACGGGCACGTACGGCTCTGCGCTGGTTGTGGTCGATCTCGTCCTGTCGGCCGCTCTGTGGAAGTGGTCTCGACTCTCACCTTTCACAGTGGTGATAGCGACTACCGTTGGACTGGGGCTCCTGCTCTGGGGTGCGCACCCGAGCAGGGCTGCTGTGAAGATGGCCGGTCGCTTCGTTCCGGCTCTCCGAGGTAGTCGCAGCGCAGTCCTACTGACGATGGCTCTCGTGCTGCTTGTTGAGATTGTACGGCTCCATATCCCCACGAGCAATGGAGGAGTCGTTAGCTCGGACCTCGCTGCGGTGGTGGGTGTTGTTGGGAGCGGAGTCGTAGCCGGGCTCTTGATAGCGAGCGGTTCTCTCGTGCGTCAGCTGCGCCTGCGCACTCGAGGACGTAGTAGTGATCAATCTCTCGGTATCTATAGCACTGTGTTGGAAGCCCGCGTACTGCGAGGGATTCGGAGTGCACCGGGTCTCTCTGTGTCACTGGTGCTGTTGGCTCGTGGAGGGCTCGTTGGTGTTGTGACGTTGTTTCTCCTTCAAGCGATGACGCTCCTGGGCGCAGAGTTCGCAGTACAGTCGGGTTCTGTTGCCGGATTTGTCGCTGTTGGTCTGAGTTTGGGGATTCTCAGTGATCGACTTGCTCGAACTGTGGTGGCGCGCAGTTCAGCAGGAACGGTCCTTGTGCTGTTGCGGCAAGGGGCTACGAGGCTTCAACGGAGTATGACGGTGACGGTGGCAACGATTGCAAGTCTTGTCGGTATTCTTGCCACCGTGGCCCTGGGAGTGGCGCTTCGCAGTTCATCTCTCGTTATCGATCTGGGGATTCTCTTCATCGTTCCTGCAACGTTGAGCGCAGTGGTCGGTTCTATCTGCATGCGATTGGTGGAGCTAGAAGATGCCGTCGTTGCGTCGAGACGTAGCAAAAGGGCAGAGCTCTTGCATCGGAGTACGCTACCGCTCTACCTAGCTGTGTCCTTACTTCCTCTCGTGCAGATTCGTAGTGCTCTCGAGAGCGGTAGTGATCTGCTGTCGCCCGCGATCTCCTCTGCGTTCTTCCTCCTCCTTTTTCCACTCGCCGGATTGGCTTGGATCTCGCGTCGAGAGGTTCGGCGAGGTTAGCGGTGGTACAGGAGGGTCGAGCGAGGCGGAGTCTCGAGAAGGCAGTGGTGGTGTTGGATTCTCTGATGATTACCGATGGTGTTGGTGGCACCCTCGGACCGCTGTACTACGAGTTTGAGCGATCTAGCCTCGTCCAACTCGGCGGAATTGAGGAGAGGACCGTATCAACTCTACTGCAGACGATAGCAGGCCTCCGTCAGCCGGTGGGTGGAGCGGTCTCGCTGTACGGAGCTGTGGCACACAGCGACGAGGGCCGCTCGATCGTTGCCTATAGCTCGCCATCGATTCGGCTCCTGCCAGGTCTGACGATCGTTGAGAATGCTGTGCTCTGTGGATGTTGTCGGGCAAACGGAGAGAGGATCGACGGCCTCCCCGATGAGCTCGCTGATCTGTTGTTGTCGGCAGAACTGCTCCAGAGCACTCTCGCGGGTGAGCTGGATCCGCTCAAAGCTGCGAGAGCTGCGCAGGTCGTTCTGCTCGCATCGCTAGCAAGGGTGATCTGCCTCGACGGCTCGTTAGAAAACTTTGATCGAGATGAGCGCGTTATTCTCGCTCGCTACCTTGAGGCTCGGACCGATGCGGGTGCAGTCGTACTCACGTCTCCTGCAGTGGGATCTGCTCTGGGGCTCCCTATCGGGGTGGTAGCGATAGCTGCGACCACTCAACCTCCCGTTCGGAAACGACGTCGCCGCTGAGCGAAACGAGGTTGCGCCATGACGCTGGGACGAGGCTCGGGCTCTCATCGTGTGTGACGGTGTCGCTGGAGACCCGGTGCCTCTCTGGGTCGTGCACGCTTCGATGAGTTGTGGTGGTTTGAGGTCATGGAGTAGTGGAAGATCCGAGTGGGAAGAGCGATGAACGGGATCTCGATCTGATGAGCTCTGGTCTCTAATGCGTGGAGACGAAAAGGGCATCTGTTGGTACCGAGCAAGACTTCGCCGTAGGGTCGTCGCGGTAGTGTCTCTGATGTATGAGAGTTATGGAAGTAGCGACCTTAGAGACAGGATTTTCTTTGCGCTATAATACGATATATCGTAATAGATTGGTGATAGAGCGTAGTGACCTTGCGACGGTGCTCGTAGCTCGGCGATACGACGATTCGATCGTTCTAGCGATAGCGGATAGAGAGGAGATAGAACGATGCATGGACCACATGGACCACACGATGATATGCAAGGCGGCCCTGGGGGACGACGAGGAGGCTTCCGGGGTATGGGCGGTCCTCCCCCGTGGGGCTTTGGGGGTTTTCGCGGTGAATTCACTGGACGCGGACCGCGCGCCGGTCGAGGCAATATTCGTCAGGCCATCTTGGTTCTCCTTAGCGAGGAGCCACGACATGGCTATCAGATTATGCAGATTCTCGAGGAGCGAAGTGGAGGCGCTTGGCGTCCAAGTCCAGGCTCGATCTATCCTACGCTTCAGGCCCTAGAGGACGAAGGAATGATTACGGCCGAGCTCATCGACGGAAAGAAGGTGTTTTCGCTCACTGAAGCAGGGAAAGGCTACTGTGCCGCCTCAGCCTCGAGTGAAGCTCCATGGGAGAGCTTTCGAGGTGGTCCTCGAGAGCAGTTGCAAGGATTTCGAGAACAGATCTTCCAACTTGGTGCAGCGGTGATGCAGGTGGCCCAGGGAGGGACTCCTGAGCAACTTGAGCAGGCTAAGACAATCGTCACAGAGGCGAAGAAAAAGATTTACCGACTCCTCGCGGAAGAAGCGTAGGAGTACGAACACTGAAGTGCCAGCGCGACGCGTCGATTCTCTCAGGGAGTGATCGACACGTCACGCTGCTCTAATCTGGTGCGCATACGCACCAGACGGTTGAGACCGTCAAGGTAGGCCTTGGCCGCAGCTTCGACGACATCGGTCGAGATAGCTCGCCCAGAGACTTTTAGCCCGGTGGAGGATTCGAGCTGGACAACTGCCGTTCCGACCGCGTCCACTCCTCCGGTGAGGGCTGTGATCGAGAGAGACGTGAGACGAGCCTCTAATTTGGTGGCCTCTGAAAGTGCTTGTGCTGCCGCATCGAGCATGCCGTTTCCGGTAGCTGTGGTCGTCACAGATTGATGTTGAGAGGTCACGGTCACGGTTGCTGTCGCAAGGTCCGTCGACGACCCCGATACTGCAAGGTTGTCGAGCTGGAAGAAAGAGTCTTCGTGAACCCCCACCTCCTCCGTAACAATTGCTTCGATGTCTGCTTCAGTGATCTCTACTTTTCGATCGGCCAGGTCTTTGAACCGTTGAAACGCTGCGTTCAAGGCGTCACCCTGGATCGTTAAGCCCATTTTTGCGACGGTATCGGAGAAAGCATGGCGTCCGGAGTGTTTGCCGAGAACGATCTGAGATGCAGTCTGTCCAACACTCTCTGCGGCGATGATCTCATACGTCGAGCGATTTGAGAGCACACCGTGTTGGTGGATACCTGATTCGTGTGCGAACGCGTTGCGACCGACGACGGATTTATTGTATTGGACTGGGTATCCAGTCAATCTGCTGACGAGCCTGGAGGTTCGCGCGAGCTCCTCGGTTTTGATCTGCGTAGTCGCATTGGCGAAGATGTCGGAGCGGATCGTGAGTGCCATGACAACCTCCTCGAGTGCGGCGTTTCCGGCGCGCTCTCCGAGTCCATTGATGCAGACCTCTACCTGGCGGGCTCCGTTTCGGACTCCAGCAAGGGAGTTGGCGGTTGCGAGACCGAGGTCGTTATGGCAGTGAGTCGAGATGATGTACTCTCCATGTATCTCCTTGGAGATATTGGCGATGAGATCGCCGAACTCCCACGGGATACCGTAACCGACGGTATCGGGGATATTGAGCGTGGTTGCTCCGGCATCAACGGCACATTGCAGTACCTCTAACATGAAGTCAAAGGGTGTTCGGGTTGCATCTTGTGGCGAAAATTCAACGTCAGCAGTGTGCTCTCGAGCGCGAGATACACCCGCTTTCGTCTCGGCAAGTACTTGGCTTGGGGACATCTTGAGCATGTGTTCCATGTGTGAAGGGCTCGTAGAGATGAAGACGTGAATACGTGCCTTATCAGCGTCTCGGAGCGCCTCCCAACAGCGGTCAACGTCAGAGAGATGAGTGCGTGAGAGCGCTGCGATAGTCGGTCCTTGGACCGAGCGGGCAATGGCTGCGACCGCCTCAAAGTCGCCTTGCGACGCAACTGGAAAACCGGCTTCGATGTAGTCGACGTTGAGGCGAGCAAGTTGCTCTGCTATCTCTAGCTTCTCTGCGGCATCGAGGGAGATGCCGGGCGACTGCTCTCCGTCTCGAAGTGTGGTATCGAAGATGATGATTTTCTCTTGCATACCGATTTCTCCTTTGTGTTCCAGTGAAGATCGACGTTGGCGCTTCGCTTTGCCAATAAAAAAACCTCCTGGCGCAAGCACAGGAGGTTCGACGACCGCAGGAGCGATCGTCGTTACATAAGTAGTAGGTTCGAGGTGATACACACCGCTGGCATGAACCAGATGCTAGCACACTTCAGTAGTGCGGCGGCCTCCTATACGATGGAGGAGAGCGATATGGTTCTGACTCGGCCTTTCGATCGGCCGTTAAGACTCCGATCGGCCTCGAGATCTACGAGCACGAGACCGATCGGGCATAGATGATTCCCTCGGCGCTGTCGAGTTGGTCGATGATCTCTTTAGGAACCTCTGACCCCACCGCCAAGATCATGAGCGCCGTTCCGTCAGACTCTGTGGGTGATACACCCATAGACGAGATTGAGATTCCTGCTTCTCCGAGAACGGTGCCGACCAGTCCGATCTTGCCGGGGCGATCATCGTTACGCACCGCAAGCATGTGTGCAGACGGAGGGACCTCAACACCGTGACCGTCGACCTCGACGATTCGGGGTTCCGAGGCATTTCCGATGAATGTTCCGGAGACTGAGTGCGCCGGAGTCCTGAGCGTGACGAGCGAGACGTAGTGTTGACGTGGAGTAGCCGTGGTGGTCTCAGTGACCTCAAGGCCCCTCTCTGAAGCGAGTTGGGGGGCATTGACGTACGATACCGGTTCGTTTGTCCCGGCGGCAAAAATACCTTTAAGAGCCGCAAGGGTGAGAATTCTCGTGTCTTCGCCTGCCAGAACCCCTTGATACTCGATGTCGAGTCGTTCTGGGAGTCCGCCGTTGAGTGTTGCGAGGAAGCGACCAAGGGATTCGGTGAGACTGAGAAATGGCTTGATGACATCGGAAGCTTCGCCGGCATCGACGTTGACCGCAAAGGGTACGAAGTCACCACGAAAGGCAAGAAGCAGTTGCTCCGCGATAGTGACGCCCGCCTTATCTTGTGCCTCTGAGGTTGAGGCTCCGAGATGAGGGGTCACGACAACGTTCTCGAGGGTAAGGAGCGGTGAGTCCGTCGGTGGTTCTGACGCGAACACGTCGAGAGAGGCGCCGCCCAACTGTCCGGAGACGAGCGCATCGTAGAGAGCGGCCTCGTCGACGATTCCCCCTCTCGCAGCATTGATGATGCGGAGGCCTGGCTTGGCCTTCGCAAGCAGTTCTTTGTCGATAAGTCCCAGCGTTTCCTTCGATTTGGGAAGGTGAATGGTAAGAAAATCGGAGGTGGCGACGACCTGGTCTAGCGCCATGAGCTCGACTCCCATCCTTCGCGCACGCTCTTGCGAGACGTAGGGGTCATAGGCGACGAGTGACATTCCAAAGGCGAGGCATCGTTGGGCGACTAGCGCCCCGATTCGGCCAAGTCCGACGATTCCGATCGTCTTTCCGTAGAGCTCGACGCCCTCCCACTTCGATCGCTCCCATCGTCCGGCAACAAGAGCATTGTGAGCTTGTGGAACGTTTCGAGCCTGAGAGAGCAGGAGTGCCATGGTGAGCTCTGCCGCGGAGAGGATATTTGATTGGGGAGCATTGACCACCATGACGCCGCGACTCGTTGCGACTGCGACATCAACGTTGTCGAGACCGATACCCGCACGACCGACTACCTGGAGAGCATCGGCAGCCTCAAGAACCTCCCGAGTCACCTTGGTGGCAGAACGAATAATCATGGCGTGCACGCCTTTGACGGCATCTAACAGGCTGGTGGGGTTTGTGGTGAGATCGATAATGACCTCGTGCCCCGCCTTTCGTAGGAGTTCGAGTCCGTTGTCGGCTATCTCTTCGGTCACCAATATTTTTGCCATGTTTAATTGGTCTCCTCGCACTGGTTGGTTGTCCACTCGATCTGTGCTAGCGCCTAAGTATGCGTCTACGCTACGGCCGACAACTAGAGAAGATCCTAGCCGGTGTTACCGTTGGTTCGATGACGGGACGTTCGGGTGAGGATACTTCTCGGAACGTCTCTGGTTCGTGACTTAGCCCTCTGCAGAGGTGACAAAGTCGGTGAAGCGTTTGATACCCTCGACGAGGTCTGCCTCTGCGAGTGCGTATGAGAATCGTAGGTAACCAGGAGCCCCAAATGCCTCTCCGGGAACAACAGCGATCTTGGCCTGATCGAGAAGCAGCTCTGCGAGTTCCATCGTTGAAGTGACCGATTGATTACCGAAACGCTTCTTGAGGAGGTCTCCAACGTAAGGGAAGGCGTAGAAGGCACCCTGGGGAAGCTCGAGATCGACGCCTTCGATACTACTGAGCATCGAGGTCATCGTTCGACGGCGCTGGTCGAAGGCGTCGATCATTGGTTGAACCGCTGACAGATCGGCCGTAAGAGCTGCGAGAGCTGCCCTCTGGGATACGTTTGAAATGTTGGAGGTGACTTGGGATTGGAGATTGGCAGCGGCTTTGGTTACTGGTGGGGGGGCGATCATCCAACCGATTCGCCAGCCCGTCATAGCGTAGGTTTTGGCTACACCGTTGACGATTACGCCGGTCTCTTTCAGCGCCTCCGAACACGCGAAGATTGAAGTAGATCGGTTGCCATCGTAAGTGAGATGTTCGTAGATCTCGTCGGCCATGACCGCGACGTCGTGATCTGCGAGGAATGTTGCGAGCTCGGCGGTCTCTTGGGGTGTGTAGAGCGCGCCAGTGGGGTTCGACGGTGAGACGTGTAGGAACAGTCTCGTGTGCTTGGTGAGATACGGTTCTATCGATGCACGGGTGACCTTGAACCCGTTCTCATGGGTCGTTGGTATCTCGATTGGCACTCCACCGGCGAGACGTACGAGCTCTGGGTAGGTCGTCCAAAATGGTGACGGGATAAGAACCTCGTCTCCTTCGTCAACCATGGTAACAATGGTGTTAAAGATCGCGTGTTTTGCTCCGTTGGTAACGATTATCTGAGATGGTTCGTATCGTAGGCCCGAGTCCCGGAGGGTCTTGACCGCAATAGCCTCTTTCAGTTCGGGCAGACCCGTTGCTGCGGTGTAGTGATGATTCTTTGGGTCCGAGGTTGCACGGGCTGCAGCTTCGACGATAAAATGAGGAGTAGGGAAGTCTGGTTCGCCAGCACCGAAGCCGATGATATCGATTCCCGCAGCTGAAAGAGCCTTAGCCTTCGCGTCGATGGCGAGCGTCGCTGATTCTGCAACTCGAGTGATTCGCTGTGAGATACGGATCTCGCTGGGCATGGAACTCCGCCTTTGTAGTTGGACTAGTGAAGGGTAGTTTAATGAGTGATAGAACGTCGCTGACGATACCGAAGGAATTGCTTCCTCACGATGGTCGTTTTGGCTCGGGACCGTCCAAGGTTCGTCTGGAAGCGGTGCAGTCACTCGCCGAGTTTGGCACGACCTATCTCGGTACCAGTCATCGTCAAGCGACCGTCAAAGACGTTGTCGGTCGATTACGGCAAGGTCTGATGAACCTCTTCGAGCTTCCAGAGGGCTACGAAGTCATGCTTGGTAACGGCGGTTCGACGTGCTTTTGGGATGCTGCGACCTTCTCGCTGATCGAACGTAAGAGTCAGCACCTCTCCTTCGGTGAGTTCTCTTCGAAGTTCGCTACCGCAGCATCGCTCGCTCCTCATCTGCAGGCGCCTGAGGTCATTGAATCTGAGGCTGGAACTCATCCCGAGGCAGTCGTACGCTCGGACGTGGACACCTACGCCTTGACCCACAACGAGACCTCTACCGGCGTATCTATGGAGATCGTTCGTCCCGTTGGTTCGAGTGGCATTGTGGCGGTTGATGCGACGTCGGGCGCCGGAGCACTTCGAGTCGACCCAGCAGAGTTTGATTGCTACTACTTTGCCCCCCAGAAGAGTTTTGCATCCGATGGCGGACTCTGGCTGGCCTTACTCTCACCCCAGGCCGTCGAACGAATCGCAACGATCAAAGCGTCGGGACGATGGGTGCCGGCCTTTTTAGACCTGTCGATTGCGTTGGAGAACTCTCGTCTCAACCAAACATACAACACTCCGGCTTTAGCAACGATCTACCTGATGCTGAATCAGGTCGAGTGGATGCTCCAAAATGGCGGCTTGAGGTTCGCGGTTGGTAGATCGGATGCCTCAGCAGAACTACTGTACGGATGGGCAGAGCGATCGACTTTTGCTCGGCCGTTTGTACGAGATCCGCGAGATCGTTCTCACGTCGTAGGAACGATCGACTTTGTTGACGGTATCGATGCTGCACGAATCGCTTTGGTTCTGCGATCAAATGGGGTCGTCGATACCGAGCCGTATCGCAAACTCGGTCGAAATCAACTTCGCATAGCGATGTTTCCCGCAATCGATCCTGCTGATGTTGAGGCGCTCACACACTGCATTGACTACGTCGTCGAGAGGCTGAGCTAGGACGAAACACACTTCTCTGTGAAGAAGACCAACCTCGCTGCGTCGGTGAGATTGTGGGTACTTCGATAGAGTGTTGTGGCGGTGCCGATGGCATCTTAGAATTACGTGGCGTTCCATCTGTGGGTTCTCCGCAGTGGCAAGTAGTTCGTCGTACCTCTGACGAGGGGAAACTCACGGTAGTGCACAAGATCAAGAGGTCTCAGCTCGGCAGGTGTCGGAGTGGTTTGAGGTGAGTCGACGTGCTCTTGTGCTCTTTGTAGCTCTCGGAGTGATGTGGGGTAGTTCCTACACGTTGATCAAGGTTGCGGTTGCGCACCTTTCCGCTCTCGATCTCGTTACGTACCGCGTCTTTGCCGCTGCGATCGTGACATCTGCACTCGCCCTTCGCTCAGAGCGTCGTCGATTTATCACAAGCTTGAGGCCACGGGTGCTGGTGGTGCTTATCCTCTCGAGCCTCGTCTCCTTCGTTGCTCCATATCTCTTGATCACCTGGGGAGAGACCTCCGTCGCAGCTTCGCTAGCTGGGATGTTGAACACTCTAACGCCAATCTTCACTGCACTTCTGAGCCCGCTCTTTTTTCGGGGCCGTGCTCTGGGGCGATCGACTTGGGTGGGCATCGTTGTTGGCCTCACCGGAGCCGTCCTGGTCTTTCATCCTTGGTATGGAGTTGGACACACTGGGGCCACTGCAACCGTAGGAATTATCGTGGCTGCCGCCTCCTATGGTCTCGGCATCATTGTACAAAAGCGGTATCTGCTGCAACTTGGCTTGACCTCTCTCCAGCTCATTGCAGTTCAGCTCGTGGTTGCTTCGATACTGTGTTTGGGGCTAGACCCCGGTGTCATCGGGCGATCTGCTCACGTACCGCTCGATGCCTTTCTTATTGCGTGCGTTTTGGGGATTTTCAATACCGGTTTGACCGCACTTTTGATGCTCAAGCTGGTCGCTACTGCGAGCGCCACGCTTTCATCTTCAGTGACCTATCTCATCGCCATCATCTCTGTATTCGAGGGAGCAGTTGTGCTTGGCGAACCGCTCGGCCTCACCTTTGTGGCTGGATCAATCGTGATAGTTCTTGGAGTCGTGATCGTCGGTCTCGGACCTGCGATGCACGCTTATGTGCGCCGAGCTAAAGCCGCGTTGTTGGGAGCCAGCTAGCTCGCGTTTGCTCGAAGGAGGTGATATTCGCCTCGTAACGAAGCGTGAGAGCAATATCGTCGAGGCCCTGGATGAATCGCTCCTGGGTAAAGGTGTCGAGCGGGAACGACGCTGTCACGGAGCGGTCTCCGCTCTCGGCGTGAATGGTCAGTTCGAAGAGATCGATGGTGATCTCGCTGCCAGGGGAGCTCTCTATCAAGGTCTGTAACGCCTCGACGCAAGACTCGTCGATCATGACCGGTACGATACCAACTTTCGTGCAGTTGCTTCGGAAGATGTCTCCGAAGCGTGCGGATACAACGGCCTCAAAGCCGTAGTCCTGGAGTGCCCAGACGGCGTGCTCTCTTGAGGACCCAACGCCAAAATTCGCACCGGCGACGAGAATCTTTGCTCCACGGTAGCGCTCGTCGTTCAAGACGAAGGAAGGGTTCTCTCTCCACTCGGAGAAGAGCCCGGCTCCAAAACCGGTTCGCTCGACCCGCTTGAGCCATTCGCTGGGGATGATCTGATCTGTATCGACATCGGAACGACGCAGTGGAACACCACTAGCGCGGATGATGGTTGTGGGTTTCATGACGAGAAGGCTCCTCTATCGGGTTGAACTAGATGTCGGTCGGTGTAGCAAAATGTCCTGCGATGGCGGTCGCAGCAGCTATCGCTGGCGAGACGAGATGGGTTCGCCCACCTTTTCCTTGGCGACCCTCAAAGTTGCGATTCGATGTGGAGGCACTACGCTCTCCGACCGATAACTGGTCGGGATTCATGCCAAGGCACATAGAGCAGCCGGCCTCTCTCCATTCGAAGCCAGCTGAGGTAAAGATGACGTCGAGCCCTTCCTGCTCTGCTTGAGCCTTGACTCGTTGTGAACCTGGAACGACGAGTCCTCGCACCCCCGGAGCGATCTTTTTGCCGTCAACTATCGAGGCAGCCAGCCGCAGATCTTCAATGCGTGAGTTTGTGCAAGAACCGAGAAAAACGGTATTGATCGGTATCTCTCGGATCGGGGTACCCGGCCTGAGGCCCATATAGGTAAGGGCTCGACGAGCTGATTCAACTGCGTCTGGTTCGGTGAAACTTTCAGGATCGGGGATAGATCCATCGATCGAGGCCACCTGTGCAGGGTTAGTGCCCCATGAGACGTGCGGCGTAAGCTCAGATCCTGAGATGTTGACCTCGTGGTCGAATCGAGCATCGGCATCGCTTCGGAGGGTCTGCCAGTACGCAACGGCCTCATCGAAGACGGAGCCCTTCGGCGCGTGGGTACGTCCCTCGAGGTAGGAAAATGTGGTTTCGTCTGGAGCGATCATGCCCGCGCGCGCACCGGCTTCAATCGACATGTTACAGATCGTCATCCGTCCTTCCATGGAGAGGTTGCGGATGACCTCGCCTCGATACTCAATAACGTATCCAATGCCACCGCCAGTTCCGATTTTGCCAATGATCGCCAAGATGACGTCTTTCGCTGTGACGCCGATCGGAAGCTGGCCATCGATCGTAATTGCCAATGTCTTTGGGCGAGATTGAGGAAGGGTCTGGGTCGCGAGGACGTGTTCTACCTCAGAGGTGCCGATGCCGAACGCAAGTGCTCCGAAAGCCCCATGCGTGGCGGTATGGGAGTCACCGCACACGATGGTCATCCCTGGAAGAGTGATGCCTTGCTCTGGCCCAATTACGTGAACAATCCCCTGATTTGGTGAGCCCAAAGGGTACAAGGTGATATCGAACTCAGCGCAGTTCGCTGCTAGCGCTTCTAGTTGCTTGGCTGAGATCGGATCTTGTAGTGGTGCGAAGATGTCTTGGGTTGGAACGTTGTGATCCGCCGTCGCAAGCGTGAGGTCAGGCCGTCGAACGGTTCTCCCTGCCATACGTAGTCCGTCGAAGGCTTGAGGAGAGGTCACCTCATGGATGAGGTGTAGATCGATATAGAGGAGGTTGGGCTCGCCGTCCCGTGACACGACGACGTGATCGTCCCAGACCTTCTCTGAAAGAGTTTTTCCCATCATGTACTCCTCTAAAGGGTTGCGAGCTACGTAGTAGCTGTGCGGATTCTTAAGTTAGAGGCAGCTTCCCGTTACCTCTGCCGCATCGATCCTCCACTTGAAAGTCGGCGGCAGGTATTTGAGTGAGATCTGCGAGCAGCAGAGCCGCAGCGAACTGGGAAGTAGTTCGATCTTTGACCGTATCGGAGGATCTCGCGGGGCTCGGGCTGAGGAACGTCACGATCGTATTTCGATAATTTCGACTTGGAGGCGACCTCCCGGTGCGTCGTAGGCAACGAGGTCGCCGACGTGCGCTCCGATGAGGCTTTGACCGAGTGGCGAGGTAGGGGAGAGAACATCGACTCCGTCTCGCTTCTCCTCAATGGATCCGACGAAGTACTCCATGACTTCGTCATCGCCGACGTACTTGAGGGCTACGATGAGACCTTGTGCTACGCTCTCTGTGCTTAACGCTTCGTCATCGATGATCACCGCGTCGGAGAGAAGCGCCTGAAGCTGTCGAATGCGGGCTTCCATCTTGCCTTGGGTGTCTTTCGCGGCGTGATAGTCTCCGTTCTCTTTGAGGTCGCCGAGAGCCCTCGCAGCTTCGATGGTGGCTGCTACCTCGATGCGGCCTCGAGTTGTGAGATCTTCAAGCTCTTGGACGAGTCGATCGTATGCTTGGCGGGAAAGGGTGGTCTCGTTACTCATGCGCTATAGAGTACCCCGATGCATCTTTAGTGGACACGGCGCCGTGCCTAAGGGCAGTGCTCTCGCTGGCCGGCGCTGGCGTAGCGATCTCTACGCACTTTGCATCTTCTCGGTAGAGCGGTTTGCAATCTCTCTTCGGTGCGGCTAGAGTGTGTCGCACATGGACCAGGGTACCGTCGAAGCTATCACTTTTCAGATTATTTTCTAACTCACACCGAGTTTCGGTGTGAGTTTAAGACCGGCCACGCTGTGGGCGGTCTTTTTGTTTCTAGGCCTGTGATCGATGAGCGAATGTTGGTTCGGTCATATTTTGAGAGAGAGGATCGATGGTGACGTATTCACTCGGGGTAATTGGAGGTGACGGGATCGGTCCGGAGGTAACCCAAGAGGCCCTAAAGGCGGTGGAAGCCTCTGGCGTCGATGTTGCAACGACCTTCTTCGATCTCGGTGCTTCGAGGTACCTCCGTACCGGGGATGTGTTACCTGAAAGTGATCTCGATTCGATTCGGAAGCTCGATGCCGTTCTGCTCGGAGCCATAGGACCAGCGATTGGCTCTACCGATGTGCCATCTGGAATCTTGGAGCGAGGTCTTCTCCTGAAATTGAGATTCGAGCTGGATCTCTATATCAATCATCGACCGTTTCGCTCGCCATCACCGGAAAGTGGTTACGT
This sequence comes from Acidimicrobiales bacterium, assembly GCA_049964535.1. Taxonomy (GTDB): domain Bacteria; phylum Actinomycetota; class Acidimicrobiia; order Acidimicrobiales; family Acidimicrobiaceae; genus JAJYZP01. The sequence continues at coordinate 3,087 of JBMFXG010000023.1, read as the reverse complement.
TGGCAAAGCCGTCGACATGGTGGTCGTGAGAGAAAATACTGAAGGAAGCTATGCCGGAGAAGGAGGTATTCTGCGTCGGGGTACGCCTCACGAGGTGGCTACACAAGGGTCGGTGAATACTCGTTTCGGTGTCGAACGTACGATCCGCTACGCATTTGATCTAGCGAGGTCTCGAAAGGCTCGTCACCTGACCTTGGTACATAAGACGAACGTCTTGACCTTCTCAGGCGATCTTTGGCAGCGCACCTTCGACAGCGTTGCAGAGGAGTATCCCGATGTTGAGACCGCTTACAATCACGTTGACGCTGCGTGTATCTATCTCGTTGAGGCACCAGAACGCTACGACGTCATCGTGACGGACAACCTCTTCGGGGATATTTTAACCGATCTCTGTGGGGCCATATCTGGTGGAATTGGGTTAGCCGCTTCGGGCAACCTCAACCCAGAGCGAACGGGGCCTTCGCTCTTTGAACCGGTGCATGGAGCGGCTCACGACATCGTAGGGACGGGGCGGGCAAACCCAACAGCGGCAATTTTGTCGGCGGCGCTCATGCTCAATTTTCTCGGAGAGCAAGAGGCGGCTAGTCGTATCGAAGCGGCACTACAGCCTGCTCCGCCGATTGGACTTTCAACGCAAGATATCGGCGACTGGGTCGCAGAAAGGATACGTCATGGCAATAACTGAATCGGATCGGATCTGGATGGACGGGAAAATGGTGGACTGGGCCGATGCCAAGATCCACGTGTTGACTCATGGACTTCACTATGGATCTGGAGTGTTTGAGGGTATCCGGGCGTATGAGACGCCTCGTGGGCCAGCGATTTTCAGACTGAATGACCATATCGATCGTTTTTTCAAGTCGGCCAAAATTCTCCTCATGGATATTCCCTTCAGTCGCGAAGAACTGAGAGCAGCGACGAAGGCCGTCGTAACCGAGAACAAGTTGAAGTCGTGCTATCTGCGACCCATTGCCTATCTTGGTTATGGCGAGATGGGTTTGAATCCTCTCCTGTCAAAGACGAACGTCGCCATCGCTGCTTGGCCTTGGGGTGCGTATCTGGGAGAAGAGGGCTTAGCTAAGGGTATTCGCGTCAAGATTTCGTCCTGGCAGCGGCACGACCCGAACGCAATACCCCCGGCTGTGAAGTGTACGGGAATGTATGTCAATTCGTCCTTGGCAAAGATCGAAGCGGTGAAAAGTGGATATGACGAGTGCATTCTGCTCTCGCCGCAAGGAACCGTGTCGGAGTGTACGGGTGAGAATATCTTCATAGTTAAAGGTCGTCGAGTGATTACCCCTCCGATCTCTGCCGGTGCTCTCGATGGATTGACCAGAGACGCAATCATGGTTCTGGCCCGCGAGCACGACTTCGAGGTTCAAGAAGGAACTCTCTTGCGGTCTGATCTGTACTTAGCTGATGAGATCTTTCTGACTGGAACCGCTGCTGAAGTGGTGCCAGTGGCGTCGGTCGACGATCGCGAGGTAGGTGACGGAAGACCTGGATCTGTCACGAAGGAGCTGCAGGCTGCTTACTTCGATCTCGTGAAGGGTAAGTCCTCGACGCACCCCGAGTGGCTGGACTATGTCGAGTAGTCTCCTTCCTCGACTTCCCGGTTCGGTCGATATCTACGACACGACCTTGAGGGATGGTTCACAGCAAGAGGGAATCTCCCTAACGGTTGAGGACAAGCTCAAGGTTGCACAGCAACTAGATCGTCTTGGTGTCAGTTACATCGAAGGGGGATGGCCCGGTGCCAACCCGAAAGATGAAGAGTTTTTTCGAAGGGCACCTTCGGAGTTGAAGCTTGAGACGGCTCGTCTTGTTGCCTTTGGGTCTACGCGTCGACCGAACTCGAGGGCTGAAGACGACCCAACGCTGCAGGCCCTTGTTGCGGCTGGGACCGATGCGGTCTGTATCGTTGCAAAGTCGTGGGACTACCACGTCACAGAGGCGTTGCGCACCACCTTGGATGAGGGCGTTGCAATGGCGTTAGAGTCTGTGAGGTATCTGACCTCTCATGGATTGGAGGTCTTTTTCGATGCGGAGCACTTCTTCGACGGTTACCGGGCCAACCCAAGATTCGCTCGCTCGATCCTTGAGGCCGCACAAGAGGGTGGCGCACGCACGCTGGTGCTCTGTGATACTAACGGAGGTACACTTCCCCATGAGATCGCAGCCACGCTCGAGGAGCTAGAGGGTGCGTTCTCAAGTGAACTGGGTGTTCATTTTCACAACGATTCCGGTTGTGCCGTTGCAAATTCGCTCACTGCCGTCTCTCTGGGCGTGACCCATGTTCAAGGATGTGTCAACGGTTATGGAGAGCGAACTGGGAACACGAACCTCTCAACTGTCGTGCCAGATCTGACATTGAAGATGGGCGTAGAGACGATTCCTCGGGAGAGAATCACCCTCTTGACTTCGATCTCGCGCCATCTCGCTGAGATCGTCAATGTCCCTCTCGCTGGTCAGGCTCCCTATGTCGGATTCTCTGCGTTCGCGCACAAGGCCGGGTTGCACGTCTCTGCCATCGCCCGGAGGAAGGACGCTTACGAGCACCTCGAACCCGAACTAGTAGGAAACGGCTCCAAGTTTGTAGTCTCTGAGATGGCCGGTAGACAGAGCATCGCCATTAAAGCGGGGGAGCTCGGCGTTGAGCTTGATTCCGAGTCGATCGTCAAGGTCGTTGAACGCTTGAAATCGCTCGAGCACTCGGGATATCACTTCGAGGCGGCAGATGGATCGCTTGAGCTTCTGCTGCGCGATACCGTCGGCTGGAGACAAGAGTTTTTTACCCTCGAGTCCTTTCGAGTCTTGACCGATTACTCAGAGGGCGGTCTCGCTTCCACGGAGGCAACGGTCAAGCTCACCGTCAACGGCGAACGCCACATAGCGACGGCCGAAGGCAATGGTCCTGTGGCCGCTCTCGACGGTGCGCTTCGTCAGGCGCTCGGGAGATACTTCACGGAGCTCTCGCAGATTCACCTCACAGACTTCAAAGTCCGTGTTCTCGACTCCGAGAAGGCGACGGACGCCACGGTCAGGGTTCTGATTGATTCCGCTGATCATCAAGGCGTGTGGTCAACG